>CAZIPG010000020.1:0-25254 GCA_964540955.1 uncultured Rheinheimera sp.
TCCTTTTTGGCAAAGCAAAAAGGAACTCGACGATAGTCGGAACTCCTGTGCCAAGCTGGCACTTGCAAAGTAGAAATTGTGGCTGCCCACAATCGAAGCCCTTTCGCTTCCTTTTTGGCAAAGCAAAAAGGAACACCATAAATCATTCAGGTCAGCCTGACGCTTTTTTGATATACTTGCGCAATTAGATAGCAAATGTAGTGTGTATATGGCAGATATTACCGATTTTACCCATGGCGACGATTGGGATCGCGAAGAAGGCAAAAGTAAAACCCAGATCAAAAAAGAGATGCTGGCGTTGCAGGCTTTAGGCGAAGAACTTGTGGCATTGAGCCCTGCGGCACGGGCGAAAATCCCCATGCCCGCTGAATTAGCCGATGCCTTAGCCTTGGCAGACAAACTCACGAAAAAGCATGAGGCGCTGCGTCGCCATATCCAATTTATCGGCCGTGTCATGCGCACGGTTGATTTAGAGCCGATTGAACGTGCGCTGGCTGTGGTGCGTAATACCAACCAAGCCGCAACTCGGAAATTCCATTTAGTGGAAGATTGGCGCGATAAACTGATCGCCAATAACGACGCAGTCACTGAGTTTATTGAAAAATATCCACAGGTAGAAATCCAACAGCTGCGTACATTAATTCGTAACGCCAAACGTGAGCAGGAGAAAAACCTGCCACCGAAAGCTTTCCGCGAATTGTTCCAACTGATTAAACCGGCAATTTTGGAAGAGTAAACGCAAACAACAAATTTCAGACGAGAATGTTTGCAGATCCGGTCAGATAAGGATCTTTCACTGAAAACGGCGGGAGTTTTCCGCCGTTTTTATCACGCACCAAGCCAAATGCTCCAGCAACACCAACCCAGCAAACGCGCAACTTCGTTTTCAACGGTTCAAGCCAAGCCTTTCAAGCAAAACCTTTTAAGCAAAAAAATGTAAGCCCAAACGATTGAGGCCTAATCATGGCTGTCTACAGAGTGCTCTTTCATTTGTTTGATCGTGGCAATCGCAAAACCGGCAGCCATACCAACCGCAACCCAAACGCCTGAGCGATCGAACACTAAATTGATGATTAAACCGAGCACACCGCCTAAAATCACAAAACGTCGACGCTCGGCATTGCGTAACCAAATTTTTTCTTTGCGCTGTTTTTGTCGGGCCTTTTCTGCCAGTTCTGCAGTTTTTGGCATCAATAACGCATCAGCGACTGCTTTTGCTTGCTTTTCATCCATGTGAAGCTCCTGTGGGGACAAAAATTTCGCCTGCTAAATACAATCGAGCTTGGCCGCTGACTTGTACTCTTTGATTGGCCAACCCTAGCCGTAACACCCCACCCCGTTGTGACGCTTGATATGCCAATAATTGGCTTTTGCCAAGACGTTGCCCCCAATAAGGCGCAAGCCCAGCATGAATAGAACCAGTGACAGGGTCTTCATCGCCGCCATTGGCAGGCCAAAAATAGCGACTGACAAAATCATACTGGCCATCGGCAAAATGAGTCCCTGGCGCAGTCACCACCACATCATAAGGCCCAAGCTGCTTGAGTAATGCCAGATCAGGTTGCAACTTCGTGACATCATCTGCATGGTCATAAACCACAAACCAAGCTTGCGCACTCCGCAACACTGCAACAGGCGATTGCGGCAATGCCGCTAACAAGGCAGCAGGCACGTCAGTGATTGGCAGCGGTAGACGCTCAGGGAAATCCATCAAGTACCAGCCATCGTCGCCTTTTTGCACGGTCAAATCGCCCACTTGTCGCGTGCTCACCCGTAATAACCGAAGATCAGGCTGGAGTCGAAACCACACATCTGCTGCAGCGAGTGTGGCATGGCCACAAAAATCAATTTCTGTCAGCGGAGAAAACCAACGAATTTCAACATGACCAGCAGCGACCTCACGAACAAACGCAGTTTCCGACAGATTATTTTCTGCAGCGATTTGCAGCATGACAGCATCAGGTAACCAAGCTCGAACAGGCACCACGGCAGCCGCATTGCCGGCAAACAGCTGATCGGTAAAGGCATCGACTTGATAAATAGAGAGCGTTTGCGACATCGAGAGCTCCAGTGACAAATTTACCACCCAACCAAGCGCCGTGTTCAGCGTCGCGGGCTTCACCAAACTTAACTGAATTAAATCAATCGTTTGAGTACCAAATCAGCACCGATCCCTTTCACACGCCCAAGCAGCTTTTGCACTGGCTCAGGATAGTCACGCATCATTTCAATTTGGGTGTAATGCGCAACGTGGGTGGTGTTTTGCAACAGATGCTGCTCTTCTTGTTGCAATTGCGAGGTCAATTGGCCGAGATGATCTTCCACAAAAATGCCATTTTCAAAATCTAGAGAAAAGGCCCGTGGATTCAAATTGTGCCCAGTGAATAAATGGCGAACGCCATCAACGCTGATCCCTTTCAAATGGTAGCTATTATCTTCATGACGCCACAGCCGTACATCTAACAAACCGGCGTCGATAAAACTCTGATTGGTTTTAACGAATTTTCGTAAAATCGTTTCATACAAGTAAGGCAATCCACCAATTTTATTAAAACGCTGCGTCGGTGGAATGTAAAAATCGTTGGCGGTTTTATCACCAACCACAATCGTCACTTTGACACCCCGCTTTAAACATTTGCGCAAGGCTTTTGCCAGCACTGGGGGTGGATTAAAGTAAGGGGTATAGATCAACACGTTGCGCTCCGCCAAAGCCAACATGGCTAAAATGACTTTATTCAGCGGATTATTTAAACGCCCCATTCCCATCAGTAAACTGGCATTGAGGGCTTCAGGCTTACTTTCGCCTTTTTGCGGGTAACTGCAAGTCCGAGCTTGTTTTAACCAACCCCGATGGGCAGTTTTATAGGCTTGAGCAATTTGTTCATCGGGGGCCAGCAAATTTTGCACAACGTCAGTTTGCCCCAAAATTTGTTGATGGCCGGCGACAAATGAATCTGCCAACGCTGCGTTGGTCAGGATTAAATACCGATCCGCACGATAGCGCCCAGTATGACCGAGATAAATATTGTTAATTGAGGCACCGCTATAAAATAGCGTGTCATCAAATACGAAGCCTTTTAAATGCAGTACGCCAAACAGTTCTCGCTTCTTAACCGGCACCCCTAAAATTTGGATAGGCAGCGCATAATCTGCAGCAATTTCACGATAAAACTGGGCGTTGGTCCGAGCATTTTCTTGGCCAATTAAGCCGCGGCGTGCGCGATGAAAATCGACATACACTTGCACGTCGAGCTCAGGATTCAGTTGTTTGGCGGCGAACAGCGCGCGGAGTACTTCTTCGCCAGCCTCATCGGCTTGCAAATACAACGCGGTCAGAATGATGCGACGGCGGGCCCCTTGGATTAATTGCAAAAGCCGTTGTTTATAGTCACTGGCTTGACAAAGAACTTCCACCGCACCTGCATCAATAGAGGTTTGCGGCAGCGCGGCCAGTCGGCGTTTATTCAGCAGATTTTGCAGCATAACTCGGTCTTTTTCTCGTTATTCTTATGTTGGTGAAAGGGTTTATACCACCCTTTCGTCAACCTTGTTGGAGCGATAGTATGATCGAAACTGCCGAATTTGGCAAAACTGCCACACTAGCACCTTTTCAAATCTTTGAATTTTATGCGCTTTTACTAAGCTGTTCCACCAACAGTCATCGCATCTAACTTCAATGTCGGCTGACCTACACCAACCGGCACGCTTTGACCTTGCTTGCCACAAACGCCTACGCCAGCATCTAATGCCAAATCGTTGCCAACCATCGACACCTGCTGCATAGCATCAGGGCCATTGCCAATAAGGGTCGCCCCCTTGATTGGCGCAGTGATTTTGCCATCTTCAATCAAATAGGCTTCGCTGGCTGAAAACACAAACTTCCCGGAGGTAATATCGACTTGGCCGCCCCCAAAATTCGGGGCATAAATGCCTTTTTTCACCGAAGCAATAATTTCATCAGGCTCATACTCGCCAGCCAACATATAAGTATTGGTCATGCGCGGCATGGGTAAATGAGCAAACGACTCGCGACGACCGTTGCCTGTCGGTGCAACGCCCATCAATAAGGCATTGTGCTTATCTTGGATGTAGCCTTTCAAAATACCTTTTTCAATCAATACATTATGCTGACTGACTGTGCCTTCATCATCGATATTCAACGAACCACGGCGATGCAATAAAGTGCCATCATCCACAATAGTGCAATGCTTCGAAGCCACTTGCTCGCCAATGCGGCCAGAAAAAGTCGACGCCCCTTTGCGGTTAAAGTCGCCTTCCAAACCATGCCCGACAGCTTCATGCAATAACACGCCCGGCCAGCCACACCCCAACACCACCGGCATCGTACCCGCTGGTGCATCAATCGCTTGTAAATTCACTTGCGCTTGCCGCACTGCTTCACGGGCATAGCTCATCCAACGCGCTTCACCGAGGTGAGTTTCGTTAAAATAGCTGTAATTAGTCCGACCACCGCCTCCCGAAGTGCCGCGTTCGCGCCGACCGTTGTGATTGAGCAATACCGAGCAATTTAATCGCACGAGTGGTCGAATATCGGCGGCATAAGTGCCGTCGCTCGCTGCGACTAGCACTTCTTCGTAAACTCCAGATAAGCTGACCATCACCTGTTCAGCTCGACTATCTAAGCTGCGAATAAAGGCTTCAATTTGATGCAACATCGCTACTTTTTCAGTATTCGTCAGACTTTGCAGCGGTTCACAAGGTAAATAAATCTGGCTATTGCCACTTTTACTAAAGGCTTTCACTTGCCCTTGCTGGCCATGCGCAGCAATGCCTCGCGCTGCGCTTGCCGCTTGTTGTAGCGCTGCGGCTGAAATGGCATCGGCATAAGCAAAGCCGGTTTTTTCGCCACTGATGGCTCGAACACCGACCCCGCGCTCAATATTAAACGAGCCATCTTTCACTAAACCGTCTTCGAGCACCCATGACTCATGCACGCTCGATTGAAAATACAGATCAGCGAAATCGAGCTGGTGTTGAAACAGGTAACTTAAGCTCTGATTGAGGTCATTGCTGGTTAAATCACTGGCAGCAATCAAATTCTGTTCGACGGTGGCCATTAAGGCGGCATTATTCATAAAAGCTCACTTGTAAATCGTTGATGACGCTGGACCGGCATTTTACGGCGCAGGTTCGTCACTTCAGTCAAATCAATCGTCACTGAAATCACCCCAGGTGCCTCACCAGCATCCGCCAAAATTTGACCCCAAGGATCGATAATTAAACTGTGACCATAGGTTTTGCGGCCATTTTGATGGCAACCTGTTTGTGCGGGGGCGATCACAAAACATTGGGTTTCAATGGCTCGGGCTCTAAGCAGTGTATGCCAATGTGCTGCGCCAGTCACTGTCGTAAAAGCAGAGGGCAATGCTAACACGGTCATCCCTTGTTGTACCATGGCTTGGAATAAGCCAGGGAAGCGCATATCGTAGCAAACTGCCATGCCTAAATTAAGGTCAGGTAACTTTGCCACGGTGATTTTGTTTCCGGCTGCTGTGCGGTCAGACTCGCGATAGCTCCCTGTGCCATCGGCCACATCGGCATCAAATAAATGGATTTTTTGATAGTCGGCGCACAACTGCCCCTTAGGGTCGAACAGCAAGCTACTGGCCGCAAATTTATCAGTGCCGGAAAGCGCGGTTGGGAAGGTGCCCAACAGCAGATAAACTTGAAACTCCTGCGCCAAACCAGCGATTTGTTGCTGCCAATCCCCTTGCCCGATCGGCTCTTTCAACTGCTGATTAGCGTCTACGGCGCCATCAAAACAGAGCGCGCCTTCTGGCAGTGCCACGAGTTGCGGGCGATGCGCTGGGATTGTCGCGAGCATGGCGCGAATTTGCTGAATATTTGCCGAAGGATCGGACGAGCTTGTCAGTTGTAACGCGGTCAATTGCCAACAGGCTGTCATTGCTGGCCTCCTTGTTCAAGCTCAGTTTCATTGTTCCCCGCAGGAGGCGCTTCTTGCATTGGCTGATCCTCAGGCAATTGCTCTTGCACAGGTTGCACTGGGCGGATTGGCTCAGGTAAAGGCACCTGTTTACTGGAGCGCTTGGTCTCAATCACTTCAGGGTAATCAAAATCGCCCGTCACTTTAAAGTTAATTTTAGAAATGACTTCCGCAGATTGGAACATTTCATCTAAGGCATACGCTGCGACACCGGACACTGGATTCACCATCCATGCCAAAATCACGGGTAAACTGGAGGTGACTTTCGGTGAGAAGCTGATTTGATAGTCCAATTGGCGTGCGGCCAAATCAGCTCGTCCTGCCAATTCTAAATCGCCAGCAACTCCATCAATTTTAGTATCCGCAGTGTGCGACAGTCCTTCGCTAATCGCCATGGTTCCAGTCATCTGATTAAAGAAGAATCCTTTGGCGAACACATCACTGAAATCCAACCGCAGTTTACGGACCAGCGAATCGAGACTTAATAATGAAAAGATGCGCGTGCCGCCATCACTAAAGTCGGTGAGTGAACCTTCGCCTATTTGCCATTTCAACTGACCATCCAAAGTAAGCCGATTAAACTGAAACGGCGCCCCTTGCCATTTAAATTGTTGAAGCGATACTTCTGCAGGACTGTCTTTCATACTAGAGCTAATCTCATAGCCCGCCAACATAGCCCCCAGCGACTGAGTACTTAAACTGGCATTGAGCTGAGTGATCCCTAAGCCTTCATCCCGTTGCCAATAGCCTTCAGCTTGCCAATGATGCCCTGCATATTGACTATCAAATTCGACTAACTGCCATCGCTCGCCATCGCCCAACGCTTTAGCACTGACTTCACCCAGTTTAAAATCGCCAATGGTGCACAACTTACATTGGAGGCTAATCAGAGGTAAATCCGCCAGCCAATTCATCGGCTCAAAGGTCGCAAAGAGTTGTTGTTCGATGGCTTTATAATCCGGCAGAACTTCGGGTTTTGGCAGCGGTTTACCACCCCGGGCTAGTTTCTCAGCTTCTGCCTGCTTTTTTGCTGCGACTGCATCGGCAAAAATAAGCTGCATCTTATTTAAATTTGCCGTGATCCCTTCATTGGCAAAATCCTCTGCGAATATCAGTTCACCATCAATTTCAGGGCCCGCTAGGACTAACTGCCAGGCTTTCTCAATTGGCTTTAATGTCAGAGCCAATTGGTTAAAACTGACATCTGCAAACAACTGCAATTGGTCAATTTTGGCATTGACCTGCGATAAAGGTGGCATGATTGGATTTTCAGCATCCAGCGATGTGGTCAGCAACTGTTGATTAATGAAGGCCAGCCATGGCGCTAATTCTGCCTGGGCTAAATTCGCCTCAATAAAAAAACCGGGCCGTAACAACGCATTGTGCGAGCCCAGCGTTAGCAATGCTTCATCAATTTTGCCACTGGCTTGGTCGAGATGGGCTTGAAACTTTAGTTGGTCGCCATAACTCAGTGCAATCGCTGAACCAATCTGACTGCCTTTGATATCAATCGACAGTGTTGCTGCATCTGAAGTTTCTTTGCCAAAGGGGGCTGGAAGCTTTAGCTCAGCCGCAGTTAAATCGACCAAGGTCGTTGAATGGAAAGCAAAACCATCGGCTGGCAGTTGTAATGCTAAATCCCAATTAAACACCGCAGGACCTGTCGCTAGCGGTTGCCATGCTGGTGAAACTAATGCCAACATTTGCCCCAAATCATGCTCGCCTTTGGCTTGCAATGAAACGGCATAATGGCTCGGTTGCTGCTCGCCTGTCAGCGCTGCCGTCATCGGCACCCCTTGGCTGACAAACTGGAGCTGTTCACTGCTGATCCGTTCGTTGACGAAGTGCAGTCGTCCTTGTAACTGTTCAACTTGCACCTGGGGCGCTCTGATGGTCATCTGACTGCCCAGCAAATCCACATCGCCCGTGGCCACCACGTCTGAATGACTGAGGCCGATATCTAACCTGAGCTTGGCTTGTACCGGACCTGCGATCCCTAAATGATCGAGTGTACTGCCTAAAGAGCCACTCAGTGGCGATGCCAGCATGAGACTTGTGACTTTCGTCGCGTCAGTTTTTGCATTGATATCAATCAGTAAGTTATCGGCATGGTACAAATCAACAATTTCAGCTCGCACCCCATCGGCAAGGGGCAACTCAAATAACTCGCCTTGCTCACTTTGGATCAGCATATTGGAGTTTTCAAAAATCAGCTGCGCTCGCAAATTTTTCACAGATGGCCAATCCGGCGCAAAGCTAAATTCGGTATTTTCAACGGTTGCAATGGCTTGGAAGATTCCATCATGGGCTTTGAATGGATAACTCGAAAATGGGCCTTGCCAGAGCACTCTGGCGATAGGGACATTGCCAGAAACGAGAGCGGGCGTTAAATAGTCAATAACATCTCGGTCCATATGACGTGTCGGGAAATAATGGCGAGCATCGGCGACAGGCACATCTCGAAGTTCAGCCACCAAGGTCATGCTTGGCTGATCAGCAAACAACAACTCAAGTTGGGCATCGAGTTCAAGTTGCGGATGGCGTAAGCTCAATTCATTCATGGCTAAACGCCATTGCCCCTGCTGTTCTATCACCTGAATGTTGGCAAACAAGCGTTCATAAGGCGTGTCTCGGCTAAAAGCGCCATTCCAAAACAATTGACCATCACGGCCATTCAAATTCAGTTGAATAAAGTCAGCACTGGCACTTAGGTGGCCAGTCAGATGATCTAGTCCAGGCACATCGCCCACAGGTTTCGACGTTAAATCAATGAAATCGGCACTGACATACCATTGATTGTCTTGCAGTTTAGCTCCAAGCTGCGTGAATTTAGCATCGGCTTCATAAGCCAATATTTGCTGTAAAAATGAAATATCTTCGGCAAACAATTGCGCCAAAGGGACAGCAGCAGCAAGCCGTAATTGCTGCATGGTGCCGATGTAACTATTGGCTTGGCGTGTCAATTGTAACTGCAAATCAGTCCAACGATCTGTGCTGGTCGTCAGCGTTAATGGCGAGGATAAGAGTTGCCAGCCTTCGGCCTGCGGCGTCCATGTCAGATGACCTTGGCCTAAAGTTAATTGCTGAGGTTCGTCTTCATGACGCCACACCAAACGGTTGTCAGCGAGCGCAATTTGCAGTTGGGTGAGCGCCCCTTGCTGAATATCGCCCCACGCTTGGAAATTGATGTCGGCACGCGACAACTTTTTACTCTGTGGCACCGCATTTTCAAGCCAAGGCAACACATCTAATTGACTGGCCGATAAATACAACTGGCCTTGGGCACTGGCTAAGTTGTCACCATATAAATCAAGAATAAACGCCAAGGTATTATTGGTGACATCAGCAATGGCGACTTCGCCCGACCCTTGATGTCGTTCTCCTTCGTTATGCCAAGCTAAACGTTTGATATCAAAACGAATAGGCGGGGCATACTCAGAAGTGACGGTGATTTGGCTATCAACAAGGGTGAAATTTTTTAATTGGCGAAATAACAGATTTTCTACGGCTAACAGCAAAGGCTCAGATTGCGTACTTTGTGTTTGCTGAGATAACAATACTTGGCTGTCGAGCTGGTAACTGAGTCCGCTGAGTTCGAAGTGCTCGGCTTTCAGCTGCAGGCTGGTTAAGCTTCCCCAAAAATCGATCCCCACGCGGGCTTCAATAATTCGGATCAGCGGTTGGTCTTGTTTGTTTTTGACGACCAGCTGTTGCAGTAATAAGGTGGGGCCAGTGCTCTGCCAGCCAGCACTGAGCGAACCGATCCGCACGTTGGCACCATAACGTTGCTGAATGAATTGCTCAATGTCGGTTTTGTAACCTTCCGCATAAGGCAAGCCAAAACGCAGGATCGAGACAAAAGTTGCCAATAGCACAATGGTTACGGCAGCAAGCAGCCATAATTTATGTAAACAATAAAACCAGGCTCGCTTGAGCTTCGTCACTACATCATCACCACGTCAAACTGCTCTTGGGTATACTGTGGCTCAATCACCACACTGATCTGTTTGCCAATAAATACTTCTAATTCAGCCAAGATATGGTATTCGTCGTTAATTAACGCATCCTTAACTGCTGGTGAAGCATAAACCACAAACTTATCAGCGGCATAAGCCCGATTGACCCGCACAATTTCACGCATCAACTCAAAACACACGGTTTCCACTGTTTTCAAACTGCCGCGCCCCGCACAGACTGGGCATTCGGTACAGAGCACATGCTCAAGGCTTTCTCGCGTCCGTTTGCGCGTCATCTCAACCAAGCCTAACGCTGAGAAGCCATGAATATTGGTCTTCGTTTTGTCGCGCGCCAGCGCAACATCCAGACTATGCAACACGCGTTTTTGATGATCTTCACTTTGCATATCAATGAAGTCGATAATGATAATGCCACCTAAATTGCGCAACCGCAGTTGCCGAGCAATGGCTTGTGTCGCTTCAATGTTGGTGTTGAAAATGGTTTCTTCTAAATTGCGATGGCCGACAAAAGCCCCGGTATTGACATCGATGGTCGTCATCGCTTCGGTCTGGTCGATAATTAAATAACCACCGCTTTTTAACGGAACTTTACGATCGAGCGCACGTTGAATTTCGTTCTCGACATCAAATAAATCAAACACTGGCCGCTCGCCTGGATAATATTCCAGCTTTGCAGTCATCTGCGGGATGAACTCTTCGGTAAAGGTCACCAAGGCATCAAATGTTAGTTTGGAATCAATCCGGACCCGTTCTAAATCGCTGCCCACGAAATCGCGCAGGATCCGAAACGCTAAGGTTAAATCTTCATATAACATCGCTTCTTTGCGATGTTTCTGTTTTCGTTTTTGGATTTTTGCCCAGAGTTTCTTTAAGAATCGCGCATCTTGCAATAATTCGTCTTCGCAGGCACCCTCAGCCGCAGTGCGCACAATAAAGCCACCGCCACTGTCGGCATCTAAACATGTGGAAACAATGTCTTTCAGACGCTGACGTTCGACATCAGATTCAATACGCTGCGAAACCCCTACATGGGGCGAACCCGGCATAAATACCAGATAGCGCGAAGGCAAGGTGATGTCGGTGGTCAAACGCGCGCCTTTAGTGCCGAGCGGATCTTTCACCACTTGCACTAACAGGTACTGGCCTTCATGCACTAACAGCCGAATATCCTTGACTGCCGCCACTTTGACTTCGATATCATTGACATCGCGTTGTACAATGTCCGAAGCATGCAAAAAAGCAGCTTTGTCGAGGCCGATATCCACAAATGCCGCCTGCATTCCTGGCAGCACCCGGCTGATCTTTCCAATATAGATATTGCCCACCAACCCATGTTTGGCTTGGCGTTCAATATGTAATTCCTGCAAGACACCGTTTTCAATCAGCGCAACCCGCGTTTCACTCGGCGTCACATTTAATAATAATTCGGCACTCATAAGGCTCCTTAGTCGGCTTTGCTTAAAGACCCAAGCAGCTGTGCGGTTTCAAACAGGGGGAGTCCGACCACGGCGAAATAACTCCCATGAATTTTTTCAACAAAACGCCCCGCAATCCCTTGAATGCCATAACCACCCGCTTTGTCTTTGGGCTCACCGGTTTGCCAGTAAGCTAACATTTGTTGCGGAGTGATCTCAGTGAACCAAACATCGGTGCTGACTAATTTGACCTGAGTCCCTGAATTCGAGGTGAGTGCAATAGCAGTCATCACTTGATGCACGCGACCACTTAATAAAGTCATCATCCGAAGGAAGTCGGCTTGGTCTTGCGGCTTGCCGAGGACTTGGCCATCCACGACCACAATAGTGTCTGCCCCAAGTGCCGGCAATGTTGCATTCATAGCTTGCCAACCTGCTTGAGATTTGGCTATGGCTAAACGTTGAACATACACAGACGCAGGTTCATCCACCCATTGGGTTTCATCGACATCAATTTTCACCACTTGGAAATCAACGCCAAGTTGAGTCAACAGTTCACGCCGACGCGGCGAAGTAGAAGCGAGAGCGATAGTCATACTATTGGATTTTCAATTTACGGCGCATACGGCGCAAAAATAAAAAGACATAAGGCCACAATAACATCCCAGTCAACACAGGCCATAAATAAGCCATCCGGAAGCTGACCCCAGTCAGAAAATGGCTTAGCCAAAAAATTAATAGATGGAAAAAAGCCAGCAGTAAGCCTAACAACAAACTTTGCTGCAAAATTGAGAAGTTACGGATCTTGGCGTAGTTCGCAGCCAGAATAAAGGCCATGATGGAATAACCGAGCGCATTGACGCCCAACACAGTGCCAACCATGACATCAACAAAAAAACCGACCACAAAAGCGGTGCCAATACTGATCCGATGCGGCAAAGCTAATACCCAATAACTTAGCACTAATAAAGGCCAATCAGGGCGAAACAAATTCACCGCCGCAGGCAATGGCATCACTAACAGCAACAAAGCGAAGACTAGCGTGAAGTGCACCCATAAAAAACGCCAATTGGTCATTACTGTGACTCCTTGTCATTGGCTGCAGGGGCAATAATTTCTGGATCTGCATCTGAAGTGCCTTGATGTGGCCACACTAACAGTGCATAGCGAATGCGATCTAATTTAGCGTAAGGTTCGGCATTCACTTGTAAGAAAGGCTGACGCGGATCACGTTGTACTTTCGCAATTCGCCCAATCGGATAACCTTCAGGAAACACGCCATCTAATCCCGAAGTGACTAACCGATCCCCTTCTTGGATATCTGTACTATGGGGTAAATGGATCAGCCGTAACGTATCCGCTTGGCCAATGCCTTCAGCAACCACACTTTGCCCGGTGCGCTCGATACGTCCTGAAATAGCATGAGTATTATCGACAATTAACAGCGCGCGGCTACTGGCCGGGCCTACACTGACGATTTGGCCCAGCACGCCCAAATCATCCAATATCGGTTGCCCAACAGTGACCCCATCATTACTGCCTTTGTTGAGCACAATTTGGTGGCTAAAGGGATGACTGTACACTGCCAAAACTTCTGCAATCAGTCGTTTCCCTTCAGTAACAGGACTTGCCCCCAGCAACGCGCGTAATTTGTCATTTTCTTGCTGCAAAAATTGCAGCCGCTGTAACTGACCGTTTTGCAGCAGCAAGGTGTCTTTCAACGCTTGGTTTTCTTCAAGAACTTTTTGGTGGGACTTGAACTGCTCGGAGGCTCCGAACAGCATGTCTTGCGGCAAGTTAGCCAAATAAAACAACGGCCCTACCGAAGCCGTTAAATAGCTACGGATCTGCACTGAAGTGTCAGTGTAGTGATCGACAGTAATCAGGCCCACACTCGCCAACAACGCCATAAACAGACGAAGTGGCAAAGAGGGGCCGCGATCGAAGATAGGTTTCATGATGGAAACAGCTGCGAATGATTAATTTTCGTAGCTAAATACATCGCCACCATGCACATCAATCATCTCTAATGCTTTACCACCACCGCGGGCAACGCAAGTTAATGGATCTTCTGCAACCACCACTGGGATCCCCGTTTCTTCCATCAGTAAGCGATCTAAGTCACGCAATAATGCGCCACCGCCGGTTAATACCATGCCGCGTTCTGAAATGTCTGAAGCCAATTCTGGTGGCGATTGTTCCAATGCCACCATGACAGCGCTCACAATACCTGCCAATGGCTCTTGTAAGGCTTCCAAAATTTCATTGCTGGTCATGGTGAAGCTACGAGGAACCCCTTCCGCTAAGTTACGACCGCGCACTTCGATTTCCAAAATTTCATCGCTTGGGTAAGCTGAACCGATTTCCATCTTGATCCGTTCAGCCGTGGCTTCACCAATCAAAATACCATAGTTGCGGCGGATATAGTTGATGATAGCATCATCAAATTTGTCGCCACCAATGCGCACGGACGATGAATAAACCACGCCGTTTAATGAAATCAGCGCAACCTCAGTTGTCCCGCCACCGATATCAACCACCATTGAGCCTGTTGCTTCAGAAACTGGTAAGCCAGCACCAATTGCTGCGGCCATTGGTTCGTCAATCAGATACACATCACGAGCACCAGCCCCTTGCGCCGACTCACGAATTGCACGACGCTCCACTTGGGTTGAACCGCAAGGGACGCAGACTAATACGCGTGGGCTTGGACGCAGAAAGCTATTGCTGTGGGCTTGTTTGATGAAATGCTGCAGCATTTTTTCAGTGACGTAGAAATCAGCGATAACGCCGTCTTTCATCGGGCGAATGGCTTTAATATTACCAGGCGTACGGCCCAGCATGCGCTTAGCGGCATGACCGACCGCGGCAACACTTTTCGGTCCGCCAGCACGTTCTTGTCGAATAGCGACCACTGAAGGTTCATTCAATACGATGCCTTGATCCCGCACATAAATTAATGTGTTGGCTGTGCCCAAATCAATCGACAAATCGTTAGAAAAAAGTCCGCGTAATTTTTTAAACATGAGAAATGCTAATCCTTCTGAATGTGACGCCAACAACCACAAACAAGTCCGTCTCGTTTGGCAGAGACCCTAGCCAATCGACATAACAGAAGCTCGAAGTTTACAAAACGCTCGAGATTTTGCTATGGCGACTGGGACTGATTTGCGCGACAAAAATTTGCGCGTATTTTAAGGAATAACACGCGTAGAAAATAGCTCTATCTTACACTTTTGTGCAATTAAACCAACCTCAACAAGCAAACCTTCTTCATCGCGACCTGACATCGCCGAGATTAGTTATTTTCAGTCCAGTAAATTTGCCGATTGTTACCGCGAAAACCGCCAAAATAGGCCTCTGCTTTTGGATTTTCCAACAAATTGCCATCCCCAGGCGTCCAGTCATATTGCAACCAGGGCGCACTGGACAAATCATAGCTGAGACTGCGCCGAGTTTCTTGCAAAGGGGCGCTGAGTAGTAAATCAAAAGGTCCGCTGATCCCCTGTTGCAGTACCGTATTATTGCCAGACACCGTTAAGCTTGGCGAACCACTTACCTGCAATAAACTTGGGCTGACCACAGTGCACTGGTCTAAGCTATTTTGCACATACTGTGAGCCATTAAAATATTCCGCTTTAATTTGCACCGGCAGTGCAGATTGCTCGGAACCTAGACTGTTCAGGATCACCAGTCGGCCATCGCGCAACTGTTGGGCACTGCCTAATTGTTGACTCGTGCAGGTATTGCCAAGTATGCAGTTACTAGGCGTGTTCACTTGTTGATCAAGCCCTTGCAGATTCGCTCTGAGACTTGAATTGGCCGCAGTTTCATTGTCATTGAGCAGCAGTCCCAAGCGAAAATCTGTCCAAGGCGCTTGTGGCGTTGAACCTCGAGTCGCAGTCACCGCATAATTAGCTCGGCTGGCAACCCCCGAATTGCCAGTCGCAAAACTAGGCCACTGCGCAAGCACCGGGCTCTCTGTGCTCAGTCGAGCACTCAAATCAACCCCATCATTTTGCTGCTCTGCCACTAAGCTCAGTGTTGTTTTGGCAAAAGCCCCGAAATAATTGTTGGTCACTTGCCCTGTTAAATTGCGCGCGGATACCTGATATTGCAACAAAAATGGCTGGTTCAAATAACTAAAAGTGCCACAGGCCGGGCTGATCGCTGCGCTATCCAGAGTAAAACTGGCAGGGCCTACTCGGCCCGCGGCTTGACTTTGACTGTTCAACAAATCGATGACGATGCCTTCATAGTTCAAGGTGCGGCTACCGGCACTCAATTGATAAACACCGACATTATTGATGATTGGATTGACGGTGCGTGAGCCTGTGGTATTTGCCGAATAATTGATCGAAGCCGGGTTGAGGATGACTGTCGCTCCGCCACTGGGTGCAAGGAGAGCGGCACTGAGCGGCAAATTAGGCTGCACAAAGTTATAAAGCGCATTATTGCCCGCGCAAAAATCGGTATCCCCATCGACTTGCCAAGCTTTCGCACTCACAGTCACTGGCACTGTTTGCCCGGCTTGGTATGCCAATGGACAGCTGGCATAAGCACTATCACTCGCTTGCAAAGCGCAGGTTTGTGCAGTTTGGACACAGAGCCCGGCCGGATAACTGACAAATAAATCAGCACCAGTCATCACAAGGCCAGTGTCGGACGTCGCAGCACTGCCATCATAGCGAGCATTCAGCCGAAGCTGGCCTGCATCGGCATAATTACTGGTAAAAGTCGCGATCCCTTGGCTATTAAACGCCAAGTTCAACGCCGTTGGACTGCTGACATTGTTACTGACCGCACTGCTATTGACTTGGACCGAAGGGATAGGCGTAACCGCAGGAAATGTCGTTGGGCTGACTCTATCAAACCAAAATTTGATGCTGCGAGTCACGTTGGCAAAAGCAGGAATACACTGAGCCGTGCCATCGCTTTTCACTGCTCGCAATTGAATCGCGCTAGTTGGCTTGTTAGCCAGTTTATTCGGAACATCAAAAATAAAACCAGAATCGGCAAAATTGAGTGTGCAGTTGGCCGCAGACAAGCTGCTGCCATTACTACATAACGTGGTAGCAAAAGGTTTAGTGCTCGGAGTCGAAGCGGATACGCCAAGGACCACACTGCCTGGAGTTGTTCGACTTAACCGCGCTGTCGTCGAACCGCCGCTAAACGTGATCACATTGCCAGAGATGCCAGCACCTGCTAACCAGCCCGTATTGGGTGTTAAAGTTGCCGAGACTTGTTCGGTAACTAAACTACTACAACTCGGATTGGCACAGGCTTTAATCGTCACGGTTTCAGGATTGCAGGTGAGCGGATTGCCTGAATGCACAAATTCGAAATGATCGATTTGCTGGCCAATCGGTGAGGAGCGTAGCGCACAAATTTGCAGATTATCTAACTCATGGATGTTGGTTGAACCTCCAGTTGAGCCCGTTAAAGACAATAAAAAATTGGCTGGCACCGCAGCTTGGCCGGTTGCCCCGACCGCATTAAAACTATTAATGAGGGTTTGAAAACCACTGCCGGTGTTTCGTTCGACTTTGATCAGTGACTGGTTAGCCACCCGCGAATCAATGGTAAATCGATAGCGATGTGGCGTGTTTTGGTTGTTATCAACCGTCGGCGATAAACAGCTGGTATTGGTGTTAGTCGTACCGTTACTACATGTTCCTGCTAGGTAGCGATAACCTGAAGTACCAACACCACTACCACGCACAACTACAGACTGGCGACGCCGAGCCCCTGGACCGCCAGTCCCGCCTTCCCATGAATAATTGCCAAATTCATCCAAACCCACGCCGATCCAACCGCCAGCAAACCCTGGGATCCCTGCACCAGCACGGGTGCCATAGCCCAATGGCCCACCATATGAACCCGGTTGTGGCGTAATGGCCGCGTCGGAAAACACCACGGCAATACCATCAGCGCCAGTGCCGCCATAGGCTAAGTGGTCAAATTCAACGGTCACTAAATTTTGTGCACCCGGAAACAAACGCTGGAACGAGGCTGCCGTGGCTTGGTTGGTAACACTTTGAGTCAGTCGCAAACGTCCATTCACTGGCGATGGCGTAAAAGTACCACTGCTACGACTGGTCACCCAAGAACTGGATAAACTGGCATCTTGGAAAGTATCGTTAAAACATTCTAAGGAAGCTCCGCAAACCACGCCGCCTTGTAATGTTAACAGTGCATTGGCGTCATAATTGACAGTGCCAAAATTTGCGATAGCGCCTTTGCTGGTAATGGCACCCGTGACAATGGCGCCAGTGCCAACTTGAACGGCCCCTCCCGCCAATAAAAATCCTTTCACTACCGCGTTGTTGCCAATGGTGATAGAGCCCGTCGTGATAATCAATAAATTTTCAGCATCCGCGAGCGCATTCAACTGGGAATTGTTGCCAATCGATAAACTGCCATCGATAAAAATCCGCACGCTGCGCCCACTGGCAATTAAGGTCGAATTATTACTCACATTACCATTGCTCAGCTGATAATCGCCGGCAGCCAGGGTCGTATTGAGGGTGTTAATGGTCGTTGGATTATTGGGCATGTAGTTCACGCTGCTTGGCACAGCGCTAGAACCGCGCACCCCAGCGGTAAAAATCTCTGGGCAGGTTTCCGCGAAAACCTGACCGCAGCACAACAACAATAATCCCCAAAACCATCTTTTCATCAATAAGCATCCATTGTGACGACCCGACTCGTGATCACTTCATTGGCCACGCAGGTGCCCTGGCTTTGTAGACGATACAAAGGCCGACTGGCATCTTGCGGATTTGTCACTTGCAAGCAACTAACCACGGCGCTGCAACCCGCCAAACCTGCGCCATTGAAGGTTAAATTAGGCGTGACCACAGTGCAATTTGCAACACCAGTTAACGGATACAATTGCACCAAAGCACGCTGCAACCCCGATTGCGCGGCATTAAATGCGCGCTGCCCCTGCACTTCATAACTGACGGCATTACTGGAACTGAGTTGTTGCGATAACAGCGCAAAAACCAAAGTGGACATCAATAGAATGATAAACAAGGCCAAAACCAAGGTTGACCCTTGCGACTTTGCGATTTGAGCGTTTGACAATGAGTATTTAAGGCACATTGGGTAAATGAACCTCGTGGTTAAAAAACAAATCAGACTGATCTTGCGTTAAACCAAAGCGCCAAAACAAATGCACCACTGCATTTCTTGTTAACACCGCTTGATCATAACGAAAAACGGGCTCGGTAATGTCATTGGTGAGTCCTGTCGCCATCAACATGCCTTGGGAAGTGGGTGGAAAAGGTTGCGCCGCCATGAAGCCATAATCGGTGTATCGCAACAAATTTGCGCCTTGCTTACAATAACTGACGGGGTCCGCTAATAAATAAAATCGCCGCTGCGGGGAGGTTGTCGCAAAGGTCGCTGCCAATCCACTTTGTGACGCAAGACGCACTTGTTGCGTGCGATTGTTGCCATCGCCATCGTCCATATCTTGCGTCGCCAAAACAGCGGTCCTGAGTTGTGATAATTGATAAATATGGGCGGGATCTGTCGGATAAACGGTGAGGCGCTGCCCCACTGAGCCCTGCCAAGCATTATCCAGAAACACCACACTGAGCCAATCGCGCCGCTCTGGAAATAATGGCAAATTTTGGTAAACCCCACTTTGACGGATCGGCACAAACTCGATGCAACTGGTGCCACTGGCCAAATCTTCGCTGATCCGAATGCTATTGGGGGTTGCTTGACGCAGCTCGCGAGATAATCGCTCTAACGCAAACCGACTTTGTTGCAACGCATGTTGAACTTCCGTCGACTGGGTGTACATGCTAACGCCAAACTCTAAATATCGAGTGACACCAAGCGCCAAGATGCCAAATAAAACAATCACTAGCATCAGCTCAACCAAAGTAAAACCCTGATGTCTATAAAGGGTTTCTCTGAGGTTGGCAGAATTCTGTGGCACTGGCCTATCCTTTGCTGCGACCATTACCAATTCCCCTTGTAACTGCGAAAAGCCAACACTTCGCCTTCTGGGGTGGTAATCGCAATATCAATGCGTTTTGCCAGATTGTTCGCTAAAGCCAAGTCGGCCCCAGCATAACTGACTTCCACGCTCAGCTGATATTGTGCATAGGTTGCCGCTAAACTCTCGTTCAACGCATTACTCAATTGCGCACCACTGAGGCGCAAGCAATGATAATCATCCACGTCATCAAATAAATCACGACTTGCTTCCTCGGTCGAAGTCGATAAACCACTGGCTGGGCAAACAGGGATACTGGCGATGCACGCGTTGGCGCCGGATTGGCCACAGCGCAAATAATTAGTCCCGCGGGGCGTGTTCTCATCGAACACTCGGCTGGTAATTTCATTCATTAAACTATGACCAAGCTCAGCAGCACGAACTTGATGCCAAGTTTGACTACTGTTTTGCATCATAGGCCCTAGGATACTGGTGATCAGAGCAAAGGCAACCGCCAGCACAACCATGCCAATCACTAATTCGACCAAGGTGAAGCCTTGTTGCAACGTAAATCGTCTGAATGTTAACTGCATAAAGCAATAAACCCTTGTGCAGAAAGACAAACCCGCCGCTGTTCGCCGCCCCTACCAAACTGAAATTCGCAGCCTTGCGCACAGACACCCACAGGACGCCCCCAGCCATCAAAACGGATCCATTGTGGCAGTGAGACTGAACCTGTCGCGGTAATGAATTGCAACTGCACATCCCCAAGTTGATTTTGGCTGGCATCATCTGCTGAGACGGTCACATTTGGATTGAGCGAACAAGCTGCATTCGAGGTAACCGCGATGGTATTTTCGGAAAAAACCAAAGTAGGACAACGGCTATTGAGCCCAGCGGTATCTTGCATACTGGTGAGCTGGATTTGACGCAACAGCGCTAAAGTATGATCAGTGACTTGAACGAGGTTGGCATCGTCAGCGCGGAAAAATTTTGTTCCCGCGCTGATGGCCAAAATACTTGCAACAAGCAGCACCAACACCAACTCAACTAGCGTAAAGCCAAGCTGGGGTCGATGCATCAAATTAACAACCTGCGACAGACATGGTATAGGTCGGTTTAGCACCAGCAGAAGCTGCGGCGTTGTAAACCAGTACACAAGCTTGCTCGACTGGTGTTGAGGCAGTTGGCACAGTTGCGCCTGCTGGATATATCATCACATCCGTGGCTTCAAGACTTAACGCGCTATTCTCAACCCCTTGCGCAACAACAAAATTCCCGTCCAAATCCAGTACTTTAGTCACTTCAGATGCGTTTGAATTGACATAACCAAACTTAATACCAATTGTAGAGTTGGATTCGGCGACCGTATCAGTTGACGCATTTTGTTTACCCGCCAGTACCGCCTTGCTGTACACCACCGCATTGGCTGATTGCAGCGAAGCTTTCACAGCATTCAGCGTTCCAGCTTTAGCATCCCCGGCTAAATTTAAAAATTTAGGCGCGGCAGTAATTGCCAAAATCCCCAGAATGACAATGACAATCACTAATTCGACGAGGGTAAAGCCTTGGTTTTTTTTCATAACAACTCTCGATAATACTTAAATTAAAAACTATTGGGTTCTGTTGAGATTTAACACCACAGCACCCGCTTGTGGATCATAGGTGAAACTATTATTGCCTGTGGTGTCCGTTGGTGCAGTATTGCCTAAACCTACGGTCGAATGATAAACGCAGTCATCATTTTCTTCTCTAACGTAGATTGAAAGCTTGGCATCAAAAGTATCAGAAGCTTTCGGTGGATTTTGCAGAATTTGGTTCAGGACGTTTAAACATTGCGCTGCGGTCATGCTGGTATAAGTGCCACCACCTGCAGGGTAACCGACGCGACTGTCGACTTGAACATTCACATTGGCATCAAAAGGAACCGTTGCCACATTCGCCGTACCCGCTGGGCGCCCTGCCACTTCCCACGCAGCCCGAGTTAAGCCAACACCCGAGGCAAAAGCCCCAGCAACACCTTCAACAGAGGCTTTTTCAGCTTCGTCAGTCACTTGTAAAAACCGTGGTAAAGCAGTTGCTGCTAATAAGCCGATAATGATAATGACGATGATCATCTCGATGACCGTAAAACCTTGTTGCCGTCTTGCAAATCTATTCATAGTGAACTCCGAAACTCGTTACTGGTTAATTCAGGGTATATCATTAATTTATGACAGCTTTTTACTAAATTGCCAAGCGCTCTTTACTGGCGATTTTTATATGCGTTCATTAAATCCCACATTGGCGTGAATATCCCTAACGCTAAAATGAGTACCATCACTGCGACCACCGAAATTAAGATCGGTTCTATCTTCGAAGTTAGATTTTTTAAATCGAATTCGACCTCTCGTTCATAAAAAACCGCAACTTCGGTCAGCATATCGTCCATTTTGCCAGTTTCTTCTCCCACCGCCAGCATCTGCATCACTAATGGGGTGAATAACCCCACTTGCGCAGACACCCGCACTAAACTCTCGCCACGTTCGATGTTGCGGCGCATCTCCCGAATTTTCTCGCCCATAAATTCGTTATCCACCGCATCGGCGACCAAACTTAGTGCAGTCGTTAGTGGAACACCTGAGCGTAACATTAAAGCAAAGCTTCGAGCATATCGGCCAAGAGTCGCCCGCTTAATGATGTCCCCAACGATTGGCAGCTTTAATTTTCGCTCCCCCCACCACAACTGACCCTGCGGGGTCTTTAAATATTTTTTGAGCGCAATGCTGCCAGCAATTCCAGTCACCAGCATCAACGGCCAAAATGTTTGAAAAAAATGGGAAGTGGCTAATAACAGCGTAGTCGACCATGGTAATTCTGCTTGATAACGCGCAAACATATTCGCAAATAATGGGATCACGAATAAATTCATAATCACCATGGCTATCGCTAACACAATCAGCACAATGATTGGATAGCGTGTGGCTTGTTTAATTTGCTTGCGGGTTTCGAGTTCCTGTTCGAAATAATAGGACAGCTGATCAAAAGCATCGTCCAAACGCCCCGTATTTTCTCCCACATGCACGATGCTGACAACTAACTTACTGAAAATGTTGGGGTACGCAGCCATCGCCGTCGACAGATTTCGACCACTTTCTAGTTGTTTCGCCACATCCAACAACACCAACTGTAATGCTTGGGAACTGGTACTTTCGGCAAGGCCGCGGATTGCTCGGATAATTGGGATGCCCGCTTTCATCAACGAAAACATCTGTCGCGCGAAAATGATAAGCTCCATCAAACTAATTTTGCGCGGCCACAGCTGAAATTGCCAATCGAAAGATTTTTGCTCAACGACTGGCGAGATACGAATTGGAATGAGCTGACGGCGGTTCAATTGTTCCGCGGCAAAATCGAGATTGCTGGCTTCCAGCTCGCCACTGACCATCTCGCCTTGACGGGTGCGCGCTTCATATTGAAATTGCGGCATTAACTCACTGCTCCAGCATTCAATTCATCTAAATCGACATATTCAGATACGCGGATCACTTCCTCTAAGGAGGTGATCCCTTGCGTTGCATAATCGAGCGCCATACTACCAAGCGTGCGAAACTCTTCA
Source organism: uncultured Rheinheimera sp. (assembly GCA_964540955.1). Lineage (GTDB taxonomy): Bacteria > Pseudomonadota > Gammaproteobacteria > Enterobacterales > Alteromonadaceae > Pararheinheimera. The sequence continues at coordinate 22,910 of CAZIPG010000020.1, forward strand.
CTGTGATAGGCAAGCCGAGCAAACTCTTCGGTATCATTTCGACGCAACGCATCTGCCAAGGGTTTGTTGAGTACCAACAATTCAAACACACCAACGCGACCTTTATAGCCACTATAATTACAAGCCTGACAACCGCTCCCCCGCCAAAATGTTAAATTGGCGGGCGCTTTAAAATGCCGTAACCAAGTTTGTTCTAACTCATCGGGTTGATATTGCTTTTTGCAGTGTTGACATACTCGTCGCACCAATCGCTGCGCCAAAATCGCGCGAAGTGCACTCGCAACCAGATAAGGTGCCGCGCCCATATCGATCAATCGCAGCGTACTGGTTACCGCATCATTGGTATGCAGAGTGGAGAGGACGAGGTGACCTGTTAAAGCGCCACGTAAGCCCATTTCAGCGGTTTCTTGATCTCGCATTTCCCCGACCATCAGAATGTCTGGGTCTTGCCGTAAGCAAGTGCGCAGCACGTTACTAAATTCTAAGCCGATCTTGGGATTCACTTGCACTTGGTTAATTCGCGGCAAGCGATACTCCACCGGATCTTCAACCGTGATAATTTTGCTCCCAGGTTGATTGAGTTCCGACAGCACGCCATACAGAGTGGTGGTTTTACCCGAGCCTGTCGGGCCAGTCACTAACACCATGCCATGTGGTGATTGCATAATTCGTCGCATCCGTCTGAGTAAATCAGCCGGCATGCCGGTTTCTTCTAGACTCAATAATCCTGCGGACTGGTCCAGTAAACGCATCACCACCGACTCACCATACTGCACCGGCATCGTCGACATCCGCACATCAATGGTGTGGCCTTTTACTTTAATTTGAAAACGACCATCCTGCGGCAAGCGCTTTTCGGAAATATCCAAACTGGCCATCAGCTTCAGTCTGAGCACCATTGCAGGGGCAATCCCAGTTTCTTTCAGAATACTTTCTTGCAATACGCCATCAACCCGCTGCCGGATGCGCAGCACATGCTCATCAGGTTCAATATGGATATCTGAAGCCCGTACTTGCACAGCATCCTCAAACAGGGATTGCAACAAGCGAACAATGGTATTGTCTTTGTCGTTCTCAACATTCAGCACGCTAAAGTCGATAGCATCGGGATCGACATATTCTTCTTGTAGCTGGTGCGCAATGGTTTGGATTTCTTTGGTGCGTCTGTATAAATTATTAAACGCATCAATCAGTTGACTCTCGCGAACCACTGCAATTTCGATGTTTTTGGGGTCAAGTAATGGGGCGATTTGGTCTAAGATCGACAAATCCGCCGGATCGCTCATTGCGAGCAACACTGACTCTCCGCGGTCTTCCAACACCAAGGCTCTGAGTCGCCTTGCATGAACCTCTGGCAATAACTGCGCTGCTTTAGGGTCTATCCAACGCTGAGCGATGTCCAAAAATTGCACATTTAATTGCTGGGCTAGAAACTGTAACAATTGCTCTTCAGTTAAAAATGCTAACTCAATCAGAGTCGCCCCTAATTTGCGGCCACTTTCCCGTTGGCGACGCAGCGCTTGCTCAAGCTGTGGCTCACTAATAATGCCTTCATGCACTAATAAATCACCAAGTCGCATCTTTAGCCGTGGTCTTTGCATGCTGTTACTCTTTTAAGGCTGCTAAACGTTGTTGAATAAATTGTAGGCTGGCCACTGACAATCCGCCGTGCGTCAACGCCTGTTGATAGGCTTTTTTTGCCGAAGACGGTTGTTGCAGTTTTTCCAATACTAAGGCTTGGCCTAACCAAGCACGGGCATCGGTTGGCGCTTCAGTGGTCCACCGTTGATAAATCGGTAATGCTTGCGCATATTGCGCGGTTTGCCAAAGTGCCTGCGCTTTCATCGCGATAAATTCAACGCCCAATTCCGCCATTCGAGTTTCGGTTAATTGCGGAATTAATTCAGACCAGCGCTGTTGTTGCTGCAAGCGGAGCAATTGGAACCGCACGAGTTGGCTGTCCGATACATTGGCATTTTGGGCTGCAAGCAGCACAGCATCAAGTTGGGCGCCTTGTTGTTGTTGCCAATACAATTCGGCCAACAATGGCAATGCCTGCTGCGGATCAATCAGCTGTAATTGTCGCAGACTGGTTTCAGCCAAAGCGAACTGACCGTTCGACCGCGCTTGCACATATTGCTGATAAAGATGCTGAGCTTGCTCAAAGGTCGAGGATTGACTGACACTCATTTGTGCTCTACTCGTCACTTGCTCTGAAGGCTCGGTGAAGACCTCGGGCATCATCGCTGTCGCGACTGCTTCGTTACTCGCAATAGTGATAGGTTGAGACTCAACATCACTGACATTGCCAGGCGCCTGATGCTCCGCTGCATTTGGGGTACTGG
>CAZIPG010000021.1:0-6613 GCA_964540955.1 uncultured Rheinheimera sp.
AGCGCAAACGCGTGTATTTGCAGCTAGGCTCTAGTAATAATCATTGGCGTATTGAGGTTGTTATGCCAAATCGCAGTGTCGACTTTCAATTTCTGGCGGAACCCACGGATGTGAACTTTGGCGGCAAAGTGCATGGTGGTATTTTGATGAAATGGATGGATCAGGCCGGTTATGCCTGCGCAGTGGGGTGGAGCGGCCAGTATTGTGTCACTGTTTCGGTTGGGGCCATTCGATTTCGCAATCCAGTCATCGTCGGCCAGATCGTGCATTTAAAAGCCCAAGTGGTGCACACCGGGACTACCAGCATCCATGTCTTTGTGGTGGTTGAATCTTTAGATCCGAAAACTAGACTGCCCAGAGAAACCAATCATTGCATCATCACTTTTGTCGCTATCGACGAATGCGGTAATCTCATCACAGTGCCCCATTGGGAACCCCAAAGTGCGGATGATTATTTATTGGAAGAATACGCCATACGAATGAAAAAGTTTGCTGGGGACGCTGAAGAGTTACTGGCAAATCGCCAGCAACCCTTTGTTATGGATGTATTTGATCCCCGTTCATCCCAGTTACAAGCGGAGTCTGAATTTCGCACCAATGTCATTTAGTGACAACTTTCTGCCTCCAAGCTGACAGGCGCCATGCTTTAGGGTAAATCGAACCATAAAGCATGTGCTGGAGTATCAGCTTGAAGCTCGATTTGACTCAAAGCGCCAATTTTTAAGCCATCGCCAGCTTGCATCTGCACTGCACCTTCTGCACTTTTCACTTGCAGCGAACCCGCAATGAGATGAAGGTAGAATTTCCGATTGGGGTTTAGTGGTAGTTGCAGTGCTTGCTGCTGAGCTAAACGCAGTTGATAAAGCGCAGCATCCTGTTTCAGCAGTAAACTTTGCTCTCTGCCATCAGCACTGGCGATAAGCTGTAAGCCCTCAACAGCCGGAAAAGCTTGTTGTTGATAGCTTGGCTCGGTGCCCCGTACCGCAGGTTCAATCCAGATTTGCAGAAACTTCAAGGGTGCCGTTTTATTTGGGTTAAATTCGCTGTGAGTGATGCCGCGACCTGCACTCATCAGTTGAAATTCACCCACCGGTAGTACCTCTTGCTGGCCGGTAGAGTCTTTGTGCGCAATATGACCTTCTAAGACCATCGAAATAATTTCCATATCGCGATGGCCATGGGTATCAAAGCCAGCGCCTGGCGCAACCCAATCATCGTTTATCACGCGCAAGCTGGAAAAGCCCATCTCTGCTGGATCGTAATAACGACCGAAAGAGAAGGTGTGATGGCTTTGCAGCCAACCAAAATTGGCTTTGCCACGGGCGTTTGCTGCTCTTAATGTAAACATATCAACCTCAATCATTGCCGTTTTAACAGCGGCAAGCGTTTGCTTGCCGGTGACGATTCGCTCATTCGATGATTAGTCGAGTTTGGAGAATTTCTTATTGATAACCGTATCAAGTGCAAATTTACCAGCACCTGATGCCGCAACAGCAAGACTCGCTGCCAGTAAAGCTAAAGCAAATTCATAGCCATTATTGCTCATAAAAAAGCCATGCTGCCAATGCACACTAAAAATCGCAACTAACATCGTGATTGCCAACACTAATCCAGTCGGACGAGTCAATAAACCTAAAATGAGCAATAAGCCACCGAAAAACTCGGCGCTGCCTGCCATCAGTGCCAGCAAATACCCTGGAGCCAGACCGATGCTTTCCATCCAACCAGCAGTGCCAGCTAAGCCATAACCCCCGAACCAGCCAAACAGTTTTTGCGCGCCATGCAGTGCAAACGTGATGCCGACCGGGACTCGCAGTAATAGATTACCGAATAATTCTTGGCTTGGGTTTTGTGTTAGGTGTGCAAAAAATTTGTTCATGATTAACCTCGTAAATTGTTGTGTTGCTTACAGTGGATTTGCCTAAACTCAGGCTTTAACGCCTGTATTGCCTAAGTTTGTTGGCGATGACGTAAATTTAGAGGATTTTAATTCTGAGAAAAAGCGGAATAAAATGAATGTATCGTTCAAAAAATTTGAATTAACAGCTATTCTGTTACCATACATAGCAAGCGACTGCTTTTAGCTTTGCCGGTACGCATGATAAATCGTAGCGATGATGTTGCGATACTTCGCAACAGCGTGACTTTTCAATGATGGAGTGAATGAAACCGATGCAACCAGTTCTATCGCTCGAAGCACTCAGAGCCATTGATGCAATTGCCCGCAAGGGCAGTTTTGCGGCGGCTGCCGAAGCGCTCTATAAAGTGCCGTCGGCCTTGAGTTATACCATTGGCAAATTAGAAAGCGATTTAGGGGTAACCTTATTTGATCGCAGTAAACAAAAAGCCCAATTAACCCCAGCAGGCCAATTGTTACTCAGGCAAGGGCGGCAATTACTATTAGCCAGTCAGCAGTTAGAAGATGCAGTCAGGCAATTGGATACTGGCTGGGAGCGGAAACTGACGATTGCGGTGGAAAGTTTGTTGCCATGGTCGCCGATTTTTCAGCTAGTTGAGCAATTTGGTCACTTAGGACGCATGACCCAAGTGGTGTTGCAAGAGGAAGTATTGGCTGGCTCCTGGGAAGCTCTGCAATCTGGCCGGGTTGATATTGCGGTTGGCTTAACAGGCGAAGGGGTGAGTGGTCAATTTCAGTTGCTGCCGATGGCGTCAGTTGAGTTTGTGTTTGCGATCGCGCCGTTTCATCCATTAGCAGCTTGTCAGCAGCCGATCGCCAGTGAAGAGTTACAGCAACAGACAGCCATTGTTTTAGCCGATAGTGCCATCGATTTACCGAGGCGCGATTCAGGACTTTTTGATACCAGACGTCAGGTGGTCGTCAACAGCATGGCAGCCAAAATTGCAGCGCAAGAAGCAGGGTTAGGTGTCGGCTTTTTACCTCGTCATTTGATCGTTGAGCAACTGCAAGCAGGGCGTTTGGTGATCAAAAACACCGAGCTCGTGCGGGCGCCTGCCATGCTGTATTTAGGGTTTCGTAAGAATACCGAGCAAGGAGAGGCCGCCAAGTGGTTTTGCCAACAGTTGAGCCAAGTCGATTGGCACACCGTATTGACTGCTTGCTAATGGCAATCGCTCAAAAACGGCGGTTGCTAGGTTTCAGTTGTGACAGGAGAGGCATGTGTTAAAACTTGGCGAACATCAAGGGATAATCTTTGATTTAGATGGCACTTTGGTGGACTCAAAATTAGATTTTGCCGACCTTTGTCGACAGTTAGGTTGGCCAGCTGAAACGCCTATTTTAGAGCATTTGGCCACATTGCCTGCTGATAGTGCCGATTACCTGCGTGCCGAGCAAATCATTCGAGAGTTTGAAATGGCCGGGGCCGCTAAGGCCGATTGGCTTCCCGGGGCAGAGGAGTTACTGCATACCCTCATTCAGCGTCAAGTACCGATGGCAATTCTTACCCGCAATATGCGAGAGGCTACAGCCCATTGCTGTCAAACGCTCGGGATCCCAATTGCATTGATTGTTACGCGGGAAGATTGTCAGCCCAAACCTGATCCCAGCGGCTTGCATCAGATCGCGCAAGCTTGGCAGAAATCTTGTGATGAGCTACTGTTTATTGGAGATTATCTGTTTGATTTACAAACAGCTCGTAATGCAGGGATGCCTTCGTGCTTGTATTTGAATGAGCATAACCATCATTTTAAGGTCATGGCAGATTTTGTGATCGCCGATTTTGCTGAATTGACCGCTTTATATCGCCGTGGCTAGCCACGACATGCGCTGATGGTAACTGAGCCTGTTTTGATAAATCATTGTTATGTTTATAGATTTATTATAGGAACCGAAGACAATCAACCATTCTGTTGTTAAACTGGCAACAAATGGCGTCAAGTGAAGCTGGACTTGGCGTGAACGTATCGGGAATAGGTGAAGGGTGTCAGTCGCTAAAATTAGTCCAGAACAAGTGAAAATTGGTTATTTCATCCAGTTACCCGTGAATTGGATGAAACATCCTTTTTTATCTAACAAATTCAAAGTCGAAAGCCTCGAACAAATCGCCATCATTCAAACGCTTGATTTGGAATTCGTTTATTTTTTCCCTGAGAAGAGCAGTGTTGAAACCAATACCTCAGCGGAACCTGATGCCGCTGATTTAAACCAGCTGGCCGCTGAACTGAAGTTTCAGTTGGAGCGTGAAAAAAATACCCGGATTGAGCAAGCAAAAGAGCAACGGCGGCAATTGCAGCGCACGGAAAAAGCCTTTGAGCAATCCATGGTGCAAGTGCGCAATGTGATGTCCAAAATTGGCAGCCGGCCTTTGCAAGCTGTTGATGAAGCTGCGGAATTAGTCGGGACTATCGCCGATACCATTATTCAGGCGGATGCTTTAGTGTTGCATCTGATTTCGCAGGCCGGCAAAGAGCAAGAAAGTATTTATTATCATGTGCTTAACGTCTCTGTACTCTCGATGATGTTAGCGAAAAACTTAGGGCTATCCGATGAAAAAATTAAGTTAGTGGGCATCGGAGCCTTATTTCATGATATCGGTAAGCTAAAAATCCCCACACAAATTTTACGGAAAACTGAAGGGTTATCGGCCCCCGAGGTCAATTTGTTAAAACTGCATACCAAGTATGGTGTGGAGTTGATGAAACTGACGCAATCATTCCCGAAAGAAGCGTGGCCGATGCTTGAGCAACATCATGAATTTTTGGACGGCAGTGGCTATCCTGCAGGTTTGAATGAGTCACAAATTGATGAATTGGCTCGCATTGTCGCTGTGGTCAATGAGTTTGATAATTTGTGTCATCCGTTAGATGTCAGTAAAGCCCGCTCACCTCATCATGCGATGTCTTTTATGTTTAAATCAATGAAAGGCAAATTGGGTGCCAATGAAATGGGGCAGCTGATTAAAATGATGGGAGTCTATCCGCCGGGCACTGTCGTGCAACTGAGCGATGACCGTGTTGGATTGGTGTTGTCCGTTAATAGTGAACAACTGCTATACCCCAATGTGTTGGTGTACGATCCGCAAATTCCTCGCCTCGAAGCGCCGGTTATCTCGTTGCAGGAAGGCAAATTGAGTATTGCTAAAGTCTTGAAGCCTTCAGCGTTACCGCCCCAAGTGTATGAGTATTTAAATCCTCGTGCCCAGGTGAGTTATTTCGTACAAAACGATAAAAATATTAACTAATCAGTCAGAGAATGACCTGTTATTTTCTGTTCAATTGCTTTCTGTTCAATAGGTCAACTGAAATAACATGTCTGCCAGTTGCGGTTGCCAGCGGGCGTTTTTTTCAATGCGTTGGCCTTGAATTGCAACGCCTTCCATTACTAATAACGTGCGCTGCTCTTGTTCTTCACTTGAACCTTTGGCAAACGCAATGTGTAAATCACTTCTGACCACTCGATGCCACGGTAGTGTTGGCGCCATTGGATCACTCAGTGCTTTTCCCACCAAGCGCGCTCGCCCCGGCAGGCCGGCAAGATCGGCAATCTGGCCGTAACTGGCGACTTTTCCTGGTGGGATTTGTAACACTGTTTGCCAAATTTGTGGATAATAGCGGCTCGACATCTTCGGTCCTGCTGAATGGGTTAAATAAAAAATGAACAATCCCAAAAAAATTTTAGTCAAACCTGAACCGCCAGAAAGTAATGAATGTTGTGGCAGTGGCAGTTGCTGTCCTTGCGTTTGGGATTATTATCGGGAACAGCTAGCGATTTGGCAGCAACAGCAGCTGGCTGAAGCCGCAGAAGCCGCACCAACCTCAGCGGAACAATCTCGCTAATTGAGTTGTAAAGCCAAGGCAATCTCCGGGCTGAAGGTGGTTTTAAAACTGCCCAGCCAAGTCCTTCACTTCCCATCGAAAGCGAACATGGTATATTATCGCGCAGCCCTGACATAGCAAAAATCAGGGTTCCATAATAACGATAAACGACCAGGATCTTTATGAGCAACCCAGTACTTGCCAATCAGCGTCAGCTGTTTGGGCACCCCCTTGGATTATACGTCTGTTTTTTCACCGAAATGTGGGAGCGCTTTGCCTTTTATGGCCTCAAAGCCCTGCTGTTTTTATATTTAACTAAACATCACGCTTTTAACGATAGCAATGGTTATTTATTGCTGGGTACCTATGCCGGTTTGGCTTATGCCCTCCCAGTGGTGGGTGGATTATTAGCCGACCAGTATTTAGGAATGCGCAAAGCGGTCACCTTCGGCGGTTTTTTAATGGCGATTGGTATGCTCGGGATGGCTTATACCGGGCAAGCAGCAACGCCTGAAGGCGGTTCTGATGCCTTTGCAATTCAAGTGATGTATGCGTCTCTTGCGCTGGTTGCTGTCGGCGTTGGTTTTTTAAAGCCTAATATTTCCACCATTGTGGGCCGTTTATACGAAGACAATGATCCGCGTCGCGATTCAGCATTTACCCTATTTTATATGGGGATCAACTTGGGCGCTTTCGCTTCAAGTCTGATTGTGGGTGGTGTTGGTGAAATTTATGGGTGGGGCTATGGTTTCGCTCTGGCTGGGATCGGTCTTTTGACTGGTTTTGTGGTGTTTATCAAAAACCAAGGGCATCTGATGGGGCAGGCTGAAAGCGCGCATCCGCACCGCCCAGCACCATCAAGGGCAGCAGAGCCTGC
>CAZIPG010000021.1:6623-24007 GCA_964540955.1 uncultured Rheinheimera sp.
CCACACTTGCTGGAAGAAAAAGTTTTTGGCATTCGCCGCGAAACTTTTATTTATTTGATGGCTCTGGTTGGGGTTGTAGTTGTCCAACAGATCCTGCAAACCAAATTTGATTTTGGCGCTTTAGCCAACTTATTAGGTCTGGCACCTGGGACTGAAATCACCGCAACTGAAGTTGTGGCAATTTTCCTGACCATTGGTCTGTTAATTTGGTGGTTTAAATTTATTTTCATTGAATGTTCTGCGCTTGAACGCGCCAATATGATTGTGCTGATGGTGTTAATCGCTGTTTCTGCAGTGTTTTGGGGCCTTTATGAGCAAACTTATGGTACCTGGTTGGCCTACTCAGACCGCGTGATGAACATTGAATCTATTCTTGGCTTCCAATTAAGTGCATCGCAACTGACGTCCGTCGGCGCCTTATTTATATTCTTACTGGCGATCCCATTTGCTTGGTTGTGGCCCGTTTTAGATAGAAAAGGCTGGAATCCTCCTGCTTCTGCCAAGTTCGGCATTGGCTTGTTGTTCGCAGGTTTAGCCCATTTTGTACTGCAATATGCGGCACTCAATCCAGAAGCGAATGGGTTGGCTGGATTCTGGTGGTTCATTTTGGCCTACTTGGTATTAGAAATTGGGGAAATGGCCTTGTCGCCCATTGGTCTTTCTGCAGTGACAACCTTGTCGGTTCCTCGCGTCGTCAGTTTGATGATGGGGGTTTGGTTCCTCGCTTCAGCCTTTGGCGAAATGATTGCTGGTCGTTTCGGCACTATGGCGTCTATGGAAAAAGGCACCCCGGTTGCAGATGCGTTGACGATTTATGCCGATGTGTTTGCAACTTTAGGCTGGGTTGGCGTGGGCTTTGCCGCTTTGATGTTTGTTTTAACTCCATTATTAAATCGTCAAATTCGCTTGGCTCGTGCCAAAACAGCTGAGTAATCATTGGCTTTCAGCGTGATAGCCTGTTTCAGACTATCACGCCGCATCTCGCAATTCCCTCGCGATTTATCAGCCGTTTGGCTCAGTCCTTAGCTTCAGGCCTTAGTTTTAAGCCTGAGTTTTAGTGCTTAGTTTTAGGGCTTAGTTTCAGGGCTTAGTTTCAGGGCTTTAGCGGCCGAATTCTTCTTGTTGTCCCTGCCGAAAATTGACAGTGCTTGGATGCTGCTCTATACCTCAATCACTTGAGCAATGGAGATTTGCGCTATGTTGTCTACCCAAAGAATGTTTGTGCCGACTTGCTTAATTTTTTGTAGTCAACTTGCTTTCATGGCCGCTGCAGCAGAGCCAAGTTTTAGCCATGAAACCAATCTACTCATCGATCTATCCAAAGCTGACTTTGATCCGGCTGACGTCGAGCAAGCCCCGCCCAGTTCGGCACAGCGGATGCTGGCCACTTGGAGTTTCCAATACGAGCTGGATCCAAGATGGAGCATGGCAGGAAATTTAAAAGCATTTCGAGGGGATAATGGCGAACAACTCACTGAGAATATTCAAGGCATTTCGAATATTGATGCTGAGCGCTTCAGCAAAATCTATGAACTTTATATGCAATATCAATGGAGTGATCACACCCGCTTGAAATGCGGCCAAGTGGATGCCAATTTGGAGTTTGCCGTGGTGCCTGTTGCTGGTGGTTTTATTTCGCCGCCACTTGGCATCACGCCAACGGCGATTGCATTACCGACCTATTATGATCCTGCGTTATCGTGCAGTGTGTTTTACGAGCCCAGCCAAGGGTTTCAAGCCATGGGAGGGGTGTTTGCGGGGCGCGATCATTTAAATTTTGGTGAGCAGTTCCTGGTTCTGGAAGGCCGATATGTGCAAGCCAGCAGTCAATTGGTGGTAGGTCATTGGCAACATAATGGTGATTGGCAACTCATTGATTCAGAGCAATTTGTCGCGATCAGTGGCTGGTATGTGAATTACCAACAACAAATAAACGCCAGCCTGACTGTTTTTTTAGGGTGGTCGAGTCTTCTTGACGAGGTCGATAGCTTAAAGGAGCATCGCTTGATCGGTGTGGTGCATGATTTGCCCTGGGGGGAGCAACAAGTCGGTTTGATGGCTAGCCAAGTGACCATTCCAACCAGCAATGACGAACTTTTATTTGAAGCTTATTGGCAAGTTCCCGTTTGGGAGCAGTTGGTTGTGCAGCCAGTTGTGCAATACATTAACCAAGTCGCAGGCTCGGAAGATGACGCCTGGGTTGGCACACTGCGGCTGTCACTGACATTCTAGCCCACGGCATATGTCGGCTAGAACCGTCCTTTAACCGCAACTCGTTGCGCTCTAGCGTTAATTCGAAGTATGCTGCAGTGGGTTGGTAAACTGCAGCAGCAAGTGAACCCAAAACAAACATTAATAGCCGTCATCAAGTCGGCAGCGCCAGGAATTTCCCATGTTAAAACGAACACTTACCTCTTTGCTGTTGGTCACTAGCAGTTTGTCTGCTTGGGCTGATGAAGGCCAATGGCAACCTCACCAATTACCGCAATTAGATGCACTTTTGGCCACCAAAGGCATCGAAATTAGCGGGCAACAATTGGCGGATTTAAGTCAATATCCGATGAATGCGATCGTTAGTTTAGGATATTGTTCAGCTTCCTTTGTGTCGGCACAAGCCTTAGTCGTCACCAATCACCATTGTGCTTATGGCGCTATTCAGCAAAATTCGACTGCCGAAAATAACTTGATTGCCAAAGGATTTTTGGCAAAAACGTTGTCACAAGAGTTGCCAGCAGGACCGCAAGAGCGCTTGTATGTGACTGAATTGGTGCAAGATGTCACCGCAGAGGTCACAGGCAAACTCCCCAAAGATTTATCTGATATCGCGCGATTCGAAGCGGTTGAGGCCAATCGCAAACAGTTGATCAAAGAGTGTGAAGCAGATCCTAATTATCGTTGCAGCGTGGTGATGTTCCATCATGGGATGGAGTTTTATCTGATCAAGCAATTGATGATCCAAGATGTGCGATTAGTGTATGCGCCAAGCGAAGCTGTTGGTAACTTCGGTGGCGATATCGATAACTATGAGTATCCTCGCCACACCGGTGATTATGCCTTTTTACGGGGTTATGTCGGCAAAGATGGCAAGCCTGCCCCTTATTCGACGGAAAACGTGCCTTATCAACCCAAGCATTTCTTAAAAGTCAGTGCGGCAGGGGTGCGTGAAGGCGACGGCATTATTTTGGCGGGTTATCCCGGCACGACGAGTCGCTATCGTTTAGCGCAAGAGATTGCGTTCGCTTCGAGTTGGCAGTATCCAGCGCAGGTGAAAACCTTCAATCAAATGATTGCAACCATCGATCGACTCGGTGCCACCGATGCTGATTTGAAAGTGAAATATGCCTCTGTTGTCAAAGGCTACAACAACCGCATGAAAAAGCTCAATGGCTTGTTAGATGGTTTTAAAGTCACCGACATCCACGCCATTAAGTCTGCGCAGCAGCAACAATTACAAGCTTGGATTGCTGCAGAGCCCAATCGTGCGGGTTATGAAAAAGCACTCGCTGATTTAGCGGTTGTGGTTAAAAAAGAGCAAGATTACTTACAGCAAACTTATTATTTTGAAGCGGCCAAACGCAGTGATCTGTTAAGAGCGGCTATTGATCTGTACCGCTGGTCAGTTGAGCAACAAAAAGACGATGCAGCGCGGGAAATGGGCTACCAAGCGCGCGATGCGAAGATGTGGCAAGGCCGATTAAAACGCATTGATACCAGCTTTGCTCCGACCATGGATTTAGCGCTGTGGTCTGAACAACTGGCAGAATATTTAGCACAACCCGATGCAGTTCGTGTGGCCGTGCTTGATCAAAGCCTCGGGTTGAAACCAGGCATGACTCAGCAACAGATCAGCGATTTATTAAAATCTTGGTACAGCCAAACCGATCTATTAACCACTGAGTCGCGTCTGGCATGGCTGCAAAAACAACCTGCTGATTTTAAACAGAGCCAAGACCCGTTTATTAAAACGGCTGTGGCCTTATTTGACACCCATATGCAACTAGAGCAGCAACAAAAAGCACTGAATGGCGAATTGTTAAAAGTTCGTCCTGCCTATATGCAAGCGATTATTGCCTATAACAAAGATGCAGGGCGTCCGGTTTATCCAGATGCCAACAGTACTTTGCGTGTCACTATCGGTTCGGTCGATGGTTATATGGCAGCTGACGGGGTTTACAAAACGCCATTCACATCCGTTGCAGGGATGTTGGCCAAAGAAGGTCCGGCGCCATTTGATATTCCGCAAGGCTTAAAAGAAGCCTATGCGGCCAAAAAATATCAAGGTTTTTTCTATAAAGATTTAGCGGCAAAACCCCAACAAAGTTGGGTATGTAATGTCGTTGATTGTCCGCAACCTAAGGTCATGCCATTCAATTCGGTCCCAGTCAACTTTCTATCCAGTGCTGATACCACGGGCGGAAACTCGGGTTCTGCTGTCATGAATGCTCGGGGTGAATTAGTTGGGCTTAATTTTGATTCAACCTATGAATCAATTACCAAAGATTGGTATTTTAACCCTGAAATCACGCGAGCCATTCATGTCGATATCCGTTATGTGCTATGGCTGATGCAAGCCGTTGATGGTGCGGATAATCTGTTGGCGGAAATGGATATTGTAGCGGCTGAGTAAGCCCTGAGCTTGGATAGTTTATCCAATATTGCCTAACAAAAAATGCCGGTATGCACCGGCATTTTTTTATGGGGAATTTCAGGTTTAAAATCTATTTAATAATCAAACATATTCCGCGGATTCAGCATGCTGAGTATTGCCATGCCCTCCATAAAGGCAAAGTCACGTGCCGCAGCTAAGTCCTGTTTGCTCAGACCAAGCAGTTCTAAGGTTTGCGGTGCAATAAGATCCGGCTCAGTAAAGATTGCTGGATACGCATTCAAGAGTGCCAACTGAGCACTGAGATGCATAATCAGGCCAATTTTTTTCGCTGGTTGTAAATTGGGCTGATTGATAAATGCCAAAGGTGCTTGAATATTTTGCGGTAACTGCCAGACATTCATCAGGGCAATACTACAATCGACAAAAGTGAACCCCAAAATTTGTTGCTGTAGTTGCCAAGGTTGCTGATTTTTATGCACTTTGAGGCATTTCGCTGCCAAGTCAGGCGCAACCTCAACCACGACCAACTCTCCAATTTGATGCAACAAGCCCGATAAATAAACGGGTTCATTGGGCTTTAACCCCAGTCGTTGCGCGAGAAATTTAGCGACTAACGCGCAGTGGATACTTTGCTCCCAAAAACGATTCAAATCTAAGGCTTCTGGTTTAATTGAAGCAAAGGCCTCGGTCGCGCCATAAGCAACAACTAAGTTATAAACTTGGACTTCGCCGAGTAACAATACGGCTTTGCTGACCGTATCAACTTGACTTGGAAAATTATAAAGTGCGCTGTTTGCCAATTTGAGCAAGCGCGAGGCAAGTGTCGGATCGAGCGCAATCAGTTCAGCGATTTCATCAAGATCACTAATTTTATTATCGATAATTTGTTTGATTTTCAAACAGGTATCAGGTAGTACAAATACATCTCCAACCTGTGCGGCATATTCAGCAGCGTTCAATGTTTACTCCTTGCAAACTCGCTTTAGTCATTATTAGTGTTGTCGGTTCTTGCTGATTTACAAGCTCATTTTGTATTTTCGCGATGAATGCCACTGATTTTTGAGCTGTCATCACAATGACATCATCGTTTCATACCACTGTCATCGTTCACTTCTAACTTGGCTGCAGAATTTAACTTGAGTGAGATGACCATGATCAACAAACCTTGGATCCCAGCTTTATGTTTGACCACAGCGCTTTTAGCAGGTTGTAATTTAGAGGGCAAAGATGGCGCAGCAGGCCCAGCTGGTGCTGCAGGAGCAACAGGTCCTGCCGGTGCGACAGGCCCCGCAGGCACACCAGGCCCCACAGGCCCTGCCGGAGAAAGTGCGGTAGCAGGCTTGGAATTAACCCCAATTGCCCGTTTAACGACGGGGACTTATGGTGGTGGTGCTGCTGAAATTGTGCAGTTTCATGCAGCTTCGAAGCGAATTTATGTGGTGAATGGTGCTGCAAATCGCTTAGAAATTATGTCAGCGGCAAATTTAACTTCGACTGCTTTGTCAGATCCCTTCAGCGCAAATAATTTAGTCAGTGAACCACTGTCATTTCCGGCCACAGTCCAAGTTAAAAATGCCCAGCAGCAAGACGAAACTTTGGCGTTAGGCATTGCCAACTCTATTGCTATTCACGGCAATTTACTGGCAGTAGCCATTGAAGGGCAGCCGAAAACGGCCGAAGGCGCGGTGTTATTTTATAATATCAGTAGCGCTGTTCCTGTGTTTACTTCAGCGGTGAAAGTCGGGGCTTTGCCAGACATGTTGACGTTCAATAAAGACGGGAGTCTCGTGCTGGTGGCGAACGAAGGTGAACCTTCAGCAGATTACAGCGTGGATCCGGAAGGTTCAGTTGCTCTCATTACCGTGACCAATGGGGTTGCGAGCACCCAAGCGGAGTTTGTGCGTTTTGATAGTTTAAATAGCCAAAAAGCAACGTTAACGACTCGTGGCATCAAGTTTGCGAGCCCTGCCACTACCACCGTCGCGCAGGATTTCGAACCTGAATACATTACGCTGAGTCTGGATAACAAAAAAGCCTATGTCGCTTTACAGGAAAATAATGCACTCGCCATCATTGACCTGACGACTAAAGCTGTCGAAAAAGTGGTCGCTTTGGGTTTCAAAGACCATAGCCTTGCCAAAAATAGCTTGGATGTCAGCAACCAAGACGGTGTACAAATGCAAACTTACCCTGGTGTATTTGGCATGTACCAGCCGGACACCATTGCCAGTTATGGTTGGAAAGGTGCCACTTATATCGTTACCGCCAACGAAGGGGATGCGCGTGATTACGCGGGGTATTCTGAGCAAAAACGCGTTTCGGCAGTCACGCGCTCTGCAGAGTTACAAGCCAAGCAGGCGGGTATTTATAGCAGCAGTGGTTTGGCACGGTTGAATATCAGTACTGCACTGGGCCTGAACGCTAACGGTCAATATGATGCGCTGTACGCTTATGGTGCGCGTTCATTCAGTATTTGGGATCAAAATGGCCTGCAAGTATTCGACAGCGGCAACGATTTTGAACGAATTGCTGCCGGTTTGCATGGCGATAAGTTTAACTCGAACCACCTGTCAGTGTCTGGTGATAATCGGTCAGATGATAAAGGGCCAGAACCTGAAGCGCTTGCTCTAGGGCAAATTGGTAGCCGCCAGTATGCATTCATTGGCGCTGAGCGGATGAGTAGTGTCTATGTTTACGATATTACCAACCCATATGCGCCTACCTTTGTCGATTATGCGTTAAATCGCGACTTAAACGTCACTTACAGCATCAATGATGATGTCAGCCCCGCTGTTGTGACGGGGAGTGTGGCATTAGCAGGTGATTTAGGGCCAGAATCCTTAGTGTTTGTGCCTGAAAACCAAAGTCCAACAGCCAAGCCATTATTGCTGATGGCGAACGAAGTCAGCGGTAGTTTAACGGTGTTTGAAATCCGGAAAAAACCATAAGTCTGCAATAAAATGCTGGTCAAAGTGGTCACAACTTTGACCAGCAATCATTTGCATCTATCATTAGATCCTTTCTCCTTTTGATACACAGAACTCAGTAATTTTGCTGAAATTCATGATATTACTGCAAATATCTCGTGAAAACTTTGCGCTTTTTGCGTTGAAATTTTTCTAGCTTGGCTTGACCAATCCATGGGGAGCCGTCAGACTCAATACAGGTTGATTTAAGCAAAATACCTAAGTTAGGTCTCTTTCGAAGTGGATTTTCTGTCTAAGAGCCAGTGACTTCGGATGTACAGCAATTCTCGATGCAAGCTAGCTCAAGCGAATTCACGCTTGATTGAAGGAATGTTGTAGCCAACGCAGCAAGGATAAAGTGATTAGGTTTTTGATGGTTGCCTTCATGATCGCATTCCCTTTCTCTGCTCAGAGTTCATCAGCGGAGCTTAAACCTATTGTGATTGCCAACCAAGGGGTTAACGTTCAACAATTGTCCCATGCGCAATTGCGCAGTATCTATATGATGAGGCAGGTATTATGGCCCAATGGCCAAGCCATTAAGGTATTTGTCTTACCAGCGCGTTCAGAACTACACCTGCAGTTTACTCGCCAGCAATTACAACTGTTTCCCTATCAGTTAGACCGAGTCTGGCAAAAATTAACATTTTCTGGCACAGGAACTCCACCAACGGAAGTCGCAGATCCAGCAACAATGCGTGCATTAGTTGCCAGCACACCCGGCGCAATTGGTTATATTGAGAGCACAGATGAAATTACCCCGCTGCAAATTATTGCCATCAATCCTTAAGCGGTATTGGTTGATTGGCTTCTCGCTATTATCTGCCAGCACATTGGCAGAGGATGGGGTTTGGCATGGTTTTATTTCGCAGGGGCTTATTCAAGCGCAAGATAGCAATTTTGTGAATAATGATGGTGATGTCAGCTGGCAATTGACCGAATTGGGCGTGAACTCGGTGTATAAACTGCATAGCGATGTCAAAATCGCCGGGCAGTTGATGTACTTAGATGGCGGTAATCGTTATGTTGATGGGGTCCGCATTGATTATTTGTTTTTGAATTGGACTCCGATTAACCGCCTGGATTGGCAGTTAGATTTCTATGCTGGCCGTTTTAAAAACATGCATTGGCTCTATTCCAGCACTCGAGATGTTGCCTTAACTCGCCCCTTAATTGTACTGCCGCAGTCAGTGTATTTTGATTCATTTCGAGATATCGCTGTGGGCTCCGATGGCCTGGCTTTGCGTTCAACCCATAATCTGGCGCTGGGAGAGTTAGAACTCAATTGGAGTTGGGGGGCGACCCCGGTGAGCCGTGATATGAGTAGTCGCGTGATCAGTAATGATATTCTGGGCAAAACTGACCAAAAATTTGTCCATCAAATGAGTGCTTATCTGCGACCCAATGCGAGTCAAATGCAATGGGGCATATCATTACTTGATTCCGATTTTTCTTACCAAAGAGCGTCATTAGATCGTTATGCTGACGGCGATTTTACCGTGCAGCGTGTCATGCTCAATTGGCGATACAGTGCCGAAAATTGGGAGCTCAGCAGCGAACTGATGCAAGAACGGGTCAATATCGCAGGATTTATTTTCCCACAATTTGCACGGAATCAATTTGCACAAGGTGCTTTTTTGCTAGGTCGTTACAACTGGTCGCCGACAACAACTTTGTACCTGAGTTACGATTATTTTATCGCCAACAAAGACAATCCGAGCGGGAGTGAGTTACCTGCCAGTTCCGGTGGGCTTATTCCCAGTTATTTTGGCTATCAAAAAGATGCTGCTATTTCGGTGGATCATGAATTAGCAAAAAATCTTCGATTTAAAGTGGAATATCATTTGATTTCCGGAACCGGACGGTTAGGGCCGAATGTGGTGCCAAATATCGTGGTCAACGATAGCAAGGATCATGATATTTGGGCATTGCAGCTGCTTTATTGGTTCTGATGCCATGCGAACTTTTCTCAGTTTACCCATAAAAATTTTGGCTTTGATTTTGGGCTCGCTGTTATTGATGACCGTGATCTTGACCAGTTTTGCCCTGGTTAAAATGGAGCAAGATTTTCGCGCACAACAAGAAAAACAATTACAGTTGCGGCAGCAACAATTTGAGCATCTCAACGCACTTTTAGAGAACCAGTTAAGAAGTTGGTTAGAGTCTTTCACCGACTTGGTCAAAATTCGCAGTCAAACAGACTTCGCACAGTTCGCAGCGGAACTGTCGGCGAACTTCGATACGATTGCACTCCATTTAAATGTCGAGCAACTGTGGTTATTCAACCAAAAAGCAGAAGTGTTATATGCCAGTACCCATGAAGTCCCAGTTCGGGTTCGCCAATCGGTCAGCCAGGTATTGCTGGAGTTACAGCCCTATAGTGAAATTATTTGCACTGAATACTGCAGCAAACTAGTGCTAGTTCCAGTACAGAATCAGGCCGGCGATATTGCAGTGGTTGCTTTGAGTACGACGTTATTAGATGTTTTATCCTCGTTAAAACAAGGGGTGGGTTCAGATGTTGCAATCGTTCGTATCGAAGGTGACCTCAACCGTCCTGCCAGTGAGTTACGCTTATTGTCGTTGTCAAATGCCAGTCAATTATCGTCGGTATTTTCAGCATTGCCTGCCGATGCATCTGTGCTCGACGCAATCGAATCGGGTTTATCTTTAGAAATCGAACAAAAACATTATCTGATCAGTTTTTTGCCTTTATCGAGCAAAGGGCAGGGCTATTTTCTGGCCCTCATTGACGATACCACTAAGTTTGCCAGCACTAAACTCCTCTACAAAATACAGATGGTAGGCTTCGCTTTGTTCTGCTTTAGTCTATTGGCTTTGTTTATCTATTACAGCACGCAACGCCTCAGCCGACGTTTATTAAATCTAGCCCAGCAACTCCCTCTGCTCGCGCAAAAACAATTTGGCTTGTTTCGCAATCGGGGGCAGAGTAAACCGCAGTATTTTAGTGATGAATTAGATGTCCTTGACCATGCAGCCACCGAGTTAAGCACTGAACTGGAACATTTGCAGCAACAAGTAGAGCGTAACACACGTGAACTTGAAAACATGGCGATGTATGACCTGCTGACCGGTCTGCCTAATCGCAATATGCTGAATTATCAACTGAAAAAAAGTCTGGCGGCTCTAGAAAGGGCACCTAATGAAATTGCCGTCCTGCTGCTGGACTTGGATGATTTTAAGAAAATCAACGATAGCTTGGGCCATGAAGCGGGGGACAAGTTGTTGTTGGAGGTTGCCAAACGCATCCGGGCTTGCCTGCGTCAGACCGATTTAGTTTGCCGTATCGGGGGGGATGAATTTGTCTTGGTGTTAAACGACGAGACTGCGAGTGATTATGCCGAGCACGTCGCGAAAAAAGTGCTCGCCAGTTTTCAATTGCCCATTGCATTGGCGGAGCGGCAATTTTATGTGTCGACCAGTATTGGGTGTACCAAAACGACAGTGGCAGCCATCACCCCAGATGAATTGATCCGGCAAGCCGAAATGGCGATGTACGACATTAAAAAGCAAGGCGGGGCAAATATACGGCTTTATGATATTCAAATGAATCAACGCTTGAACAAGCGGCTGCAGTTTGAAAGTGATATTAAAGAGGCCATTGCTTTACAGCAATTTAAGTTGGTACTCCAACCACAAATCGAGTTGGCTACAGGGCGGCTTTGTGCTTTTGAAGCCTTGTTACGCTGGCATCATCCGCAAAGAGGGTTGGTCTCTCCAGATGAATTTATCGAGATGCTGGAAAGCTCGTCGCAAATGGTCGAGTTGGGGTATTGGGTGTTTCGTCGCAGTTTTGAACTGAGTCAGTTCATCGAACAGCAAGGTTTTTCGGATGTGCGAATTGCGATTAATCTATCGGCAAGTCAATTTCTAGATCCGCTTTTGTGTCCGGTACTGAAGTCGCTGTTGGTCGAGTTCGAATGTCCAGCTCAAAAGTTTGAGCTTGAACTCACTGAGCGGACCTTAGTCAAGGATGTCGATGAAACTCTGAGCTGTATGCATGAACTCAAAGCCATGGGCTTTCAATTTGCCATTGATGACTTTGGCACTGGGTATTCCTCATTGAGTTATCTCAAACAAATGCCGGTTGATGTCATCAAAATTGATAAATCTTTTGTGTTTGGTATGTTAGAAAATGATGCTGACTTTCAAATCATGACTTCGACCATTGCGATGGTGCATGCTCTGGAATTAAAAGTAGTGGCCGAAGGCGTGGAAAATCGTGCGCAACTGCAGGCCTTGAAAGAATTAGGCTGCGATATTGGTCAGGGGTATTATTTTGAGAGACCGCTGAACGAAGAACAATTACTGCAGTATCTGCAGAGTACTAAGATGAGTAATGCGTCGAGTTCTGCGCTGACTTCAGGACTTAATCATGCCAAGTAGCAACTGGAAAGAACTTATCTAAACTTTTGTTATCAGCCATTTTCCTGCTTGCAGCATCTTCCAGAGTTTCCAGTGATCCTATCAACCAAAGATTGTTATGATTCTGTGCCATTGCCTGCAGGGAAGCGAAATGAGTGAGCAAAACTAAAGGGTTCCGGATTATTTGAACCATAGCATTCGACTTTATTTCGGCCATTTTTTTTCGCATGATACAGCGCTTGGTCGGCATTCCTCAGTAACTCCGCCAAATTGTAACCACTGACCTGATTAAAACTGACGCCGAAGCTTGCTGTAATTTCTAAGCCTGGTGCGATGCTTTCGCCTGGTAATTGGGCAATAGCATCGCGACAAATTTCAGCAAGCATCATGACCTTATCGGGTTGACAATCAGGGAGGGCAATGGCGAATTCCTCACCGCCGATGCGACCAAAGATATCTTCACTCCGGACAAAGTGGCTGCAAACATCGACCACAGCCTTTAAGGTGTTATCACCGACTTCATGACCAAACTTGTCATTGATTTGTTTAAAATAATCAAGGTCAAACATAATGAGGCCAATCGATTTCTGCGATTGTTGGCAGTGTTTGAGTTGCTTGGCCAATTGCGCTTCAAAATGAAATCTGTTGCTGATCCCGGTCAGGCTATCGTTTTCCGCAGCATATTTGTAAAACAAATGACGACGAAATAAACGATGACTGACATAAAGCAAACCACAACTGAAAATAATCAGCATTAAAATCATCAGTCGGGTTTGCTGCGATTCTTTGATTTGTAATTCATTTTCTAATTCAGCCACTCGAAATTGTTCTTGCACGAGTGAGAGTTGTTGGTTTTTTTGGAGTAATTCTCCATTGGCTAAATGATAGGCCAGTTGCTGCTCGGCGCGACTATCGAAAAGGACTTTGTCTGCTTGCTGGTATAACTTATTGAAATACAATGCATCTTTGAAGTTTTTATTGGCTTCAGCGATATTTGTTTGTAACTCGTAAGCGTTGACCAGAACTTTACTTGCGCCCAATGTTTGTTTCATTTCAGTAATTTTATTCAAGTAGCGAGATGCAGTCTCAAATTGTTGCTGATGGAAGCTACTGCGAGCTAATTCTAAGTAAAATTCAGAAATCAGCCGCGGATAACGGCTTTGTTCGGCGGCCGCTAAATGAGTTGATAACAGCTCAAATGCATCCTTATAGAGTTGTTGTGCCAACAACTGCTGAGCATCAAGGGCTTTATTCAGCAGTAAGGCAATTTGTTCATTGGCCTCGCTACAGGCGGAATCGACAGCGGCACTTAACGAAAAGTCATCAGTTTGTTGCATCGCAAAAATGTTTTGTCGTTGCAATAGTGCGAGCAAACAACGGTCTCGAGGAGCGGTCGCGTAGGGTTGGGCTTGTTGTAAGAAGCGCTGACTTTCTTTATACAAGCCAGATTCACTGTAGGTGTAGGCTGCTGCAATCAAGACCTGAAGGCGCAATTCTGGCTGCTCAATTTTTTCAAACCAAGATAATGCCAAATTGAGGTGAGTAAACGCAGGAATAAAGTTACGACTTAAACTTTGGATATTCGCGAGGGTATAAGCAGCCCTAAACCTTAATTCTAACGAGGCGTTGGACTGAATAATTTGGCTGAGTAGGTGTTCTGCTTTACTATAATTGCCAGCAATCCCAAGTTGGTAAGCCTTAAGAAATTGAAAAAAACTGGCTTGTTCAGCACTCATCTGCGCTTCTTCAGCAGCTAACTCTTTGAGTACATTGTTAAATCCTGCAGTATCCGCACTGCGGATCTTATCGGCTTGCACTAATAAATCGTCAATTTTACCTGCAGCCAAGGCAGGTGTTAACCCAAGCCCAAGCAGAAACAAGCCAATAAATAACCAAAACAGTGAGCTTTTGTTCGCCATTTAAAACAACTTTTGTTATCAAATCAAAAGAGACGATCCGTTCGTACTAGGCATAAGTTTGAAATTCAAACGTTGAGCTAACACGAGATGGGGCTTAAATTTTTGCTTGCTCACTGCAGAAAAATGGACCTTCCACTGGGGTTTAACGCAAGCATAGATCATCTTGTGGGATTGCTCCAGCAGCAATGATAACTTGTTCAAGTTGCTGGATTTCTAAGTAGTCATGCAGCATCTGAATTGCTGCAGTTAGCGAGGCAGCGAGAGGCGGCAATGAAGTATCAAAGTCAGCCATTGTAATTTGCTAAAAGAGACAATAACCCTAGTCGAGAACCTTTACGCCACGAAAGATGTTGCTTTTGATCTTTCGTGGCAAGCTAGAACTGCAAGGACAAATTCGGTATGTCCCTGCAGTTTATTTTCGCTGGCTGCACATGGGCGAATTTGAACGCACATGCGGTTGTAACAAGGGCGCCATGCCCTTCAAAACCTGCAACGGTAGGGCTGAAGTGAAGCTAAAACTTTCAGCCCCTTTGCCAGGCACAAATGCCGTTAAGGTACCAAAGTAGTTGTCACCCAAATAAAATACAAAAGTGGCAGTCCGGTTGACGGCCGTGGAAGCGACGGCTTTGCCACGAATGACTTGCGTGGCGATCCGGTTGTCACCCGTGCCTGTTTTTCCGCCTACTTGCAGTGGCGAACCATCGACCTTACTAAAACTGCCATTCAGACGGCGCGCTGAGCCGCCTTCAACCACTTGGCCAAGCGCTTTTTTTAACGCTCTGGCGACTTCAGGTCGCATCACGCGCTCACCAGCGCTCGCATTGTATTGCATTGCGACTTCATAGGGCGTTTTCGCAGCAAAATGCAGGCTGTCGATACGGATGGTTGGAAGCCGCATCCCATCGTTCTGGATAATTCCCATTAATTCAGCCAAGGCTGCAGGTCTATCGCCTGAACTGCCCAGTGCAGTCCCTAACGATGGCACTAGGTGGTCAAACGGATAGCCTAATTTGACCCAACGCTGATGGATATCTAAAAATGCTTCAACTTCCAACATAATGCGGATCCGAGCATCCCGTGCTCTGCGGTCTTTGGTGCGGAATAACCAACGATAGACTTGCTGGCGTTGATCGGCACTCGCAGCCACTGCATCTTTGAAGGTCGCTTCAGGATTTTTGATCATGAAGCTCAGGACCCATAACTCTAAGGGGTGAACTTTGGCGATATAACCCTGATCAGGCAGGCTGAATTTACCAGGGCCATATTGTGCGTAGAGACTTTGTAACTTTTTGCTGGTTAAGTCTTTGTCTTCGGGCAATTTACTGGTCAAGAAGGTTGAGAATTGTTCCAGGCTTGCTTCTGGTAATAAATAACGATGCACTGCTGCTAGGCGATCTGGCGTTTGTTTTAAGCCATCAAAAAATACTTCTAAGCGCTCATCTGCTGGCTTTTGTTGATATTTACGCCAAAATTTTCTGAGGAATTCAGTGCCTTCTTTGTCGACAAATCGACGTAAAATCTCTTCCCGTTTTGGATCTGAGTCACTCAGCTGTAATAAACTTGCACTGCCACTGCTTTGGTAACTGCTGGCGTAAGACACGACATCACGGAATAGTCTGACAAAGGATAAATTAGTCGAGTTTTGCAAGGATTCCCTGATTGTAGGGACTTTCGAATCTTCTTTTGCATCAAAGTTATTAAAAACTTGCAGACCGCCACCCGTGAAAAAACGCTCTGCTGGTGAGGCGGAATAAGTGCGTTCTAAAGCGGCTTCTAACATGGTCGGTAAACTCCGATCGGAAGTCGTCGCCATATAATTGGCCGCCCAACGCGTGAGGTTATCGCCAGGCGCGATATCCATCGTCAGTAAATTGTCCGGTAATTCATCGGCAAAACTTTGATGAAGTTCGGCAATCATCTCAAGATAGGTGGTTAAAACCCTGAGTTTTGCCGTCGAACCCAATTCCAATTTACTGTGTTCATTCAAATCAAACGGTTGGTCTGTGCTATCGGTTTGCACCCGAACCCGATTGCCGTCAGGCGTTTTTTCAAACAAAGTAAAACTATAGAGCACATCGTCTGTGCCATCAGCCGTTAATAAACGCTCTCCTAACAGACCATATTTGGCGGCAACTTTGGGGTCAGCCAAACTGCGCAAATACGCAGAAATCTTTTGTTGCACATCACCATGCAGGGTGCTGTGGGCATTTAAATCTAAACGGTCTAAATCGTACATCGGTTGATTGAGCAAATTGCCGAGGCGCAATCGAGCCGCGTTGATGCCTTTGCGACTGTCCTGCTCAGTTTTCAAAGTGCTTGGTTTTTGCGTACGAAATGTTAAGGTCTGGGCCAAGGCTGCATCGCGTAATTCGGCATCAATGATCCCCGCGCGAGCAAGTAAACGAATATGGCTATTGGTGAGTTCCTCCAGATCTTCGCGCCCTTGGATGAGATAATAAGAAGGGCGGCGCTGGGCAATCATCAGTGCTAAAAACTGGCGGAAATACTGCGATTTTTCGGTGATATTGCTGGGATCTGTGGCACTTGCTAGCATTTGATTTGCACGGTCGAAATCAGAGCCAAACCAAGCCCACAGCGCATCACCGACGCCGTGAACTTCGCCATGCCCGGGCGCAGAAGACAACGGTACCGTATTGAGATAGTCTTGGACTATGCGAGTGCGCATGGCCCGCGTATTGGTGCCATGTTGATAAACTCGAATCGTTCCTGAGACAATTTGCACTGCTTTGTCTTTAAAGTTACGGGTTAGACCCTGCGGCGAATGACGAAATTTTTCAATTTGTGTCGCTAAAGTGCTACCGCCAGCGGATTGTCCACCGACAGATAATACTTTGCCAACTTGGCTTAATGCAGCCATGACAAACCGTGGCCAATCCATCACAGGGTTGGCTTGCGGTGGAATTTTTAGCAAATTACGGTTTTCGATGAACAATAAACTATGGGCGACCAGTGTCGGGATGGTTTTGGGGTCACGATACACTCGTTGCGGATAATTAAAATCGAACAAGGTTTCGTTGCGGCAATCAGCAAGAAAAAGGCCGGACTGTACTTTTTCACGATAGGGAGGGAAAAAGCCCTCTTGCGCATACCGCTGCAGTGCAGGAGAAAATTCGGCTTGAGCTGTAATTTTAAAACCGCGTTCTAAAAGGCGAGGTAGCAAAGTGGGTAACTTGGTGTAGCCATGGCGTTCATCAAATGGCCCTGATTCTGGATAAACCACGCGCTCCGCAGGTTTGGCTTGCAGCTCATAGGTCAGGGTTTTGGCATATTCAGTAATATGTTTAGCGCTGTAAGTGCCAGTATGCATTTCGAAAGCAACTAAAACTCCTGCAGCAACGACAGTCAATAACAATAAGGCAGGGATTAAACTCCGTCGAGGTGCTTTGATTTTGTTCGGTGTCACAGCGGCGACAGGTTGCGGGTCGCGCACATTATCAAAGTGCATATTTTCTAACGGTGAGGGCGCTGACAACTGAAATTCCA
>CAZIPG010000022.1:0-22051 GCA_964540955.1 uncultured Rheinheimera sp.
CAGTCGAAGATGCAGTAAATAAAATTGGTAACCGTTTTGACCTGATCCTGGTCGCTTCACGTCGTGCACGTCAAATCGCGGTGGAAGGGAAAGAAGCGATGGTTGACATCGAAAATGATAAACCAACCGTTGTTGCTCTGCGTGAAATCGAAAAAGGCTTTATCACTGCCGCGATTTTAGATCAGCAAGAGCGCCGTGATCAGCTGCAACAAGAAGCCTCTGAAATGGCTGCAGTTGCTGCAATTATTGGTTCTGACGAATAAGATCGCTAAAAACTGCAAAGTTTTTGACATTCTTACGGCCAACGGGAGTCCTCCCGTTGGCAACCTCTAAAAATCCACGTATATTTTATAGAGATAACAGACGTCCCCTAACGTCTGGCTGTGGAGTTTTATTCTGTGTATTTATTTGAAGGTCTGAAACAACAGATCAGTGCTTATCTGCCACCTGAGCAGGTTGCCCTGGTGCAACAGGCTTATGTATTGGCGCGAGATGCGCATGCGCCGCAAACTCGTTCAAGCGGTGAACCTTACATCACCCATCCGGTTGCCGTTGCCAGTATTTTGGCTGATATGCGGATGGATCATGAAACCTTGATGGCAGCACTCTGCCATGATGTCATCGAAGATACTGAATACAGTAAAGAAGATCTCGAACAACGTTTTGGCACTACAGTGGCAGAATTGGTGCAAGGCGTCAGTAAACTCGACAAAGTCAAATTTAAAGACATGAAAGAGTTTGAAGTCACCAACTTGCAAAAAATGTTTATGGCGATGACCCAAGACATTCGGGTGATATTGATCAAGCTTGCCGATCGCACGCACAACATGCGCACTATTGGCGCATTAAAACCAGAAAAACGCCGCCGCATCGCCCGCGAGACACTTGAACTTTATGCTCCCATCGCCAATCGTCTCGGTATCCACAACATCAAAAATGAATTAGAGGATTGGGGATTCCGCGCCCTCTACCCTATGCGTTACCGTGCGCTCGAATCGGCCGTGAAACAAGCGCGAGGCAACCGCCGCGAACTTATTGAAAAAATTCAAAATGAAATTGCTGGCCGCATTCGAGATGCGGGCATTGTTGCTGAAGTGAGTGGACGCGAAAAACATCTGTACAGCATTTACCGGAAGATGAAATCCAAAGAACTGATGTTCAATGATGTCATGGATATTTATGGCTTCCGCGTTGTGGTGGAAAACACCGACAACTGTTATCGCGTGCTCGGATTAGTCCACAATCTGTATAAACCTATCGAAATTCGCTTTAAAGATTACATCGCAATCCCCAAACAAAACGGCTATCAATCGCTGCATACCTCCTTAGTTGGCCCCCATGGGATCCCCGTTGAAATCCAGATGCGCACCCGCGAAATGGATGAAATGGCGGACAATGGCATTGCAGCCCATTGGAAATACAAAAAAGCTGGAGAACAAGGGGATTCTGCGGCGCAAATCCGCGCGAAGCGCTGGATGCAAAGTTTGTTGGAAATACAACAAAGCGCAGGCAATACCTATGAGTTTGTTGAGAACGTCAAAACCGAACTCTATCCAGATGAACTGTATGTCTTTACGCCAAAAGGTAAAATTGTCGAATTACCGATTGGGGCTACTGCGGTTGATTTTGCCTATGCAGTCCATACCGACATTGGTAATCGCTGTGTTGGCGCACGGGTGGATCGCAAACCTTATCCACTCAGTAAACCACTTGAAACGGGCCAATCAGTTGAAATTATTACCAGTACTGGCGGGAAACCGAATGCCAACTGGTTGAACTATGTGGTGACCAGCCGTGCCATTATGGGGATCCGGAACTTTTTAAAACGCCAACAACAAAGTGAAGCTGTTGCCCTTGGTAAACGTTTATTAAGTTCAGCGCTTGGCGAAGTGAAATTAGAGTCGATTGCGCCAGAACGTATTGAACAAGTGCTGAAAAATGGCACCCAACAAACGCTGGAAGAACTTTACAGTGATATCGGTTTAGGCAATCAATTACCGATTGCTGTGGCTCGTCGTTTATTAGGCGAATTTGAAGAAACTGTCACTGCACCAGTTCTGGCTACCGAACTCCCCAGCAAACCAAAAGCCTTTATCGTTGGTTCAGAAGGGATGTTAACCACCTTTGCTAAATGCTGCCGCCCAATCCCTGGCGATCCAATTGCCGCCAGTGCCTCCCCCGGCAAAGGCCTCAATGTGCATCGGGTAGAATGTCGAAATATTCGCGGCTGGGAAAAAGAACCCGGTAAGTACTTTCCTGTGAAGTGGGATAAAACTGGCGAGAAACAGTTTTTAGTCGATATCCGCGTATTTATTGTCAATAAACAAGGCATGCTGGCAAAACTGACGACTGCTATCGCTGCGCAAGATTCAAATATTCAAGATCTCTCGACAGATGACCGTGATTCAGGGGATTATGTCATTAAAATTACACTGTCAGTGCGTGATCGAGTGCATTTGGCGAATGTCATGCGCAAAATCCGCGTCACTCCTGACGTGATCAAAGTGTATAGAAGGAAATAAAACTGATGTCCAAAATTATTATAAACACCGAAGCAGCACCCGCCGCGATTGGCACTTACAGCCAAGCCGTGCAAGTCGGTGATACAGTGTATCTCTCTGGGCAAATTCCATTAGTCCCTGCGACGATGCAAATGGTCTCTGACGATTTTGCCGAACAAGCCGACCAAGTGTTCAAAAACCTTGCAGCGGTCTGTCAAGCAGCCGGCGGCACCATCAATGACATGGTCAAAGTGAATATATTCCTGACTGATTTAAGCCAATTCGCCAAAGTGAATGAAATTATGGCGCAATATTTTCACCAGCCATTTCCAGCGCGCGCTGCGGTTCAAGTCAGCGCCCTGCCGCGTGGAGCTCAAATCGAAATTGATGGCGTCATGACTCTATCTGGTGGTTTTTAATTGTTGCGCTCAAGCACCTTCGCCCTCCTGCTGATTGTCAGCATTGGCATGACTCCTTCGTTGGCTCAAGCCAATGAGGGAGAAAAACCGGTGCTGCGTTGGTGTTTAGACCATTTTCCTGGGTTTCATGAATTTAATAGTCGTGTGCCAACAGGTCCATCGGTAGAAGTCGTGCAAGAACTCGCAAGACGTGCAGGGATCACCATCGAATTTAGTACCCGGACGCCAACAGCGCGCTGTTTCCGTCAGATGGAGACGGGGGATGCAGATTTAATGACGAACTTAAATCTAACGCCTGAACGTGAAGCCATCATGCACATGATGCCTTATAGTCAACGCATTCCCGAGTCTTTATACCTACGGGCTGACGATCGTCGTTTAGTGGACCAACTCAGTCAGTTAGACCCATTAACGCTCGTGACTATTCGTACTTATACCTATCATCCCTTGCTACAAACGCTGATCAAATCCAGAAAACAACATATTGAAGTGGATAGCGTACTGGCCGGCTTCGAACTGCTGGCCAAAGGCCGTGTCGATGGTTTGTTAGCGCCTACTTTTAGCTCATTAGAAGTGCTGCAACAAAATCCACATTTACACCAAGCATTTCGCAAAGCGCCTTTACAAATGACCTTCAGCAAACCGCAATTTATTTACGTCGGCTTATCGCGCAAAAGCCCGCATGCGGCCTTACACACTGAATTAACAAAGATTTTGGCGGACATGATGGCGGATGGCACTACGAAAAAGCTCTACGACAAACAAGCTGAATTAATTCAACGCGAACTATTACTCAGTAATTAGCTCGCGGAAATAACGGCCCAAACTTGGGCATAACACCAAGGCAGGTTTTGGTTGTACCGGCCCTTCATAATCTTTGAGTGAGTCGATATTCGATGCTGAAACTCATCAGTTTATTGTTGGTTTTAGGGCTGTGCGGTAAAACTTTAGCCCAAGAATCGAAAAAACCTATTTTAGAGTGGTGCCTCGATGAGTTACCTCCTCGGCATTATTTTGAAAATGGCATCGCCAAAGGCCCACTGGTTGATTTGATGCAACGCTTGGCGACTCAGGCCGACTTTGAATTACGTTTTAGCCCACCGACGCCCCCTTCTCGCTGTTTACTAAAAATGAAAACTGGGAAAACCGACCTCATGACGGGTTTGTTGTTTTCTGCTGAGCGCGCGGCTTATATCAAGATGCTGCCTTTTGGCGAGGCCAAATCAGCCAGTGCCTTTATACGCAAAGACACTGTGTTCCCAGATCCCAACAATTTTATTGCGGGCGCAACCTTAGTGTTATTGCAAGACCGAGTTTATCCCGCTCATGTCATGCAGACACTGAATGCGCAAGCCCGGGTGATTTATGCGCCAACGATGGAAGCTGCGCTCGCGATGTTATGGCATGGCGATGCCGATATTTTACTGGGCCCCCAGCACATTACCGAATTTGAAATTAGTAAAAACCCGCGTTATCAACAGGCAGTAGTGCTAAGCCCAAAACAACTAGAAAATCGCGAAAGGACAGTGAGTTATTTAGGCATCTCGCGGGCAAGTCCACATGCAGATTTGGCTGAAAAAATCCAAGCGGTGTTAAAACAGATGGAACAGCAACAACTGCCAGATTTATATAGCACGCCTGCAATGACGCAACCGACTGTCATCAACCAACCCATGCAATAACCGACTGGGCAACCTAAGGTTCCATAGGGTTTCTACGCGAGCATGGGCAGAACAGCAGAAATCCGCTATGATGGCTTTCAAGGCTAAATCACTGAACCTACTGAACATTGACCACCACTTCCCTCGCTAATTTGGCAATCGCTCAACTCAAAGGAGTTGGCGCTAAGACGGCAGAACAATTGACTCGGCTTGGTATCGAGTCAGTCCAAGATCTGCTCTTTCATTTGCCACTGCGCTATGAAGATCGCACCCGAGTCTGCCCGATAGCTGATGCTTGGCCAGCCACCACAGTGAGTGTGCAAGGGGAAGTCGTCAGTAGCGACATCACTTTTGGCAAAAGGCGGAGTTGGGTCGTGGTACTGCGTGATGGCTCAGGGAGCATCACCTTACGCTTCTTTCATTTTAGTGCTGCGCAGAAAAATGCCGTAGTCCCCGGAGTACAGCTGCGTTGTTTTGGTGAAATTAAACGGGGCGTTCGCGGTGTCGAAATGTTGCATCCTGAATATCGGGTTGTCAAAGCCGACGCTGAGCCCTTATTGCAAGAATCGCTCACTCCAGTCTATCCCACGACTGAAGGCTTGAAACAAGCCAGTTGGCGACAATTAACCAACCAAGCTTTAGTTGAATTGCAGCGCTGCTCACCCGCCGAATATTTAGCCCCGGTGTTAGGGCCACAGGCTTGGAGTTTAGCGCAAGCCCTGCAATATTTGCATCGCCCGCCAGCGGATGCGTCATTACAATGGTTGGAATCAGGCCAACATCCGGCGCAACAACGCTTAATTTTTGAAGAATTAGTCGCACAACAACTCAGTATGTTGCAGCTGCGCAGCCAAAGTCAGGCGCAACAAGCGCGAAGCTATCATCGGGATCAGCGCTATACACCCAAGTTATTGGCTGCATTGCCTTTCTCCCCCACTCGTGCCCAACAACGGGTGCTTGCTGACATTGATGCTGATCTGGCCAAAACCGAACCGATGTTGCGATTGGTGCAAGGGGATGTCGGCTCAGGGAAAACGTTAGTGGCCATGCTCAGCGCCTTACCTGTGATTGCGGCAGGGGATCAAGTGGCCATGATGGCACCAACCGAATTATTAGCCGAACAGCACGCCAACAATTTTCGTCGTACGCTCGAACCTCTCGGCATCGAGATCGCGTGGTTAGGCGGCAAGACCAAAGGCAAAGCCCGCGAGCAAGAATTACAGCGCATTGCCGATGGCTCCGCTCAGATGGTGATTGGCACGCATGCCCTCTTTCAACAGCAAGTGCAATTTGCCAAGCTGGCTTTAGTCATTATTGACGAACAACATCGTTTTGGCGTGCATCAGCGCTTGGAGCTGCGGGAAAAGGGCAAACAACAAGGCTTTTATCCGCACCAATTGGTGATGACAGCAACGCCAATCCCCCGCACTTTGGCAATGTCAGCTTATGCCGATTTAGATACCTCGATTATTGATGAGTTGCCGCCAGGCCGTACGCCCATTTCAACAGTGGTGGTGCCTGATACGCGGCGAGCGGAAGTCGTTGCTCGCGTCCACTCTGTGGTGACCGAGCATAAACGGCAGGCTTATTGGGTTTGCACTTTGATTGATGAGTCGGAAGTTTTGCAGTGCCAAGCGGCCGAAAATACTGCAGCTGAACTTGCAAGTGCATTACCAGATCTCAAAGTTGGTCTGGTGCATGGCCGTTTAAAAAGTAGTGAAAAACAACAAGTGATGCAGCAATTTGCCGCGGGTGATTTAGATTTGTTAGTCGCAACGACCGTCATTGAGGTCGGGGTTGATGTCCCGAATGCGAGCTTGATGATCATCGAAAACCCAGAGCGCTTAGGCCTCGCGCAATTGCATCAACTACGTGGGCGCGTTGGTCGGGGTTCTGCCGCCTCACATTGTGTGCTGCTTTATCATGCGCCGTTATCCCCCACCGCTCAAGCCCGTTTGGCGGTATTACGCGAAAGTAATGATGGCTTTGTCATTGCCCAACGTGATTTAGAAATTCGCGGCCCCGGTGAATTGTTAGGAACCAAGCAAACTGGCTTGGCGAATTTTCGGATCGCCGAATTAACACGCGATGCCCACTTATTACCAGCAGCACAACAGGCTGCACAACAATTATGGCGTCTTGACCACCAAGCTTGCGAAGGACTGATCCGTCGCTGGCTTGGTTATCGCGATATTTACGCTCAAGCCTAATTGGCGCTGGCCTCTGCAAGCTTTGCAGCAGCCCGCCCTTTCCGAACTTGATGCAAGGCATCGAGTGAATAAATCACTAATGCCGTCCAAATAAAGCCAAAGGTCAGCAAACGGCTTGGATCTAGCGGTTCGTTATACAAAAACACGCCAAAACCGAACATAAACGTTGGCCCAATATACTGAAAGAAGCCCATGGTGGATAACTGGAGGCGTCTTGCTGCGGCAATAAAACAGAGCAGCGGCACTGTCGTAACAATGCCTGCGGCCATGAGCCAAAGATTGAGTGAAGCAGAATTGGCCAGTAAATTCACAGCAGCGCTGTCAGCATATTGCCACCAATAAAATAACGCAAACGGCATTAACAACAGCGATTCAATAAATAAACCACCGATGGCATCTACCGCCAGTTTCTTCCGAAACAAACCATAGAGCGCAAATGAGCTGGCAAGCACCAAGGCAATCCAAGGTAAAGAGCCAAAGTGAATTAACTGCAACAGCACACCAAACACGGCTAAGCCCACGGCTAACCATTGCAATCTGCGCAGCCTTTCGCCTAAAAACAACATCCCCAGCAGCACATTCAGCAATGGATTGATGTAATAGCCTAAACTGGCTTCCAACATATGGTGGTTATTGACAGCCCAAATAAATAATCCCCAGTTGCCCGCCAAGAGGACACCAGTCCCCAGCATCGCCAACATTTTTTTCGGCTGTTGCATGACAGCAGCAATGCCCGACCATGCTTTCATCGCCGTTAGCATCAGCACTAACAAGGCGAAGGACCAGACAATCCGATGGACCAGAATTTCTTCTGCAGGGATTTCAGCAATTTGTTTGAAGTACAGTGGAGCGACGCCCCACAAGGTATAGGCAGTCGCGGCAAAAGCGCCACCGAGTTTTTGTTGCTGGGTTAATTGCATGCACGGGCCTTCATCGCTGACTACGCTGCTGAAGTAACATTACCAAGCATGAGTCAGGCGCTATCTGAGAGGGCGCTATTCTAGCGAATTGTCCGGCTGGACGCAGCTGGAATTATTGCAACTGATTGTTTCTGAGTGGAAACAACAGGTGAAAAACTGCGGTTTTTTTGACAAAGTTGCGACATGACCTACACACCTTTTGCCCCGCTTCCGCGAGCAATCACCCCACTAGGTAAGTCCCAGTTCCTAGCGCGATATGAACGCCAGCCTCGTTGTGAAGTTCCATGCGACAGACACAGACTTTATTGCCTGACCGGATCACTGCTGCGGTTGCAATAAATTCTTGTCCGCGGCCAGGGCGCAAATAATCGGTACGCATATCGATCGTACTCATCTTGCCCAATTTCGCCGCGAGTTGGGACGGCTCTAGAGTGTCCAACCGCACTAATGCGCTGGACACCGCCATAATACCGCCGACGACA
Source organism: uncultured Rheinheimera sp. (assembly GCA_964540955.1). Taxonomy (GTDB): domain Bacteria; phylum Pseudomonadota; class Gammaproteobacteria; order Enterobacterales; family Alteromonadaceae; genus Pararheinheimera. The sequence continues at coordinate 8,194 of CAZIPG010000022.1, forward strand.
TCCAACACCGATGCAATCACGCCACCATGCAATATTTGCTGGACTGGATTCCCCACCAATTCCTGTTTCCATTGAAATCTGACTTCGGCCCGTTCACTAGCAAATTCAGTCACGCGCAAGCCTAAAAGTTGATTAAATGGCATTTGGTCAAACACCTGCGCGATAAAAGGCAATAATTGCTCAGTTTGCATCAATAACCCCTCAACTGGTATGAGCAGTTAATGTAGGCAGCTTTCATCAGGCTGTAAAGAGGATTTCTGATGGCAACCGCCTAGGAGCAGTCAATGGCTGCTCTTATTAAATGGCTGCTCTTGTTGAATAGCTGCTCTTATTGAACGGCTGCTCTTATTGAATGGTAATTATGGCGTTTTTTGAATATAACTGCGCATCCATTGATACTGCTGTTGATTAACCGCCAAAATTTGCTGAAGTATTTCAGTAATTTGCTGGGCTTGCTGACATTCCTTCGCAGGATCACGCTCCCCTGCTTTGGCAGCTCTTAACTGACGGATCAATTGGATTAGGCTCGCAGTATGAGGTTTTTTCTGCTGTTCAAATTGCTTAAATTCAGCGTCTTCCAACATTTTGCTAAACAAATGTTCGACTTGTAAATTGCTCCAATTCTTCTTTTGTTTTTCTGCATCCAGTAACTGTTTCAGTTCAGCTTGCTGTTGCTTTTCTGCCGCTTTGGCTTGCTGTTGCTGTTCCGCGATTTGCAGTTCCACCCGCTGTACACTGGCTGGATCTGTACAATCTTCTTGTGCCGCAAGCTGAGGTGCAGTCAACACGCAGACAAGTCCAACGGCAAATAATCGGCGGACTACGCTCGTGCGAAATTTTGAAATTTGTGGCATGTTTTTCTCCAACAGCGCTTCGGAAGTCGATTTGCCTGCATTCTAACCCTAAACGCTCGAAAAATCCGAGCGTCGACGATTTGTTCGCTCTCTTTGAATTGCATCATACAGTCAGCGCAGAAATTAGCTCTTACCGCCTGCGCATAGATTGATTACAATAGCCAACCTAACCCCGATGGAATTGAGCGAATTTTGACCACGCTGCTAAGCACACTCAAACAGTATTTTGGCTACAGTGAATTTCGCCAAGGTCAGGCCGAAGTGATCGCTGCAACCTTGCGTGGCCAAGACAGCTTTGTGTTGATGCCAACTGGTGGTGGCAAATCCATTTGTTACCAGTTACCGGCATTACTACTGCCCCATTTAACAGTGGTGGTTTCGCCGTTAATGTCGCTGATGAAAGACCAAGTCGATGGTTTGTTGGCGATGGGGGTCGCAGCCGATTACATCAACAGCAGTTTAGACCGCGACGAAACCAGTGCCGCCATGGATCGTGTGTCAGGAGGCTATACCAAACTGCTGTATGTTGCGCCTGAACGCTTGTTGCAACAGCCATTTATCCATTTCTTACAGCGGGTTGGCGTGAGTTTATTTGCCATCGATGAAGCGCATTGTGTTTCTCAATGGGGGCATGATTTTCGGCCTGACTACATCGCATTAGGGCAACTGAAACAACATTTTGCCCACGTTCCTGTGATGGCGTTAACTGCAACTGCAGATCCAGCCACGCAACAAGATATTTGCCAACAACTCAAACTAGTCACGCCTTTTATTGCGGTCAGCAGTTTCGACCGCCCCAATATTCGCTATACCGTGATTGAGAAATTCAGCCCCCAAGAACAAATCATCAAGTTGCTGAAAGACCAGGAAAACCAAAGTGGCATTATTTATTGCTCATCCCGAAAAAAAGTGGATGAACTGGCCGAGCAATTGAGTAAAAAAGGGTTTGCTGTTGGTGCCTATCACGCAGGCCTGAGCAACCAACAACGCATGCAAGTGCAAGATGCGTTTAAAAGAGACCAACTGCAATTCATCGTAGCAACAGTGGCGTTTGGCATGGGCGTCAATAAGCCAAACATTCGGTTTGTCATCCATTTTGATTTGCCGCGCACTATTGAAGCCTATTATCAAGAAACTGGCCGAGCAGGTCGAGATGGCGTGGCTGCCGAAGCCATTATGTTATTCGATCCCGCTGACACCCCCCGCATGCGCAAGTGGATTGAACAAGAAGAAAACCCTCAGCGCCAAGTGGTTACTTTGCACCGTTTTAATGCAATGGCAGCCTTTGCTGAAGCTCAAACCTGTCGGCGTTTAGTGTTATTAAATTATTTTGGCGAAGCCAGCCAACAAGCCTGTGGCAACTGTGATATTTGCCTCGATCCACCGAGTCGCTTTGAAGCCACCGAATTGGCACAAAAAGCTTTGTCTTGTGTGTACCGAGTCGGCCAAAACTTTGGCATGCACCACGTCATTGATGTGCTGCGGGGCAGCAAGAACCAGCGGGTTATCGAATTGGGCCATGATAAATTATCGACCTTTGGCATTGGTAAAGAACATTCCCATGAATACTGGTTATCCATTTTGCGCCAATTGATCCATCACGGCCTGCTACAACAAGATATTACCCGCCATAGTGTGTTGAACTTATTGCCAGCCGCACGACCCTTATTGCGCAGTGAAGTGCAATTACAACTCGCTGTACCAAGGTTACAACACCAAAAAAGCCCTGCAAAATCAGGGAAAGTCCAACAAAAACAGCAGTATGACCGAATTTTATTTAGCAAACTGCGAGCCCTGCGTAAGCAAATTGCCGATCAAGCGGATGTCCCGCCTTTTGTGGTATTTAGTGATGCAACCTTGATAGAAATGGCGCAGCAACTGCCACAAACGCGTACGGAATTCTTGGCTTTGAGTGGCGTTGGTCAAACCAAATTAACGCGCTATGGCGATGAATTTTTGGATTTAATTGCAGAATATCTCGATCAATAATCACGCGGGTGCGGTTGCCCTCAATCTGGAGTTTCCATGTTTAATGCCATCGAGTGTCATGACAACCATATCAGGTTAAAGCCAAAGTCTGTGCATGATCTCTTTGCAATCGGGCCTTTATTTAAAGCCTGGTTACAACAAGTTCCTGAGATTTCACAAGTGCAACTTGAACAAGGCGTCGATTTAATTGAACTCAGATTTTATTTTGCTGAGCAGCCTTGGTTCGGGCATTATGAGCATTATACCGAAAGTTATTGGCTAGATACTGAGAGCACAACGGAGCTGCAATTACTCACAGATCTTGCCAAGGCACTGCAAATCCATATTGGGCAATCCATTGAACGCATTTAATTTGAATAAAAAAACTCGCCGCGCTTTGCCACTTTTTTGGTGGGTCGTCCTTTTTTGGCTGTTGCCCACATTTAGCCTGCATGCTTTACCAACCGATGTGACCCGTATCGATGGGAGCATCGAACAAAAAACACTCTTTCCAAACCTGTATTTCCAAGCCTTGCCGACGAATGTCAGCGTTGAAGACATCATTTTTGAACCCAAGTATCAGCATGCTTTTGCACCAGTGAATGTACCGAATAAAACCTTACGAGCCTATCCCGAAGCCATCTGGTTTTTCTCACGTTTACATCACATTGGCTCCAAACCTCACCAATACATCTTAAATTATGAATCGGTGAATGCTGACCGCATCGAGTTTTATACCTTTGACCGGCAAACCCACGAATTAAAACTGTTGAATCGGGCAGGCAGTGAATTACCTTTTAGTGAACGGCAAATTCAAAGCCGAGCTTTCGCCGTGACCCTGACATTCCGTGGCCAGCAAGAGTTGGATATTTTCATCAAAGTGCAAGATGGCGCCGTGATCCCCACTGAATTCACCCTATGGCGACAAGAAAGCTTTGGCAATCGTCAGCTGCATGACCAACTCGGCGATGGCATTATTTTAGGTCTATTGATGGTGATGGCATTGTATAACTTGATGTTATTCATCAATATTCGCGCACCATTACATTTCTATTTCAGCGGTTTTTTCTTCAGTTTTGCGTTGGTCATCGCGGTGCTAAATGGCACAGGATTTGCGCTATTGTGGCCCGATTATCCGGAACTCAATCCCGCCATTTTTTATGTCTCGGGGGGCGCTTGTATGATGTTCCTCACTGCATTGACGCACGCCATTGTGACTCCGGCACTCGCAAAACCACCGCATTGGCTATTTTGGATCTGTTTAGCCACTTCAGCATTTTTATTATTCAGTCCTTTGTATGTGCCGCGCGAATGGCAACTCGATGTGTTGTTAGTGGTTGTCGTGCAAGTGATGCTGACGAACTTCGTGCGCTCGATTGTCTATGGCTATAGTGGATTGGCGATGGCGCGTACATTTGCTGTGGGTTGGCTGTTCTTTTTCATCGCCAGCATGGTCTTGTTATTCACCGAATTGGGTTTTATTGCGGGCAACCATATTTGGCAATATTTATTAGTGCTAGCAGTGATTTGCAGCATGATGCTGATGAGTTACAGCCTCGCTCATCGTTTAAAAGCAGCCACGAGCGAAAGTGAATCGGTGCATCGGGAAACCATTCGTTCGTTACAGCAATATTACGATATTTATCACAATGCGGTTGAAGGCATGTTCAGTACCACGGTCGATGGCCAATTATTGTCGGCAAACCGCGCCTTGCTGAATATTCTGGGCTACCAAGAACTCAGTCAAATGGAACAGGACGTACGACAACGTGGCATGGGTATGTATTACGCAAATCCTGATGAACGTTTGCAAATGGTGCGACAGCTGCAACATACCAGCAACCAAAGTTTCGAATTGCGCGGACTGCGAGCTGATGGCACCCCCTTCTGGGCGTTGATGTCCGCGCGTTTTACCCGAAACAGCCAAGGTGAAGCATTTATTCATGGCTCAGTGATTGATATCACTGAACAAAAGGTTGCCCATGAACAGTTGGCATATCTAGCTTCTCATGATCCGCTCACTGGTTTATATAATCGTCACCATTTCCTGTCTTTATTACAAAATGCGTTATTACGCTTAGGCATGGATAAACAACACTGTGCGCTCATTTATATCGACATTGATCAATTCAAACAAGTAAACACCACCTGCAATCACGATGCAGGTGATGCACTTTTGAAACAACTCAGTGACCAATTCAGACGCACCTTAGGCGCGCAGGGCGTGATTTCCAGATTAGGCGGTGATGAATTTGGAGTGTTGTTAGCAGGCAAAACCGCCCAGCAAGCCTTTAGTGTTGCCTATTCCTTACTGGAAGTCGTGAAAGAGTTCCGATTCTTTTGGCAAGATAGCTTGTTTAACATTAGCGTCAGTATTGGCATTAGTGAAATTTCCTCAGATGATTTATCAGCCGAACAAGCGCTGAAAAAAGCGGATTCCGCCTGCTTTGTTGCCAAGGAAAAAGGCCGCAATCGCATTCATTTATTCAACGCGGACGATATTGAATTACAGAAACATCAAGCCGAAATCCAATGGTTACATATCCTGCGGCAAGCACTGGAACATGATCATTTTGCTTTGTATGTGCAGCCCATCCAAGCCATTCAAGAACGGGATACCGTGGCACATTATGAAGTGCTGATCCGTTTAGTCGGTGAAGACGGTTCGATTATTGCGCCGGGCAACTTCTTGAGTTCTGCTGAACGCTATGGCTTGATGCCACAAATTGATCGCTGGGTACTGCGGAATTATTTCCGTTGGCTAGCCCAACACCCGTCTCATTTAAATACCTTGGGTCTTTGTAGCATTAACCTATCCGGCGCCTCTTTGATCGACCCGCTGTTTAAAGCATTTGTGCAAAATTTGTTTGATGAGTCGAAAATCCCCGCTCGCTTTATTTGTTTTGAAATCACCGAAAGTATGGCAATTCTGAATTTACAGAACACTTTGGATTTTATTCATCATTTCAGGAGCTTAGGCTGTCATTTCTCTTTGGATGATTTTGGTAGTGGCTTTTCATCCTACGGCTATTTGAAAAATTTCCCGGTCGATTTCATCAAAATCGACGGCAATTTTGTTCGTGATTTGATTGAAGACAAATTTGATCGGGCTATCGTCAATTCAATCCATGATGTAGCTGCCGCCATGGGGATCCGAACTATTGCTGAATTTGTCGAGAACGGCCAAATTCTCCAAGAGCTCAAAGCAATGGGTGTTAATTATGCCCAGGGGTACGGTATCGCGAAACCGAAACCACTCGTTGAATTGATGAAACCAACGGACACCAATACTTAACGACAATCGGCTGTTCGTAGTACCAGAGTTTGGCCTTTGCTTCGCCCCGGATTGCAGCTTGCACCTCTGTGGCCAATCTCAGTACAATAGCCGCCCAATTTGAGGTAGCTATGCAACGTTTAGAACAATTGTCCAACCAAGTCGAAGTTGTTTTCCAAGAAATTGGCGAACGTTACTCGCAGTATCAACGCGATCGTGGCTTATTTTGCCGCTCTGGTTGTGGCGAATGCTGCCTTCATCCTGGTATTGAAGCCACGGTGCTAGAAATGTTGCCACTGGCTTATGAGCTGCTGCGCGAAGGCAAAGCCGAAACCACTTTAGATGCGCTTGCGAACCACGAATTACCCGGTTGCTTTTTCTATAGCCGCCATTCTGAAGATGGGAAAATGGGGCAATGTAGCGTGTATCAAAAGCGGCCAGGCATTTGCCGTTTGTTCGGCGCCGCAGGTTACAATGGTCGTGAAGGGGAAGTGTTACTGTCCGTCTGCAAAAACATTAAGGCAGATCACCCGACCGCTTATGCAGACACCTTGATTGCCCTAGAGTCAGATCCACCCCCGATGATCCGTAATGGCAAAGAACAAATTCGCCAAATTGATTATGAACTGGGTGGTATGAACTACCCCATCAATGAAGCCATGCAGCAAGCGCTCGAAAAAGTGTTGTTCGAGCAATATTATGCAGGATTATCCACAGCCACAGCTCCCGAATAATGCAGCCAAACTCCAACTTCGCAGCGTGATTTTGGCTTGCTGAGAAGTTGGAGTTCGGCGTTTTGTCAGTTCTCAACTACAGTTAATTTCTGTGGGATTGTTTTGTTGAGGCTGCCATGCGCAAACCACTCTTTATCTCCATCAGAACCCGCTTGACTGCTTGGTTATTGCTGATTTTTATCGCGACCGCGGTTGGCGTAAGCTTGGTCGTCGCACAGGCGAACACGGCGGTTAAACAGTTAATTGCCAAGCAATTGTTGTCACAAGCCTTCGAGGAGTATCAAAGTCAGCTGGCCGACTATGCAAAGCATGTTCCTGCGTTTGACCCCACTCAACTGCAACAATTAGTACAGCAACAGGGCGTAGGAAACAGCCAATTGCTGGCACTCAATCAAGCGCTAGGCACGAGTTTTATTGCCATATTCAGCCGCGACGGCGAACTCATAACGACGAGTTTACAGACCATCAGTCCCCAACATCTTACTGCTTTACAACAAAATTTTGCCGAGTATCACCAAAACGCTGCATCGACATTTTTAGTACTGGAAGAGCAAATTTTCCAAATGCACTGGCGTAATCTGCCCCTAGAACAAAGCCTCGTTGTTGCCCAAGTGCTGCCAAGTGCTTTAACCAGACTTCGTTTTGAATCAGGGGTGCAATTGCAATTGTTGCCTGCGCAAACCTTTGCAGATCTCCCCGATGAGCAGCAAACAGAATTCAAAGCAAACCTGGCCAACAATCCGCTCAACTTCGAGGTTGATGCCAACTCGTTTAAAATGTTCCTCAGCGAATACGATGGCCAATTTCATGCTCTGCGGCCACTGACGAACGCGAGCGATATCTCAATCCATCTGAGTATTTCTTTAGCATTTGCCAAAGCACTTGCCGAAGAGACATTAAAGAAAATCTTGATTGTCTTTGCACTCGCTGGTTTTGCCATGCTGTTTTTTATTACTCAATTTAGTCGGGGTATTGTGATGCCTCTTCAAACATTGAGCAAAATCGCCAATGCCTTAGGCCGTGGCGAGTCAGTCAAAATGCAAGGCAAATTCAAACAGGATGAAATCGGAGAACTGCGACAATCACTGTACACCATGCAACAAAACTTACACCAAAGAACGCAACAACTGCGCCACCAAGCAAATCATGACGCGCTGACGGGGTTGCTCAATCGACTATCAGCATGCCAGCAACTTGACAGTCATTTACTGACGCAATCTTTATGCCTAGTTCAACTCACCATCAAAGGCTTCAAAGAAATTAATCAAAGCTTAGGCTTTGTCAGTGGCGATGAACTTTTACAACAATTGGCGCGCCGCTTCAATGAGTTAGAACCAGAACCCTTGCTCTGCGCTCGTTTGGATAGTGTGGAGTTTTTATTGGCCTATGCCAATGAACTCTCTGGACAAGAATTGCAAAGCCTCCAACAAAAACTAACCAACCAGTACCGGTTGGTGAATAGCAGTCTCAAACTTAATCTCGCGATCGGCATCGCCCACGTTGAGCAACATGCAGATGTGGGCCAATCCTTACGCCAAGTCAGCTTAGCAGCGCAAAAAGCGATGCAAGACGATTCCGGGCTTTTTTATTACCACCCCGCAATGGATGAAGATCATCAACGCCGGTTGACGATTATTCGCGACCTTCCAGTCACCAGCCAAAGTGATGATTTTTATGTCACCTATTTGCCTAAAATTGATTTAAACACCTTTCAATGCATCGGGGCTGAAGCGTTGATCCGCTGGAATCATCCCAAACTCGGCGTGATCCCGCCAGATGAATTTATTCGCATTGCCGAGTATGCGGGTAGTATCCATTTCATCACGCAGTGGATGTTTCATCATGTGGTACAAGAACAGAAGGCTTGGCACCACCAAGGCTTCCAACTGCAAATCTCCATCAATCTTTCTGTCTATGACTTATTGGATGTTCAACTTGGCGAACAATTGCAGAAGTTGCTCCAACGTGAGCAGTTGCCTGCCCATTGTTTACGTTTAGAAGTCACCGAATCCATCGTGATGAATGCGCCAGCAAGTGCTATCGAACGACTCCATCAGATCCAACAAAGTGGTATTGAGTTGGTGCTCGATAAGTTTGGGGCTGGTAATTCATCTCTGGCATTTTTAAAAACCTTACCAGTCACTGAAATCAAAATTGACCGCTTGTTCGTCAAAAACCTACCCCGCGATATGCGAGATCAAATGATAGTCGCAACGACCACTAAACTGGCGCACGATTTTGGTTTTAGTGTCACGGCTGAAGGCGTCGAAGATGTTGAGACGTTGGCAATTTTACAACAAGCTGGCTGTAATGCCGCTCAAGGTTATTATTTCACAAAACCTTTGCCAGCCAATGAATTTACCAGCTGGTTGAAAGTGTTCAACCAACCGAAAACGGCCACAAAATAAGCGATTAATTTCAACATACTTTGCGATAGATCAGTTTTCAGTCCTCTGAACAGTTGACTTTTCCGATCATAAAATTCTCTGGGACATTGCCACATCGGAAAATTTACTGCTATAGTGACAAAAGGTCGTTTTGCCGACTTGCATGAATAGCTCACACGGCGTGGCTTGAATAGGTGGTTTTATGCGTTGGTTTCAGTTGTGGTTAGTGTTGATTTACGTCAGCCAAGTGCTGTCTGGTTCAACTCGCCCTGCGGCTGAAAGCTGGATGGATCAGCAACAAGCCAAATTTAGTCAACAAACTGTTATCTCCACCACGACTCAATCTCTAGCGATTGATGCTCAAACCCCAAGTAAACCCAAAGAAAAAGTTTCCGGCGCTGATGATCAACAAGATTGTTTGTCCCATTCTTTGTTTGAGGTCATGGCTTGCCAACACACCTTAACCAGAGTACCGACAGATAACCAAATCTTCTCTGTGGGATATCATCGCAGCCATCGGCCACGCGCCCCACCAGTCTTCGTTTAACTTCCAAACCAGTGCTTTTTGCACTTTGATTCATAAACACAATTAATGCAATTCTGCCACGTTGTTGGGGTTTATCCTCCTTGATGGCATTTGGAGTTATTTATGAGAAAGTTAAATGTTTATACCGTTGATCACATTGCGCATTTAGTTCAACCCAAGGAATATGCCGAGACGAAGTTAACGTCTCCGGCCTTGCAGATTTTTACCGATTTTCGTCAGTACAATCCGTCCATTTTAGATGCCGAAACCAAGGCTTTGGACGCATTGGAAATGATGAATCATGAACACACCAATCTGAAGCTGGTGGTTGATGCCAATCAAGAGATGGTGGGGTTAATCAGCACGGAACAATTATCGACCCAAAACATTCTGCAACACGTGAGTAAAGATATTAAAGCGGCAGATTTGTTGGTCTCCGATTTAATGCGCCCTCGTGAGAAGATCATCGCACTGTCGTATCAGCAAATTGAGTACTGCACGGTCGGCGATGTTCTGAACACACTTCAGCACAGCGGCGAGCCATTTTGTGCGGTGATTGATATTGAAAATCATCAAATTCGTGGCGTTATTTCAGCAAAAGATATCGCCGAGCGTTTAAACATTGCGCCTGTGGCCATCACGCGCACCCCAACTTTTTTGAATATTTTCGACCAATTATCGGCTTAAATATTTCAATAGATGGGCACTAAAAGCGACATAAGCATATGCATTAGTTGGGAACATGCATATTTAAAATAAGGCAATAGCATTCACGCGAGTTGCTACGCAATCGAGATTGGGCAGTACACACTGCCCCTTTTTTTATTAATTATTTGATGTTCATCTCGACAATCAAAACCGCCTATTGCCAAGGCAGGCGATTTGACTGTGCATTCGTATGTTTATTGGACTATCCCGCAATTACTGCTATTGATTAAATTGACTTTTACTCAGTTGAATTAGGCCATTATGCTAAAAAAAATTTGTGGGTTGATCGCAGTGTTTTGGGCATTGCAGAGTCATGCCAGTTTGCCGCAACCAAGCGTCGGTCAACTCCAACGTTTGGAAAACTTTCCCTCGCAATTTGTGCCCGCCCGTCATATTGATATTTGGCTCCCCAAAGGATATGACAGCTCGAAAAAATACGCAGTCCTCTACATGCATGATGGCCAGATGTTGTTTGATGCCACCACGACTTGGAATAAGCAGGAATGGCGAGTTGACGAAGTGAGTCAGCAGTTGATCGACGCTGGCCAAGTCAAACCTTTTATTGTGGTCGGGATCCATAATGGTGATAGCAATAGACACGCCGAATATTTCCCGCAAAAACCATTTATGCAACTGAGCCCAAGCCAGCAACAACAACAGTATCAACAGATGCGAAGCGAAACTGTGAAATTATTCAGTAAAGCGGTGTATTCGGATGCGTATCTAAAGTTCATCGTCAGTGAACTAAAACCCTATATTGACCAACATTTTCCTGTCGATGCCAAAAGAGAGAGCACCTTCATCATGGGTTCCAGCATGGGTGGATTGATTTCGATGTATGCCTTGAACGAATATCCTGAAGTTTTTGGCGGCGCCGCATGTTTATCAACCCATTGGCCAGGTAGTTTCCAAACCAAAGATAACCCGATCCCGGCGCAATTTTTTAGCTATCTACAGGCAAAACTACCCGCAGCAGGACTTCATAAAATTTATTTCGATTATGGCGATCAGACTTTAGACGCTTGGTATCCCCCATTACAACAACAAGTGGACGCCATCATGCGGCAAAAGAACTACCCTGCCTCATTGTGGCAAACGCGTTTTTTCAAAGGTGAGGACCACTCAGAGCAGGCTTGGGCTAAACGCTTAGACATCCCACTGACATTTTTAATGACGCCTTCGAACGTGACGCCATCACATCAAAAGCCACAGCCGCACTGATCTTCATCTGCAGCATGGGCGTAACTTAAAGAGTTGCTTCAAATCTGAGAACGCCCATGCAAGTGATCATTATTGGCGGCGGAGGGATCGCCACAGCGCTCGCCGAGCATTATTTAAATCAGGGTTACCAAGTTTCCCTGTTTAGCCGTTCGGCTTGTGTTGACAGTTTATTGCAAGCCCAACAACAAGGAACGCTGTGCTGGTATCATTCAACTGAAGCCGATGAAAACCAATATCAGCTCGAGCTAACCAAAATCTTTAGCCAGCCGGTTTATGCCATATTTTGTTGTATTGGTTTTTTACACGCAGAAAGCCATAAACCTGAAAAAACCATGAAAAGCCTGACTGCGGAATTCTTATTACAAAATTTGCAAGCCAATACCGTGGCGCCAGCGTTATGGTTACAGCGGCTGCAGCCCTATCTATCGAAGCAATCCCAAGTCAAAATGCTTTGGCTGTCGGCCAAAGTTGGCAGTATCAGCGATAATCATTTAGGGGGCTGGTATAGCTACCGCGCTAGCAAAGCCGCGCTCAATATGCTGGTAAAAACCACGGCGATTGAATTTCGGCGATTATATCCAGAGTTGGTATTAGTGACAGTTCATCCCGGCACCACAGATACCGAGCTTTCTAAACCTTTCCAACAGAACGTCCCTGCAGGACAATTGCAGACCGCCGCAGCGACAGCTGCAAGACTTGCCAAAGTTGCTGAGAATTTAAGCAAAGAGCAACATGGCTTGTTATTAAATTGGGATGGCCAAGTGTTGCCCTTTTAAGTTTGTTTAGTCTTCAGGCGATTGACAGGTAAATACTAAGTGATTGCGCATTGCTTTGAGAACAATGCCTTTTTTCAACAATAAACGGCTATTGAGCTGCTGCCATTTTAAAAGTGAGGGCTCCGCTTGTGCCAAACTCTGTTCGTCAGCAAATTGCACCCGAACCAATAACGACCCCGGAAAGACTTCATACTCCAAGCTAAACCAACATTGCACGACGCCAACAAGTTCGGCTTTGGCTTGGATTTCCAATGCAGTGACAGCACTCAATACGGCTTTTTGCTGTTTTAATTGCACCGCAGACAATTTTTTCATGTTCTTTTCCTAAAAAATCACTGTTACACGCAGAGAGCGAACTCAGGTGATTGCTGCCAAACAAGGGCAATTTGTTTATACCAGTGCAGCTATCGGTCAAAGCCGCAGCAATGCGGCCTGTCACAGCAGAGAACTAACAGTACTGGCCCGCCACCCAACCTGAACTCCATGCCCACTGGAAATTGTAGCCACCTAACCAGCCAGTCACATCGACCACTTCACCAATAAAATATAAGCCGGGTTGTTTCCGTGCTTCCATGGTTTTGGAAGATAATTCGTGGGTATCTACGCCACCGAGGGTCACTTCGGCAGTGCGATAGCCCTCAGTCCCATTGGGTTTAAACACATACTCTTGCAGACTATCCGCCAGCTTTTGCATACTTTTGGCGTGCAGGGCTTTCAGTGGTTGATTATGCACAACGCCCAATTCCAACAAGGTTTCGACCAAACGTTTGGGCAACAGCCGACTGAGCGCTGTTTTTAACTCTTGCTCTGGATGTTTTTGTTGTTGTTCAGTCAACAAATCCAATAAAGATTGGCCTGGTAATAAGTTGACGATCAATTCATCGCCTGGCTGCCAAAAAGAGGAGATCTGTAAAATTGCAGGGCCGCTCAAACCCCGATGAGTAAACAACATGTCTTCAGCAAAAACGACATCATTGGCACTGGCAGTGACCGGCAATGAAACGCCTGAAATGGCTTCGAATACCGTTTTATCGGCGGGTTGCCAAGTTAAAGGCACTAAACCAGCACGGACTGGCAGCACTTTTAGGCCAAATTGTTCAGCCAGTTGAAAACCAAAGGCTGTCGCCCCCAAATTCGGCAAGCTCAAGCCGCCACTAGCAACCACGAGACTTTGGCATTTCAGCTGCTGACTGAGAGTACTCAGTTGATAGCCGCCATCGATAGCCATGACTTCTGTGATGGTTTGTGACAGTGCGATCTTTACACCCGCTTTGTCACACTCCTGCTGCAACATATCGACAATCGCTTTGGCACTGTCATCACAAAATAATTGGCCAAGTGTTTTTTCATGGTAAGGAATGCCATATTGCGCCACAAGAGCAATAAAATCCCATTGGGTATAACGACTCA
>CAZIPG010000022.1:22061-23748 GCA_964540955.1 uncultured Rheinheimera sp.
TTCGCTGGACTGGCGTAGATATTGGTAAAGTTACAACGACCACCGCCAGACATCAAAATCTTGCGACCGATCCGTTTGCCATTATCGAGCACCAAAACCTTGCGTCCTCGTTTGGCAGCTTCAATTGCACAAAAGAGACCGGCAGCACCAGCACCCACGACCACTACATCCCAATCCTGCACTTTTAAGCCTCTTCACTCACTCGGGAGTTTTATGGAATAGAAACAAATAAAGGCATATTTTCCTTGAGTCTGCACTGAAAGGCAAATTGCCGCATGTTCTAGCGAACTTAGCGACTGCAATTGAGTTAATTTGCATTTAATTTACAAAAAAAATCTTCTTTATCAAATTTTCTTTATTTTTTGTCGAGTTTTCGGCTCTTTTTTAATAACCTTTTGCTATAACTTATTCCGTTAATATTATAAATACAGATGTAACCAAATGTAATACAACCTTGGAATCATGCGGATCTTACAAGATCATTTTACAAAATTACCTAAAAAATATACGAACAAATTTTCACACTTTTACCTTAATTGTGAATTTTTGTTAATTAACCCCTACTTTACAGCAACCTAATCTTGATGTTTTATTGTTCAACCCGCTACACGCTCAAAAGAAGCGATCCAAAACTAAGCGGGCAATCCAGGCCAAACATACAACATGTAGCGAGACCCAAGATGCTGAAATCAAAATTTAACTTAACTCGTGTTGCCCTCTGCACCGCAGCCGTTTTACTGACTGCCAATACTTTTGCAAACCCATCGTTAGAAGCAACGCTAGTTCCTGAATTGACTCAAGAAGCCGCAACTGGACCTGCGACCCGTTTTATCGTGACTTTCAAATCTGCAGATGCCGCCATGGGCCTGCAGACCGCTGGTGCGGCAGTTTCAGCCAGCAAGGCAAAAGCGTTAGTGTCTGATCAGTTAAGCACGCTGGCAGGTGAAAAATTATCTCATGTTCGTGAAATGGCGTTACCTGGCCGTCACGTTGTGAAAACAGAACGCACTTTATCGAAGCAAGAAACTCAACAAATGTTAGAGTTGTTGGCGCAAGATCCTAATGTTGCTTCAGTTGAAGAAGACAAAATGATGCGTGCATTCGCCACACCAAATGATGCGCAATACACCAGCCAATGGCACTACTATGAAACAACGGGTGGTTTACGTGCACCAGCTGCATGGGATTCAGCCACAGGTGCTGGCGTGGTCGTTGCGGTGCTGGATACCGGTTTCCGTCCACACGCCGATTTAGCAGCCAATTTACTGCCAGGCTATGACATGATTTCTGATAGCTTTGTCGGCAACGATGGTAGCGGCCGTGACAGCGATGCTAGCGATCCGGGCGATTGGATTGTTGCAAACGAATGTGGTGGCACTCACTCAGCACAAAACTCTTCATGGCACGGGACTCACGTCGCAGGCACCGTGGCAGCAGTGACCAATAACGGCACTGGTGTTGCTGGTGTTGCCTACGGCGCCAAAGTCATGCCAGTTCGCGTATTAGGGAAATGTGGTGGTTACACCTCTGATATCGCTGACGGCATCATCTGGGCATCGGGTGGTACAGTTTCAGGCGTACCAACCACCAGCACTCCAGCTAAAGTCATTAACATGAGCTTAGGTGGTTCAGGTGCTTGTGATTCAACCACGCAAGCTGCGATCAACTCTGCCCGCTCACGTGGCAC
>CAZIPG010000023.1:0-11680 GCA_964540955.1 uncultured Rheinheimera sp.
AAGCCGTGGTTTAATTGGTTTCCGCACTGAGTTCATGACGCTGACTTCAGGTACTGGCTTGATGTACAACAGCTTTGATCATTATGGCCCGTTCAAAGGTGGTTCTATCGGCTTACGGACCAACGGCGTATTAATTTCTAACGCTATGGGTAAAGCTGCGGGTTATGCGATTTTCTCATTACAAGAGCGTGGTCGTATGTTTATCGGTCATGCTGAAGAAGTGTATGAAGGTCAAGTGATCGGTATTCATAGCCGTAGCAATGACTTAACTGTGAACTGCTTAAAAGGCAAACAGTTAACCAACGTCCGTGCTTCTGGTACTGACGAAGCGATCAACTTAGTACCACCAATTCGTTACACGTTAGAGCAAGCGCTTGAGTTTATTGATGATGACGAATTAGTGGAAGTTACGCCACAATCAATTCGTATCCGTAAGCGTCACCTGACCGAAAACGATCGGAAACGTGCAAGTCGCGCTGAAGGTTAATTCAACTTTTAGTGAGCAGAAGGCCAGTTTTGCGACTGGCCTTTTTTTATTCTTTAAAAGTTGCTTACGGTATTGGCCGCTGACCCTAGTCCTCCAGCTGTTTCGATGCAGTTGCAGCTCTGCGATTGTTTGACTGAACTTAGCGGCTACTAGTAATTCATTGAGGCATTGATTACACTGCCGACCTCAAAAAAGCGAGGCTAATCATGCAATATCGTTTCTTGCCACTCATTTTAATCGTTGGTTTGTTGGGTTGTGCTCCGCAAGATCCAATTCAAAAGTTTTCTGGACCCGCCCAAGGTTCTACCTACAACATTAGTTATGTCACCGAATTAGCCGTGGACAAAACTCAGTTGCAAGCTCAGGTAACCGCTGAATTAGCTCGAATAGATCTATTAATGTCAAACTATCGGCAAGACTCTGTGATTGAAGCCTTTAACGCCCATCAATCCACCGATGGCTTTGAAGTAGGGACCGAGCTGATTGAATTGGTCAAAATTGCCCGAGAAATCTCTTCACAAAGCCAAGGTTGCTATGACTTAACTGTCAAACCGCTATTTGATTTATGGGGCTTTAAAGCGGATCAATTTAATCAACCGACGACTGAACAGATCGCCCAGACACTCAATCAAGTGGGGATGGCTAAAGTTTTAGAATCCAGCCCTACGATGCTAGCTAAGAAAACTCCAGCACTGCGAATTGATGTCAGTTCAATTGCGCAAGGTTATACCGTGAAACGGTTGGCTGGTATTTTAGAACAAGCAGGGATCAACGATTATCTGGTTGAAGTCGGCGGCGAATTGCAAGTGAGGGGCAAGAAAATCGAACAAAAGCCTTGGAAAGTTGCGATTGAGAGACCGCTGCCTGGTGAGCAGACTTTATACAAAATTATCACGGTTCAGCAAGATGAACCGCTCGCTGTGATGACTTCAGGGACTTACCGGCATTACTTTGATGCCAATGGACAAAGATATAGCCATGTGTTAGATGCCAGGATTGGCGCCCCTGTTCGCCATCAAACGGTATCGACCACTGTGTTCATCGACGATGCAACCTATGCAGATGCATGGTCGACTGCCTTTTTATGTTTGGGCAGTTCGGATGGAAAAGCAGTTGCAGATCGGCTAGGGCTCAAGGTGCTTTTTATCGATCAGCAAGGAACTGAGTTGATTGAATTGCCAAGTGAGGCCTTAAAGCAAACTAAAACAGTGACATTGAATTAAGCACTCAATTGGTCATGTTAATAAATTATGATAGGCTAGAGTTTTTCCTTTAGCCTACATAGTTATGACGCATCCTTGGCTCAGTCGTTTTTTTAGTATCGTGCGCGAATTCGGTTTGTTTGTCCGTAGTTATTTATTGCGTTGTCAACGCGACCAAATCGGCATGATTGGTGGTTACCTCGCCTATATTTCGCTGTTATCACTGGTGCCTTTGGTGGCTGTCGCTTTTTCCGTATTAAATGCGTTTCCGATGTTTTCGGGTTTTAGAGAAAACATCGAGGCTTTTGTCTATGCCAATATTGTGCCGGCAAGAGGCCAAGAAATTCAGACTTACATCAATGGATTTGTTGAAAATATTGCCAAAATGACTACGGTTGGCGTTGGATTTTTGGTCATTGTTGCCCTGATGCTCATTCACAATATTGATAAAACCTTGAATAAAATTTGGCGTGTGCATAAACGACCGCGCTTGATGATTTCTTTATCGATTTATTGGATGATATTAACGCTGGGTCCGGTGTTGCTTGGCGCCTCAATTGCGGTGACTTCATATCTCGCATCACTCACGCATTTAGCGGATGATTACACGCCGGGGTTCTCTTCAGTTTTGTTAGCCCTAGCGCCTTATCTATTTTCGCTATTGGCCTTTTTCATGCTTTACCAAATTGTGCCGAATGTGAAAGTGCGCTACAGCCATGCTTTGCTGGGTGCGTTGTTTAGTAGTTTATTGTTTGAAATGCTCAAACAGGGCTTTGGTTTGTATATCCAATATTTTCCGACATATCAGGCTATTTATGGGGCTTTGGCCCTGATCCCTATTCTGTTTGTTTGGGTTTATCTTTCGTGGTTGGTGGTGCTACTCGGGGCTGAATTGACCGCTTTGTTGCAAGAATATGCGCACAGTAGCACTTCGAAGCATCAACCAGAGCAGGAGTCAGAGCATGTATCAGATTGAACCTATTGAGTGCTATTGCAGTGAGTTTTTAACGACTCCGGATGGTCATCGTCTGTATGTTGAGCAAAGTGGCAACCCCAAAGGGATCCCTGTGTTGATGTGTCATGGTGGACCTGGCGGTGGCTGCTCCCCCTTTCAGCGCACTTTGTTTGACCCTGAGCGCTACCGTATTGTGCTTTTTGATCAGCGTGGTTGTGGTCAATCCACCCCATTTGCTGGTTTAGAAAATAACACCACCCAGCACTTGTTGGCAGATATTGAGCAAATCCGTGAGCATTTTGCCATCGAAAAATGGCTGGTAGCCGGTGGCAGTTGGGGCAGTACTTTAGCCCTTGCTTATGGCCAACATTATCCAGAGCGCTGCCTTGGCTTCATCTTGCGAGGAATTTTTTTAGGACGCCCTGAAGATATCGATTGGTTATATCGTCCCTCAGGTGGTGCGAGCCAAATGTTCCCAGATTTTTTTACCGACTTTATGGCGCCAATCGCGCACTTGAAAGGCCAAGATGTTTTAGTAGCTTATGCGCAATTATTGCAAAGTAAGCACTTAGAGGTACAACTTCCTGCGGCGCAAGCTTGGAGTTTGTGGGAGTCGCGAGTCGCAACCTTACTGCCAAATGCGACAATGCGTTCAGGCGCTATCGATGAGCATTCGGCTTTACCACTGGCGCGCATAGAAAATCATTATTTCCTACACCATTGCTTTTTAGCGCCCCAGCAACTTCTGAACGAGCTGCATAAAGTGCAACATTTACCCTGTTGGATTGTGCATGGCCGTTATGATGTCGTTTGTAAATTGGAAAATGCGTGGAGTTTGCATCAAGCATGGCCGGGTTCGAAGTTGCAAATTATCGATAACGCAGGACATTCAGCAAGTGAGCCAGGCATTTGCCGCGCCTTGTTTAATGCGGCGACTGAATTTGCGGAGCATTATTCTCAATGATTGCATTAATCCAGCGAGTGCGACGGGCTGACGTCACCGTGGCAGAGCAAACGGTCGGTCAGATCGGTCATGGTATTTTGGTGCTATTGGGTGTTGAGGCCAATGATGGCCCCATTCAACTGAAGAAATTAGCCGATAAAGTATTGAAATATCGTTTGTTCAACGATGAGCAAGGCAAAATGAATCTGAATGTTCAGCAAGTTCAGGGGCAATTATTAGTCGTGTCCCAGTTCACTTTGGCAGCGGACACCAATTCGGGCTTACGGCCAAGTTTTACCCCTGCCGCATTGCCACAAGTTGCTGAGCCCCTTTATCGACAGTTTGTTGAATATTGCCAGAGTCAGGGCATTGCAGTGGCTACTGGGCAATTTGGTGCAGATATGCAAGTCAGCTTAGTGAACGACGGGCCTGTGACCTTTTGGTTGCAAGTTCAGTAGCTGCAAACCAGCATTAAGTTGCCCTAATCCCTGTAAGGCAAAGCTTGTGAACAACAAAACAGGTGATTCAGATAGCCGGTATTGGTGGTGATAGCGATCTCATTAAAATACTGCTGGCACCACTCTTTCACAGCTTGTTGGGCTGTTGGCTCGGCTAAATTAATCAATAAAATGCCTGAGGGCTCTAACAGCTTCAGCCAAGTTTCGATAAATGCGGCGAAACAGGCTGGCCAAGGGTAGATATCAATAATCACGGCATCAAATGAACCCCATGTGGGGAGGGAGTTAAATTCACTCAGATGCAGGATATTGTCCCGTTTCATCAACTCGGGCATTTGAAAATATTGCTGATACAGCGAGATGACGACGGCGTCTTTTTCTAGGGTGGTTAGCGCTGCGCATGGCAATTGGTCCAAAACCGCTCGGTTGATTTCGCCTGCACCCAGACCTAGTTGCAAGATACGCTGGCAATCAAACTGCTGCAGGGATTGCAATATGTGTTGCACATAAGGATAAACAGGCCGACAGGGTGCCTGTAAATCTAATTGGCTTTGCCGTTGCCCATTGATGGATAATGTTCGCAGGCGATCATCTTGTTCGACTTTGATTTCACACTGATCAGACCGTCGCCAGTACAAAATCCCTTGAGTTTGTGCGTAGAATTGACTCAAAATGCCCGTCCTCGTTGCCACGCTGATCGAATTCTTAAGAGGTTTCCAACATGAAATGGCAGCTTAGCTCGCCCTCGACCGATGCTCAATGGCAAGCATATTATAATTTACGATATCAAGTGCTGCGGGCTCCTTGGGGTCAGCCGCTTGGCAGTGAACGTGATGAGCTGGAAGCGGAATCATGTCATCAAATGGTGCTTGCTGAAACAGGCGAGGTCGTTGCTGTTGGGCGTTTGCATCGATTAGCTGATGGGCGTGGGCAAGTTCGTTATATGGCGGTTGCGCCATCTGTGCAGGGGCAGGGCTTAGGGGCTATGGTACTGAAAGCCTTGGAGCTGCAGGCCTTACATTGGGGGCTCACTGGCATCGTTTTAAATGCACGTGATAATGCCGTCGGTTTTTATCGCCGTTTGGGTTATCAATTGGGGGACGAACTACCCGCGTTGTTTGGCATCGCTCATTATCAAATGTTCCGCCCTTTAAAGCTGCAGCAAGTGCAGGCGGACTGGCCACAGATCCTGCAAGATACTTGGTGGCAAACGATCCCGTTAAGTGCTTTTATGCAACTGACTATAGAAAGTTTTGATGGCGCGACCTTATGCTGTCAAGCGCCACTCGCCCCGAATAAGAATTTGCATCAAACCATGTTCGCAGGCGCTATTTATAGTCTATTGACGTTAACGGGCTGGGGCATGGTTTGGTTACAGTTAAAATCTTTTGGCTTAAGCGGCGACATCGTGCTTGCTGATGCCAGTATTCGATATTTAGCGCCTGTGCATCAAGATGCCCGTGCTGTTGTCAAATTAATAAACTGCCGCGGCGATTTATCTGCTCTGGCGCAGCAGCGCAGAGTAAGACAACAAGTCACTATTCAACTCCAGCATGGCGATAAAGTCTTAGCTGAGCTAGTTGGGCGATTTGCGGTAAATCCCCATGGCTAAATTAGTGATCTTTGGCTGTGGTTGGTTAGGTCAGCAGATTGGTGTGGCATTTGCGGGCCAGGGTTGGCAGGTTATTGGCACTCGGCAGAGTGAAACAGGTTTGGCGACATTAGCGCCAGCAATTCAAGGCCAAGTGCTGAGTTTGCCCTGCGCGGAATTTCCGCGAGCATTGATAGAAGACGCCGTGGTGATTGTGGCATTGCCGGCAAGTATGCCGAATTATCTGGCTGCCATCGAGCAAATTAGCCAAAATGCTACAGCGGCGAAGATGCTGGTTTTCTGTTCCAGTACGGGAATTTATACTGGGCTTTCGGGAGATGTGACTGAGGATAGTGTGCCAACCTTGACGCCCAAGCTTTGGGTCGATTCTGGCGTGCAAACGCAGCTAGAGACAGTAGCACAAGCCCTAAATCATTCGGTTGACTTAGAGATGTTTAATCGGTTGCAAAAATTGATGGCAGCCGAAATGTTGATTGGTCGAGTTGAACATGCAGTGATCTTGCGGTTGGCAGGGTTAATTGGCCCCCGACGTCATCCGGCGCGCTTTGTGCGAGGTGGGGAAATGTCGGGCGCTGATTTGCCAGTTAATCTAGTCCATAGTGATGAAATTGTCCGTTTCTGTTTGACCTTGGTTGAGATCCAGTCCGCTATGTCCATGCAAAGCTTACCCAGTCGTCTAATCAATTTGTGTAATCAGTGGCATCCCAGTAAAGAGCAATTTTATCGAGCAGCCTGTGAGGCAGCACAGTGCGCACTCCCAAATTTTTTGGCAGGAGTCAGTGAAGAGCCTGCACGGATAGTCAATTCTCAGTTGAGTTTACAATATGCAGATTTTAGCTATCAATGGGACAGCCCAAGCTTAGCCATTGCAGCTTGTTCCTGAAAAATCAGCAAAACAAAATTTATCAGATTTTTATCAAGGATAAATCCAGCAAATTCCTTAGGTTATTTTAACTTTAAGTCGCCGATTGGATGAAGGAACTGATAAATATGAAGTGGTTGTTTGCTGCAGTGGTCTCTTTGCTGTTAAGTCTATTTGCGACCTTGTTATATGTTGTCTACCTCAATGTTTTTCCGCCACAGGTGTCGCAATTAGTCACCCAAAACCAGAATGTAGACTTGTTGACTCATCTTGGTTTTATTGCGCTGGTTGGTGTGTGCTTGCTGATTAACTTAGTGCTGGTGCTAGAATCGCAACAATTTTTCAGTCATTGGTACCAACGGTGTATCAACCATCACTCCAGCCATATGAAACAACAGTTCCTCGCCGAATGTCGTCACTACGAAGAGTTGCATGATCTTCAAGCGCTACCAATCTCACCAAAAAGCTATTTGAATCAAGGAAATCTTCTGCATAGTCGTCAATTGGTATATATAGAACGAGATAATGAACAACCCTTAGGAATTTATGAATTGCGAACCATGTTTCAACAGATGCTCAGATATGAGTGTCGTGCTGGCGTATTGCTGTGTATCGCAGGTGTTGATGCGCAAGCAGATATCTTTGCGAAAGAAACGGGGATCGAAATTTTGAACCTGAAACGGTTGAAAAAGCAGCTAAGCTGTTGAAAAAACGCGCGAAAAAACAAAATTTCCCACAATATCAACTTTTCATCATGTTTTATTTGTCTCTATTTTGGCAAAATGCCATGCGTTTTGCGCAAAAAGGAACAAAAATATAAATTCAAGGATGAAACAGCATTTCCTGCCTGGCCAGTCGTAAGTCTGGCCTTTTTTGTTTTGAAAACCACCATCCTTTAAATGACTATGGGCATTCGATAAAAAGCCTTTTCGCTGCTCCGGTTTTTCTCTGAAGTACATTGTGAATGTCTAGAATGAACCAAGATATATCAGAGAGATACCGCACATTGCAGTGTTGTAAATTTCCAGCGTTTTTATGGTCGGTTTTGACAAGCTGATTGCACTGATGAGGTCAAGCTGGGTTGCATCTAGTTGTTGAAAGATGCAACCCAATCGATGGAGTGAGGCTTAGGTTAGACTTTAAAGGTACAGATAGAATCCTGTAAATGTTCTGCACTAATCGCAACATCTTGACTGTGTTGCAGTGTTTGGTGAGCTTTTTCGGCACTCTGGTCGGATAAAGTCACCATTTGATGCATATTTTGTTGAATCACCTCACCCATGGCTAATTGCTGCTGAGTTGCTCCGGCAATTGCGGTACTAATGTCATGCATATGGGTGATGGCATGGGTGACTTGCACCAAAGAGCTAACCAACTCCTCGGTATGGCCTACGCAGTATTCTGCATCTGAACGACCTCGAGTAATGGAGTTGACTGCTGAGGTACTGTGTTGTTGCAGAATTTGGATCATATTGCGAATTTCATCGACTGCAGTTTGGCTGCGTACAGCGAGGCTTCTCACTTCATCAGCAACAACAGCGAAGCCCCGGCCTTGCTCACCCGCACGAGCCGCTTCAATCGCTGCATTGAGTGCTAATAAGTTGGTTTGTTCGGCAATCCCACGAATAGTCGCCAAGATGCCACCAATGTTTTTAGACTGTTCATTTACTTTCAGCATGATGTCTGCTGTATCAGTGAGTTGTACAGCTAAGTTGCTAATAAGTTTATTGTTCTCGGATGAGATATGGTCGATTTGTTGGCTTTGTTTCAGGGCGCCTTGCATTTCTTGCACTGCCAGTGAGGCTTGGTCAGCAATATCGTGAGTGCTGTTAGCCAACAACTGGGTCGTTTCATTAACCACACCGATCTGTTGTTGTTGTTGCGTCAGTGCTTCAGTGATTTCCAGCACCTCCTCCCTTGAACGAGTAGAGCTATGACCTAGCTCTAATGCATTGGTCGAGATTTGACGAATTAACTGACTGAGAGATTCGATTAAGCTATTGACTTTAGTTGATAAAGCGCCAAATTCATCGTCATTGACGATCCGAAGCCGATGTGTCAAATCTCCTGAGGTCACTTCATCCAAAGCTTTGTTAATGCTGCCGAGAGGTCTTAACATTGAGGTGATAGTCTTCACTGCAATCGCAACTGCTAAACCAATCAGCACAATCATCAATACAATCGTTCTCAACACAGCAAAACTTAACGATGATGAAACATCGGATTGCAGTGAGTTGAATTGATTTTCAGCGCCATCGAGTAATAAATCGAGGGAAGCAACGGCTTGACTGACCGTCTCTTCTGATTTGGCTAGATCTTGTTTCGCTTGACCTGCTGCAGCCAGTTGTTTGTTTTTCAGAGCGACCAAATTATCGGTGGTTTTGATTCGTTCTTTGACTGCTGTTAATTGATCATTGAAAGTTTGCCATAAATCTTCAGCGCCAACTTTTCCCACTAAATTGCCAATGTAATCAAGGTTGGCTTGCATGTCAGTGAAGGCAAATTCGATATTTTGCAAACTCTCATTCAGTTGTTCTGCCTCTGTGTAGCCGGCTGTTTCGCGAACGGTTTGCATCAAAGATAATAATTGACCATCGACTCGACCTGCAGCCCCCGCAATTAACTCGAGAGTTGCTTTCTGATTACCGGCTTCGATGTAAGTAATATCAAGTAAAGTAGCGCCTGCTTCATCAATCAATTTGACCAAAACATCAAGCTCTGCAGCAGAGGCTGTTGCTCCATCAATCGCTTGCAACTTCGCAGCAAACATAGAATTCACGGCTTCTTCGTATAACGCCGCTTGGGCAAGCGCATCTTTCAATGGCTTGTTTAATGATGGATCGTCTTTGAGTAATTGCGATAACTGTTTTGAGACGCTATTGAAGCTTTGTGCTGCAGTGACGAATTCTGATTGATATTTGCTGATATCTGCCGATTGCTCAGCGGTGTATCCCAGCGCGGATAATTTGGCGAGTTTTAATAATTGAATTTGTGCCAAGTTACTTTGTTGCTGCGCGGGCACTGCAATGTCGTTCACCTTGGTGCTCGAGCTCGAAATTGTGAAAAAACTCCATAGCGAGGAAAGACTGGCGATCAAAAGCAAAAGTGCAATAACACCAAAGCCGAGTTTGACTTTATTTGCGACTGTTAGTTTCATGTCTAGTCCTGTTGTCTCATTTGTCTTCATCTTGAGTGTATTTATTATTGATGAAGTTGTCTAGGCGTCAAATTGGTTGAAGAAATTAACAAAGAAACAGTGGGTGGTCCAGCCAGTAGACCCCGTTTTGCGTTCATTACAATGTAATGGACGGTTAAAAATTAGATGAAGTAATTGTTTTTTGAAAGTAATTGAGGGCAAAAAATGTAAAAAAACTGCAGAAACTTAGTCGATTCAGATGTCTTTTGTTGCCAATTCAGCTTTGGCATGTGCTTTTTATCAGTCGCAGCAGCTTGGACTGAAGTAGAAAAAGCTAAGCCCAAACGGGTGTAATTTTTTCGTTACTTCGAAAAATTCAGATGTCCACCAAGTTTATAGCGACTCCCAGCCGAGGTTAGATAAGCAAAGCTGACCGCACCATCCCGGCTAAAAGTGCGGCGAGTTAGCCGTAAACAAGGTTCTTGTCGGCTGATCCGTAGATATTTACAAGTAAATTCATCAGCTAAAATGGCTTCTACGATGTGATCGGCTTCAGTGAGCGGGGCAACTTTACTTAAGTACTCATGGGGTGTGCCTCGGGTGAAATCCTGCTGCAAATATTCGGGCACGCGATGTGGATTGACAAAACGGGTTTCAAGTTGCAACGGTTGCTGATTATCGTAATGCACAATCAGACTAAAAAAGACCGGTTCTCCGCGTTCAAGTTCGAGTGCCGTTGCCACAATAGCAGGGCATGGAATTTGACTCAGTTGAATCAATTCGGCGCTGTGGAAATGACCTCGTGCTTGGATTTCATCGGCAATATTGCGAATTTCTAACAAAGCGGATTGTGATTTAGCACTCGCAACAAAACTACCAACCCCTTGCGTTCGATAAAGAACGCCCTGTTCGGTCAGTTCTTGTAAGGCTCGTCTCGCTGTCATTCGACTGACCCCAAACTGTTCGGCCAGCTCATTTTCCGAAGGGACTCGACTGTGATCAGGCCAAGCACCAGATTCAATTTGGCTGAAGATATGCTCTTTAATCGTGGCGAATTTGGCAAGAATGGGCTGAGATACTTTGGACATAGGGTGCTTACAACAGTTTAAATGCTAAAAAATAGTCTAATCTGGTTGTATAGACAACAAGTTCCGTTAAAATTTGCAACCATAATCAACGTCATTATCCTGAAAATGACTGCTATCACAACAGAAGGCACTAGCATGCAACAATTTGATGCGGTTTGGTATAACGTAAATTTGGCCACCATGAGCGATCCAGCAACACCCTATGGCGCAATTCTGGATGGTGCTATTGCAATTTCGGCCGGCAAAATTGCCTGGCTTGGTAAAAAGTCGGAATTGCCTGCTTTTGATCATTTTGCCACCCCAATGTATGACGGGCAAGGGCAGTGGGTTGTTCCCGGCTTCATCGATTGTCATACCCATTTAGTCTATGCCGGTAGCCGAGCGAACGAATTTGAATTACGACTCAATGGGGCAACTTATCAAGAGATTGCCGCCGCTGGTGGCGGTATTAAATCCACAGTTGCAGCAACACGAGCTGCAACTGCTGATGAACTGTTTGTGCTTGCCAAAGATAGGCTCAATACCTTGATGAGGCAAGGCGTTACTACGGTCGAAATCAAATCTGGCTATGGGCTCGATTTGGCGAATGAACGAAAGATTTTAGCCGTGGCCAAGTTACTGGATGAGCATCACCCGGTGCAAATTGAAAAAACTTTTTTAGGCGCTCATGCGCTCCCCCCTGAGTATCAAAACGATAGTGAGGGTTACCTTGAGTTAGTTGTCGAAACCATGTTACCCGAACTAGCCGCTGAAGGTTTAGTCGATGCTGTGGATGTTTTTTGTGAGGGGATTGGTTTTTCAGTTGTGCAAAGTCGTCGGCTATTTCAAAAAGCACAAAGTTTAGGATTGCCCGTTAAAGCTCATGCAGAGCAGCTATCCTCGCTCGGTGGTTCAGCGTTAGTTGCTGAATTTTCTGGTTTGTCTGCTGATCATGTCG
>CAZIPG010000023.1:11690-23116 GCA_964540955.1 uncultured Rheinheimera sp.
GTCGAGTATTTGACTGAGCAAGATGTGCAAGCGATGGCAAAGGCTGGCACAGTGGCGGTGTTGTTACCAGGCGCCTACTATTTTTTGCGGGAGACACAACAGCCGCCCATCGCGTTGCTGCGTCAATATGGTGTCCCTATGGCGGTTTCGACGGATTTGAACCCCGGGACTTCGCCCTTGTGTCATTTACCGCTGATGTTGAATATGGCATGTACTTTGTTTCGTTTGACACCCGAAGAAGCGCTGCAAGGCGTCACAATCCATGCAGCAAAAGCCTTAGGTAAAACGGATCGAGGTCAGTTAAAAGTTGGCTTCAGAGCCGATTTCGGTCTGTACCAAGTCAATCAACCTGCGGAATTATGCTATCAGGTTGGCGTGTCTTTATTGCGTCAACTGGTGATCGGTGGTCGATTACAAGCGCTGGCTGCCGCTTGAGAGGGCAAAATCCTGATCGCTGTCGCTCAATCATGATCATGACAGCCTATTGAGCAGAGCTGGGGGATTTAAAGTCAAATCCCCAATTATTTTGGGCGAAACGATTTCCAGATTTACAAATGATGGAAATGAATTATGCTCAAATAATCATCATAAGCTGTTTGAGCTATACCCGATGGATCTGGTCATTGCGCTATATATCCTGCTGTTAGTGTTGTTAGGTGTATTACTGCGGCAAAACCGAGTATTGCAGCAACGGCTTGCAACTGCGACTCGTCCGTTTGCTGATTATACGTATCTGCACGACGTCACGACCGGCTTCCCTAATCGCCATCTTTTACAACAACGAGTGACCCCATTGCTCTCGCAAGGTCAGGGTGCTTATTCCTTGATTGTTCTTAAGATTAAACATTTTGATGAAGTCAATCGCATGCTTGGGCACAGTCATGCGAATGTCGTTTTAACGCAAATCGCTTCGCGGATTAATGCCAATGTTGCGCAAAATCAACGAGTGCTCTTACTCGAAAATCAAAATTTGCCAATTCGTGTTTGTCACCTAGGCGGCGTCGATTTCGCCCTTTGGATGCAAGCGGATGGTAAAGGTTATAGTGCTGAAATTCTGGCGCAACAACTGGAAAAACAAGTCCCTGAACCTCTGTTATTGCATGGGGCTGCCGTTGAGTATCAGTTGAGTAGCGGCATCGTGCATATCCCTGAACATGGCGATCAATTAGCTGAACTCTTGGATAAAGCATTTGAAGCCTTACAGCAGCATGATTGGCAGCAAAGTGCGAGCGCAGTATTCAATGAGCAGATGATGCATTTTAATAGTGAAAAACTGCGAATGATGGCGCAATTACAAACTGCGATCTCCAGTGGACAATTACAATTAGATGTCCAGCCTCAGCTGAACTTTGCCACTCAACAAATTCATAGCTTTGAAATTTTATTGCGTTGGCAGCACCCGGAAAAAGGCTTGCTGGCCCCGAAGATGTTTTTGCCACTGGCAGAAGAGATGGGCATCATTTATCCGTTAACGACCTGGGTGTTGCAACAAGCGGTCGTTACCTTGCAACAGTTGGGTTCGCAAGGTCACTCTATCCAGTTAGCTGTTAATATATCGAGCCATGATTTATTACAAATCGAATTTGTCGAATTTCTGCAGAGCTTGTTGGCAAATGCGAAAGTGGACCCGAGGCTCTTAGTGTTAGAATTAAAAGAAGATGCCTTGATGGCTGATGCTGAAGCGGCGCGACCAGTCCTTCATCGGCTCAGATCGCTAGGGGTAGAGTTGTCGCTGGATGACTTTGGCACCGGTTTCACGTCTTTAGCCGTATTGCGAGAGTTGCCGATCCAACAGGTCAAAGTGGATAGTCAGTTCATTACCGGCTTACATCGTTCTGAATCCCAAGCGGCCGTCACAGGTGCAATTATTGATATGGCTAAAAATTTACAGTTGCAAGTTGTCGCGGAAGGGATTGAAGAAGAACAAGTGAGTGAAAAACTGCAATTGCTGGGTTGTACCATTGGGCAGGGCTTTTTATACAGCAGGCCTTTTGCTATCGAAGGATTGGTGCCCTGGTTAGCGCAGTGGAATAGCCGACAAGTGTCGGCTAAACCTTAGGGATTTTCGGCGAAATTTTAGCGTTGATGGGCTTGGTTTTTGGCTTGAATAAACGCCACTGCTAGTGCGGTCAGTACTTGCCCAGCTTCACTCAAACCTGCAGCGAGTCCAGCAGGATGTTGTATAGGCGCAGCTTCAGCGAGATGGAGGTAGCGAACTCGATCTTGCTGGGCAAATTGCCAGACAAAATGTTCTGCATCCGCCACACTGACGCCGCAATTGGTCATGGCACTGACAGGCATTCCACTAATGCTATCGGTATCTAACTCTAAACCCAGTGGTGTCACCTCATGTCGCCCCAACGCTTGTAAGGCAAATTGACAGGCTTCGCTAAAGCGATACTTCTGACGCACGTAAATGTCTTGGTAGCTTAGGAATTGCACATCATCCTTTGCCATTTGTGCCAAGGCCTTTTCCGAGTTTTTTAGTTCGTGCAGACCCAATACAAAATAGTTTCTGAGGTATCCTGCCGCTTTGGCGTAACTGAAACCGTTGCCACTATGGCGCCCTTCCAACAAACGATAATCGGCGTGCGGATCCAAATTAACAGCATCCACGGCTTGCCCTGATGACACTGATAATGCTTGTAAAAGAGGATACGAATTATTGTGGCCGCCGCCAATCACAATCGGAATGATCCCGGCATCAAAAATAGGTTTTAAAATAGCGCTCACGCGCTGATCAAGTGTGGCGCAGAGTTGGCGAAGTTGCTCAAGATCATGGTCGTTATGCGCCAATAAGCCTTGGCTCTGTTGTTGTAAATCGGTGCAATCCACAGTGCCAATCAGCAGTACTTGCTGAGAAGGGAAGTGGCTGTTTGCTTGCAAATTGATGAAGCGGCTCAAAAACGCTTGAAAGCCCAGATCAGCGCCATTCTGTCCAAAGTTGGCTCGTGGACCAATGTCCTCCGGGATCCCCAGAATTGCAAAACGCACGCCGCGGCTTTGGGCACTCACTAAGCCGTCTGCCAAGGGTAACAATGGATTTAAAAACTGCAGTTGTTCCCCGAGCCGAGTTTCCCCGGCACGGGTCTGTTGTAAAGCCGCGATATCCGCAGTCTGGAACTGTTTCAACATATTATTCTAGGTCAAGTGGTTCAGCAGAAAGGATAATCCCTGTGCTATCCGCGTAAATGTGATCGCCTGGGAGGAAAGTGACACCTGCAAAACAGACTGGTGAGTCGACTTCACCAAAGCCTTGATCATCGGCGCCTACTGGAATGGCATTGACTGCTTGGATGCCAATATCAAAGTCTTCTAAGGTATCGACATCTCGTACGCTACCGTAGACGATAATTCCTTCCCAACCGTTTTCGGCAGCCATCGCCGCAAGTTCGGCATCGATTAAGGCTCTGCGCGCAGAACCACCACCATCGACCAATAAGACTTTCCCTACGCCTGTTTCGCTCAGCATTTGACGGACTAAACCATTGTCTTCAAAACACTTAATGGTATTAATCACTCCACCAAAAGAACGACGACCGCCATAATTCGCGAAAATCGGCTCGACGACATCAATCATATCGGCATACAGGTCACAGAGTTCGGAAGTATTGTATTGCATGAGAATGTCCACCTGATAAGTCATTGATCCTGAGCACAGTATAAACCTATCAAGGCTAAGCTCAAGCGCAAAGCTATGATTCAGCGCAATCATTACCAATTTTGTTTTGAAGAGTGCAATTGCCAAATTCTTGTGATAGTTTTCTTAAATAGAGAATTAGTTCAGGGATTTACTTTGAGCTTTGAGTTAACCCTCGCCCGCGTTGCGTTATTAATGATCCAAGCCGGACTCGCCTTCATGATTAGTCTGGTATTGTGGCATTTCTATCGGATATATCACCGCCACTATCTCAAATCTTGGGCCATCGCCTTTAATTGCTTTGCTGTATTTACGCTAATTTTTGTTTTTTATAGCTCGTTTGTTGTCTACCAGAACGTCTCAATTTTACTGATGATTATCACTGAGGTGAGTTACATTCTGTTAGGTTATGCCTTCGCGATATGGATTTTAGTTGGGGTCCGTGAAGCAACGGTCGGTCAACGAATTGCCCCTAGATTAGTGAATCAGCTACTGTTGCTGGTGCTAGTTATCTCTTTAGCCTCGGTGTTGTTCTTTTTACCCGAACAGAATATGACTATCTGGAAATATGCTGTTCAAGTGAATTTAAGGCAGCTGTTTATCGGCACGACATTGTTGGTGTCTGGTTTTTGGTTATTCGCCATGACCAATCGTTTATTTATCACTCGGTCAGTGGCGACGGTTTTTGTGCTCTGGGGCTTACAATTACTGGTGCTTGCGACTTTATCAAGCTGGCTTGGTCAGACCGAATTTTTCACGAAAGTGACCGTGGTGATGAAACACCTTGAGCTGCTATGGGTGGCGTTGCTTGGCATGGGGCTCATTATTTGGTTGCAAGAGGATGAACGAATTGCCAACAAAGAATTGACCGCGAAGACCCAATATCTTGATACCCATGATCAATTAACTGGGGCTCTGAATCGGGATGCATTGTTAACGGAACTCAATACCTTGTGTGGCAATAATCCAGCGTCACTGCTGACTGTGATGATTGGCCTCGATCGATTTAAAACGGTCAATGAAAGTGTGGGCATCAAGCAAGGCGATCGAATTCTGCGAGAAGTCACCCGTCGGTTTGAAACGAGCGTGCTAAAACCCTCCTTAATTGCTCGCTCTGGTGGCGATATTTTTGTGTTAGTCTTGGCGGACATTGATACAGATAAACAGCGACAGTTCTGCTTACAGCATCTCGAGCATTTGATCGAGAAGCCCTTCAACTTTGATTCAGGCTTGTTAAAATTGACGGCAACGCTTGGGGTTGCCCGATATCCAGACCATGCGACATCTGCGGAAACACTGCTGCAAAAAGCTAATATTGCCTTTCATCAGGCGAAGCGCGAACAGCAACGTTGGTTACAGTATCAGCCTGGCATGGAAGAGGAATCAGCCAAATTATTAATGCTTGAGAAGGAATTGCTTGAGGCTATGAGGTCAAAGCAATTTGTCTTATTTTTTCAGCCACAATTTAATTTGCGAGAACAAAAAATCGATGGTGTTGAAGCGCTCGTACGCTGGCAGCATCCCGATAGAGGGTTATTGATGCCAGGGCAATTTTTGCCACAGATGCAACAACTCGGATTGATGCGTGAACTTGATTTATTACTGTTAGATACTGCAATTGCAACCTTGGGGCGTTGGCGAAAAATGGGTGTGCAGCAATCAATCGCAGTCAATATGACGCCGATCCATTTTGAACAGCCTGGCTTGAAAACGAAGCTGCAAGAACTGCTACAAAAATATGAAGTCCCGACTTCTTTGTTAGAACTCGAAATTACAGAAAATACCGCGATGGGGGATATGGAGCTCGGGCGAAATGTAATCACTGAATTGCAACAAATGGGGATCCGCGTTTCGATTGATGATTTTGGTACGGGCTACTCATCTTTGGCCTATTTGCGGCGCATGCCCATCGATAAAATCAAAATTGATCGCAGTTTTATCACCGACATGGCGGGCAGTGATTCGGATATGATGATTGTCAAAACGATGATTACGCTGGCCCATGGTTTGGGGAAACGCATTTTGGCTGAAGGGGTTGAAGACGAGAATCAATTGGGTTTACTTAAGCGAATGTCTTGTGATGCGGTCCAAGGGTATTTAATTGCCAAACCTTTAGCTGAAAATGATTTTTTAGAATTATTACGGCAGCAGTAGCTTTTCTTCAGACTTAGTATTCTAGAATTTATCAGGTGCAGGTATCTGAACGCTCCTTTGGACTATGCTCATTTTTAGTTGTAAACCGAATTGACTTTGCTGGGTACTAAATCATTTCTGGTCTTCTTGTTTAGAAGATCCTTAATTATTGAAATCTTTCGCAAATTTGTATTTTCTTTCCTATGATTGCTTCAGGATTATTTCGTCAATGTAGGGGTATTGGAAGATGTTAAGGAATTTTTCAATTAAACATCGCTTGTTAGCCAATAGCGCAGTGGTTGGCGCTGCGATGTTGATAATGCTGGCACTCTTGGTATTTCAAAGCCGACAACTTTCTGAAATCGCTGAATTGCAAGTGGAAGTGGCTCAATTGGAAACCGATGTGCTGACCTTACGTCGGCATGAAAAAGACTTTTTGATGCGCCTTGATTTGAGTTATGTCGAAAAGTATGCAAAATCCATCGATCGGTTGAATCAAGATATTCAACGCTTGAAAGATGGGATGCAAGCGCAAGGGATAGACACTGCACCATTAGATCAGTTTTCTTTGCAAACAAAGGCTTACCAACAGCAATTTGCCGCCTTAGTAGCTAAATCAACCGAAGTCGGCTTAGACCCTCAATCTGGTTTTTATGGCGGCTTACGAAAAGCGGCGCATGAGTTAGAGCAACAATTCAAACAAGTGCAAAATGATAAAGCCATGGTCAGTTTGTTGCAGTTGCGCCGTGCGGAAAAAGACTTCATGTTACGCTCTGATATCAAGTATTTGGCCGCTTTCGAACAAGAGATGACGACATTTAAAGGGTTGTTGGGGGATGCTGGCGGTAGCTCTCTGCAAGCAGCAGCCGAGCGTTATGCTCAAGCGTTTTTAGCACTCGTCAAAGGTCGGCAAGAAATTGGTTTGGCGCAAGATCAAGGGATCACTGCGCAGATGCGTGCTGCAATTCATGAAACTGAAGAAAGTCTCAAACTCATGTCACAAGACGCCAAAGCTGCGGTTGAGGCTGCTGCAGCGCGTTCACAAATGATTGCGCTGACCTTGTTTGTCGTTGTATTAGTCATTGTGCTGGGGTTGGTGCTGGCGACCAGTCGAAGTATTTTAGCGCCCATTGAAAACGTTTGTCGAACCATTGGTTTTATCCGCCAAGATAATGATTTTCGTCAGCGTGTCGATGCAGAAGGCAATGATGAAATGACCAAGCTGGCCCAGGATTTTAATGGCATGTTGACTGATTTCCAGGATTTGGTGAAAGGGGTTAATGAAGCCCTTTCGATGCTCGATCACGCGACGGCAGAGCTTGCCAAATCCACGGCAGACACCAGCGAAGGAATGGGGCAGCAACAATTAGAAAGTGATATGGTCGCAACAGCGGTGACTGAAATGGGCGCCACCATTGATGAAATTGCGAACAATACTGAGAATACGGCTGGAAAAGCGCAACTCACCAATGAAAATGCTGTGCATGGCATGAAAGAGGTTGAGCAAACGGTACAGCGGATTACAGCACTCTCTGCTGATTTACAAAAAGCCGCTGGCGTCATGGGCGAACTTGAAAAAGACAGTAGCACCATAGGTTCTGTGCTGGATGTGATTCGAGCTATTGCCGAACAAACCAATCTACTGGCGTTAAATGCGGCAATTGAAGCAGCGCGAGCCGGTGAACAAGGTCGCGGCTTTGCTGTTGTGGCTGAAGAAGTCAGAAATTTAGCGCAACGGACAGCGGACTCCACGCGGCAAATTGAAGGGATCATCATTGGCTTGCAGAATCGCACCAAAGATATTGTGCAATCAATGCAAAGTTGCCGGGAGCAAGGGGAGGCAAGCGTGCGGCAAGCGGGCATTGCCAACAACTTATTAGGCGCCATCACTAAAGATGTGAGCAGCATTATGGACATGACGACCCAAATTGCTACTGCGATTGAAGAGCAAAGCCATGTGGCCGCGGAAGTGAATAAAAACGTGGTGAAAATACGGGATATCTCTGAGCAGTCCTTGGTCATTTCTCGCCATAACGCTCAAATCAGTGAGGAAGTCGCCGAACAAGCTGCACGCTTACATCAATCCATCGATCGATTCAAAGCATAGTTGTATGCGAAGTCGCAATCCTATCCACATAGGATTGCGACAGCGTTTTAAGATTGCAGTCGAATATCGAGTTTACTTTCTCGCACTGCATTCGCTTCATGCAGTCGTTGCAAATAATCTTGCCAAAGCGTTTGTTGATTATCATAAAGTTGACGCAGATAGTGCCAACTATACAGACCGGTTTGGTGGCCATCATCAAACACCAGCTTTGCGGCATATAAACCCACTGGTAATATGTTGCTGATGCCAACATCGCGCTTGTTGGCCACTAACACAGGCTTGCCATGGCCGCGGACGTCTGCTGAGGGTCACAATACGCGAAATAGTTCTGCACTAAAATGCGCTTCGACACCATCGCTAAAATGCACATCCAGCACTTTGCTTTTGCGATGATAATGCAGGCGAGTCACTTGGTGCATCACAGAATGAACCGACTTAAATCTTCGTCTTGCACCAATGCCGCCAAGTGATTGTCGACATACTGTGCATCAATCACTACCACTTGCCCTTGATGGTCAGCGGCGCCAAAAGAAACATCCTCTAGTAAGCGTTCCATGATGGTGTAGAGTCGGCGAGCACCAATGTTTTCTGTGCGTTCGTTGACTTGCCATGCTGCATTCGCGATCCGCGCAATCCCGTCTTCAGTGAAGCTTAGTTTGACGCCTTCGGTGGCTAACATAGCAACCGTTTGTTCAACCAAAGAAGCTTTAGGCTCAGTCAGGATCCGACAAAAATCATCGGCACTGAGCGCGTTTAATTCAACGCGGATTGGCAGTCGACCTTGTAATTCCGGCACTAAATCTGAAGGCTTGGCCAGTTGGAATGCGCCTGACGCAATGAACAGAATGTGGTCTGTTTTCACCATGCCATGTTTAGTATTCACTGCACAGCCTTCAATCAACGGCAGTAAATCGCGCTGCACACCTTCCCGTGAGACATCAGGGCCAGAACTTTCACCGCGTTTACAAATTTTGTCTATTTCATCGATGAAGACGATGCCATTTTGTTCGACCGCTTCGAGTGCTTTCGCTTTCAGTTCGTCTGGATTCACTAATTTAGCGGCTTCTTCGTCGACCAACTGCTTCAGTGCATCTTTAATCTTCAGTTTGCGCTTTTTGGTTTTGTCACTGCCCATGTTCTGGAACATTGATTGCAGTTGCTGTGTCATCTCTTCCATACCGGGTGGCGCCATAATTTCGACCCCCATGGCCGGCAAAGCCATTTCCAGTTCAATTTCTTTGTCATCTAACTGGCCTTCCCGTAATTTTTTACGGAAAATTTGGCGTGTGTGCGAATCGGTATCTGTCTGCTCAGGTTCACCCCAAGTATTGCGGGCGCGAGGTAACAGCACGTCGAGAATGCGCTCTTCTGCCGCTTCTTCGGCACGGAATCGATTCTTGACAACTTCTTGCTCACGCACCATTTTGACGGCGCTATCGGTGAGATCGCGGATGATACTGTCGACTTCTTTGCCGACATAACCGACTTCGGTAAATTTGGTGGCCTCAACCTTGATAAACGGAGCATTGGCCAATTTAGCCAAACGACGGGCTATCTCAGTTTTGCCCACCCCAGTCGGGCCAATCATCAGGATATTTTTTGGGGTGACTTCTTGTCGTAAAGCCGGATCAAGCTGCATTCTGCGCCAGCGGTTGCGCAGGGCGATAGCGACAGCCCGTTTAGCATCATGTTGACCGATGATGTGACGGTCCAGTTCGTGGACGATTTCGCGCGGAGTCATTTCAGACATAACGGGACCTTTTATAACACTTCAATCGTGTGGTGTTGGTTAGTATAAATACAAATATCGCCAGCAATCGTTAATGCCTTTTTGACAATATCGTCTGCAGCCAATTCGGTATTGTTCAACAGCGCCGTTGCCGCAGCTTGGGCAAAAGGGCCACCGCTACCAATGGCAATTAAATCTTGCTCAGGTTGGATCACATCACCATTGCCGGTGATGATTAACGAGCTATTAGCGTCTGCAACAGCGAGCAATGCCTCTAATTTTCGCAGCATTCTATCGGTACGCCAGTCTTTGGCGAGCTCAACGGCGGCTCGCATTAAATGGCCTTGGTGGAGTTCTAACTTGGCTTCAAAGCGCTCAAACAGCGTGAATGCATCAGCAGTGCCGCCGGCAAAACCAGCCAGAACTTTGCCGTGATAAAGTCGTCTGACTTTACGCGCATTACCTTTCATCACGGTATTGCCTAAGGTGACTTGGCCATCGCCACCAAGTGCGACATGGCCGTTGCGGCGAACAGAAACAATTGTGGTCATTTTTCAAATCTGTCGTTACTGGAATTAAATGAGATATGGGGGAGCGAGCAAGTTTTTTCAAGGAAGCGGCATGATTAGTTCGTTGGGCATTTTTCGATATGCGCAGTTTGATGTTTTTGCTGCGATGGGTGTTTATCACATAAAGATTGAGTAGTTTGAGTGTGCGCTGAGTGGTATTGGCAACCACTCAGCAACTGGACATTATTCAGGAGAATTTATGGTACGTAACAATCTGCAACTTTGGCTCGAAGCAGTTTGTTTTTGTCATTTTGCGCTGTCCGTTTACTTGTATAAGGACCTAAAATGACTCGGTATTTGCCACTCGAATGTTTTATGTTGGCATTGAGGCCATGAAAAGCAATCTTGGCTTTCAATTCTTCCGCACGTTGCTGTTCAACAAAAGCGCCACAATAAACTGATACGGGATCTTTCGCTGCAAGTTCTTGCTTTTCAACAATAATTTCTTTGTTTTCTAATTCGGTAATATAGGTGTAAGGTTCTTTCTCTGGTTTTGGCGGCAGCTCATCTTGCGGTTTAGTCACTGCAGTTTGCTCAGCGGTTTGCTGAATTTGTTCAGCTTCTGGCCGATGCGAGATATGCCAAAGAAAACCAACAAAGACGGAAAGCAGCAAGACCACAATCGCTATCAAGACCCAAGGCATTGGGCGTTTCGCGGCCGTCTTTTTCCGGTTGCGGGGTTGCGGTTTTGCAGCTTTAACATAATCACGTTGCGGCATAAAAAACTATTACACTTCCTGTCTGTCAATAAAAAGATTTTAAGGCAATTAATAAGGCGATTCGTCGGTAAATGGCCGCTTTTGCGCCCCGTCGGGGGATTGCATTCTACTTACTTTGCCATAAAAGGGAAGGACTCGGCTAGTTCAAATCCTGCGGGTCAACATCAATTTGCCATTTCAATCGTCGTTGCTCAGGCAAACTCAGGGCAAATGGCAATAGTGCTTGCAAAAGTTGATGTAAATCTCGGCGATCAGCAGCGAAAAATTGTAATTGCCAGCGATATTTGCCAGCTTTGCGTTCGAGCGGAGGCTGGATCGGGCCTAAGAGCTGTACCTTAGGTGCATAATCGCGACTAAATTGCTGTAATTGCCCGAGCCAGAGTGGGCATACTTGAGGATCTTCGCTTTGCGCATGCAAGATTGCCATATGCATAAAAGGGGGCAGTTGCGTTTGTTGGCGCTCTAACAGTGCACTGCGGGCAAAAGCATGGTAGCCATTTTGGATGACATCTTGCAAAAGCGGATGGCC
>CAZIPG010000024.1:0-22411 GCA_964540955.1 uncultured Rheinheimera sp.
CTGATCCAGAAACTACGCGGCAAGAACTAAGTTCATATCCGTTGCAAAAAGCCACCTTCGGGTGGCTTTTTTTATGGCGATAGCAAAAAACTTAGTCGTAATTGACAACGCATCGGTTAGAATTATTGCAATCTAGCGAAAAGGATTGGCAATAATGGCATTAAATGTAGTGATTTTAGCGGCCGGTAAAGGCACGCGCATGAAGTCTTCCCTTCCCAAAGTTCTGCATAAAGTGGCAGAGCGTTCCATGGTGCAACATGTGATTGATACAGCAAACTCTTTGGGTGCTGAAAAAATCAATCTCATTTATGGCTACGGTGCTGAGCAGCTGAAAGCGGGCTTGGGTGAGCAGCCGTTAAATTGGGTGCTGCAGGCTGAGCAATTAGGCACTGGCCATGCGGTGCAGCAAGCTATTCCGCAAATTGCCGATGAAGATACAGTGCTGATCCTCTATGGCGATGTGCCGTTAACACGCAAAGAAACCTTGCAGCAATTATTGGCGACTCGTTCCGAAGATGGTTTGGCAATTCTCACGGTAATTTTAGCCAATCCTACTGGCTATGGCCGTATTGTTCGTGAAAATGGCAAGGTGGTTGGCATTGTTGAGCAAAAAGATGCATCGCCAGCGCAGCTGCTGATTAATGAAGTCAATAGCGGCATCATGGCAGTGCAAGGCAAGAAGCTGAAGTCATGGCTTGCTGGCCTTAAAAACAACAATGCCCAAGGCGAATTTTATTTAACCGATATCGTCGCCACGGCTGCTGCTGAAGGTGTCAGTATTACCACTGCACATCCACAAAACCCGATTGAAACTGAAGGCGCGAATAACCGCGTGCAGCTTGCTCAATTAGAGCGGGCATATCAGTTGCGTAAAGCAGAAGAGCTGATGTTAAACGGCGCGAATCTGCGTGATCCTGCGCGCATTGATGTGCGCGGTGAAGTGCAAGTCGGTAGTGACGTCATGATTGATGTCAATGTCATCTTTGAAGGCAAAGTGGTGTTGGGTGATGGTGTTAGCATCGGTGCCAATTGTATTTTAAAAGATGTGGTGATTGGTGCGAACACCGAAATTAAACCAAATACCATGGTTGAATCCTCAACCATAGGTGCGGATTGTTCAGTAGGCCCCTACGCACGCATTCGTCCTGATTCAGTACTGGCCAATGATAGTCATGTTGGTAATTTCGTCGAGCTGAAAAAAACTGTGTTAGGTGAAGGTTCGAAAGCCAATCATTTAACATACTTAGGCGATGCTGTCATTGGCAGCAAAGTGAATGTGGGTGCTGGCACCATTACCTGTAACTATGATGGCGCGAATAAATTCCAAACCACCATCGAAGATGGCGTGTTTGTTGGCTCTAATAGCTCATTAGTGGCACCAATTACCCTTGGCAAAAACAGTACAGTGGGTGCAGGTTCTGTGGTCACCAGTAGCGTTGCTGAAGATGAATTGGTGGTTGCTCGTAGCAAACAGCGTCACATCACGGGCTGGAAACGCCCGGTTAAACAAAAGAAATAACGGCCAACTAATCGCAAAGATGACCTTGGTCATTTTTGCGATTTCACGTTCAGTCATCTCTCAACCCACAAGGAAGTTATATGAACAACATTCGCTGTAGCATTGCCCTCATCGCAGGCTTATTCAGCCAGCAGATTTTCGCTGAAACCTCGGTATGGAAAGTGAGTAAAGGTGATGATTTTATTCATGTTGCAGGAACTGTGCATTTACTGCCAGCCAGCGAATATCCGTTACCGAATGCTTTTAGCCAAGCCTATCAGCAGTCGCAGACTATCGTATTAGAGGCACCGCTGCCAGAGACAATGGCTGAACAACAGCAAATGGTGCAGCAACTGCAGTACAACGGCGGAAAAACTTTAAGTACTCAATTAAATCCGCAAGTGCGAAATGAATTAAGCGAGTATTTGCTCAGTCTGGGGGTGCCCCTTGCGATGGTGGATCAATTCAAACCGGGTTTTGTCAGTATGCAGTTGACCATTTTGGAGATGGCAAAAGCGGGATTGGTCGGCGATGGTGTTGATAAATATTTTTTAACTCAAGCCAAAAAAGACAATAAGGCCTTAGCCTATTTGGAGACCCTCAGTTTTCAAATCGATTTAATTGCCAATTTGGGGGCGGAAGATCCCAACAAATTTATCAAGATGAGTATCGATGAGGCCAAAACGAGCAGTGATTTACTGAAAAAATTAATCAACGCTTGGCGTAGCGGGGATATGAACTTCATTCAATCCGAAGTGTTGGAAAAAACCCAACAACAAGATCCAGCGACTTATCGTTTGATGTTCTCAGATAGGAATCATCGTTGGTTGCCACAGTTAGCAGAGATGTTTAACCAACCCGGACATGAGTTTGTGTTGGTGGGCGCAGCCCATTTGCCAGGCAACGATGGCGTGTTGCAACTACTGACCCAAGCCGGTTTTAAAGTCGAACAGATCCAGTAAAGCGAAGGAGAATTTTTTGAATACCATCAGGGCATTACTGGTTTTTATGGTCGGGATTATTCTTGCAGCCTGCAGTACTAGCAATCAGCTTGCGTTACTTCGTGTGTCACAAGCCGATTTAGACCAACAATTGAACCAAAAACTCGCAACGGGCCTCAGTGCAATCAAATTGGCTGGGATCCCGATGCAATTTCGGCAGTTATCTGTGGTCAGTGAGATAGCACCAGAGGGACGCTCAGTGGTGCAATTGGCTTTGGCCGCAGATTTAACAGCCCAAGTGGCAGTCTTAGAACTACCGCTAACACTCGAATTGCAAGTTGAAGCAGAACCTTACTTCGATCAATCACAACAGGCGGTCTTTCTGAAGAAATTCCGTTTATTAAATGCCAAAGCGGCAGGGGCTGGCTATCGAGGCCAGTTACAACCTCTATCTCGGGATGTGGAAAAATGGTTGGAGTCTTGGTTAGCGAAACAACCGGTGTATCGCTTGGATAAAAATAAATTTGAACACAGATTGCTGTTGAACATGCCGCTACAACTGCAACTATTACCCGGCGAAATTAAACTGACACCAGCGTTTAAATAACAGGCGTTAGGCTTAAAACTTGAAGTCAAATTCAGCTAACCACTGAAGCGGTGCTTGGATCAACTGTAATTGTGGATGACCGAGATAGCTATACAGTCCGAGTTGACTTTCTAAGGCCAGTAAAAGTGCATTGCCCGCCATCATGGCAAGGATGAACAACACTAAGCTGAGCGCTAGCTGTTTCAAGCTTGGGCTTTGAATGGGCTGTGATTCTGCCGACATAAATGCTCCTTAAATTCCTAACAGGTATACGAGCTTGGTCGGTGGAAAGGGCAAAAAAGTTTAAAATATTTTCTATTTTTTATGGATCAGCTCGCAGAACTGAGCAAGGAGGAACTGTTGCTACGCTGGATACCGGCAATTTTATTTATCGGTTTTATTGGTTGGATCATTATCGAGGCGGATTTGGGCACGCAGAATCCACTGATCCAATTTGCGAATTCGATCCCATATGGCGATAAAATTGGACACGCTGCAATTTATGGGGTGATGGCTTTGCTTGTGACAGTGGCCAGTCGTTTTCGAACGTGGAAGCTGCTGGGCTGGCGGTTTTTTTATGGCACCAGCTTGGTGCTTCTTTTTGCTTTGTTAGAAGAAGGCTCGCAGTATTTTTTAACAACCCGTAATTTTGACCTCTATGATGTCGTCGCAGATTTGGTCGGTATTGGCTTGGCTTCTTGGGTATTGAGCTTTTGGTATAAACAGCGAAATCGCTTCAAGTAAGTTCAATCACTGAATACCGAATTTTTCTAAACGATATAAAAACGCTTTATAGGGCAAATCTAATAGCCGCGCAGCTTGGGCTTTGTTGCCTTGGCTATGCTGAAGTGCTTGCATTAAACAACTTTTCTCAAGCTTTTCAAAGTTTATCCCTGTCACCGGTAGCATAAATTCGCTATCGGCGGGCTTTAATGTTCGGATCCCGGTTAACAGCTCTTCGGTGTCTTGTAATAACACAAAGCGTTCAATGCGATTGGATAGTTCGCGAACATTACCAGGCCAGTGGTATTCCATAAGGGCTTTGAGTACCGGTTTACTGAGTTCCAACTGGCCAACGCCATAGCGTTGTTGATGTCTCTGTAAAAAATGTTGTAATAAACTTGGAATATCAGCGGCCCGTTCGCGCAGCGCAGGCATATGAATAGGAACAACGTTCAGTCGATAATACAAATCTTCGCGAAAGCGCCCTGTCTCAACGGCATGGGTTAAATTTTGGTGGCTGGCGGCGATAATCCGCACATCAAGTTTAATTTCTTGATGGCTGCCCAAACGGGTCACTTTGCCCTCTTGCAGCAGCCTTAGCAATTTTGCTTGCAATGGGAGTGGTAATTCAGCAATTTCATCCAAGAACACGGTACCGCCTTGGGCCGCTTCAAATTTTCCCGCCTTGCTAATCGTAGCCCCGGTAAAAGCGCCTTTTTCTGCACCAAATAGCTCAGCTTCTGCTAAGGCTTCAGGAATTGCTCCACAGTTAATCGCGATGAATGGGGCTTGTTTGCGTGGCGATAACTCATGGAGGGCACGCGCTGCTAATTCTTTGCCAGTGCCACTTTCACCACTAATTAAAACGGTGACGTCGGTGCCAGAAATACGCTGGATCCGTTGAAACAGTTGTTGCATACAGGGTGCATTGCCAATAAGTTCAACCAGTTGCTGTTGCTCAGATAACTGCGCTGTCAGCCTTAAATTTTGCTGGCGTAAATCAAAAGCACGAAGCCCTTTACGGATGGCTAATAATAATTCCTGTCGTTTAAAGGGTTTGCTTAAATAGTCATCACTACCCGCTTGGATCGCTTCAACCGCATGACTGACTGAGCCATAAGCTGTGGCGACAACAAAACCCAGAGTTTGTTGATTCGCGCGGACATACTGGAGTAATTGCAGCCCCGTTAAGGCTCCGAGCTTCCAATCGCTGAACACCAAGTTGATATCTTTATTTTGCTTTAATAAAACAATCGCGCTTTCAACGCTATCCGCCTGACTGATTTGGTAGCCTTCAGCCTCCAATAATTGGCTGACTAGTTGTCTTTGTGTTAAATCGTCTTCCACAACTAATAGATGGGTCATCTTGTTACCCCAAAGATAATTATTGCCACACATCCAGTCGCTTGAAACTTGGCTTCTTGCTCTGTCGAAGGGGTGACAAAAGTATTTTTCAATTCAATATCACCGTGGTAATAACGTTGCAATAAGCGCCGACATAAATACAGCCCCATGCCTGCACCTTCAGCTTTACTGCTGACGTGTGGCTGGAATAACTGGGCTTGAATGGTGCTATGAACCCCAGCCCCTTGATCGCATACCCTCAATTCGATGTGATCATCGAATTTTTCAAGTGTTACCCGAATAATGCCAAACTCAGGACTGGCTTCAACGGCATTCGCAATCACTGCATGTGCGATACTTCTCAGTTCTGCTTCCGCACCTGCAATGTGCAGTGTTTGTGATAACTCGAGTTGAAT
Organism: uncultured Rheinheimera sp.; assembly: GCA_964540955.1. Lineage (GTDB taxonomy): Bacteria > Pseudomonadota > Gammaproteobacteria > Enterobacterales > Alteromonadaceae > Pararheinheimera. Next base: position 5,509 of record CAZIPG010000024.1, read on the forward strand.
TTGTACCTTGGCTTGGCTGAATTCCAAAGCGATATCCTGCAACACTGCATTGAGGGATACCAGTCCACTGCGATCGACCCCCTCACAGCTGAGCGTTAATAATGCAGTTAAGGTCCGATTGATGTGTTGCATTTTTTGCTCAATCAATTTGTGGAGCTGTTGTTGTTGCTCACTAATTGCAGGCATTTGCTCCAAGGCGAGCGCCATGGTATGGATAGGATTACGCAAAGCATGCACCAAGCCTCGGCTAATCTCACCAAGCTCAATGAGTTGTTGCTGCTGTGCCATATGTTCACGCTGTGCTGCAAGCTCGGTGAGCTGTTGGCTTGCTAAATTAAATTGGTTTAGGACAAAGCGATATTCGGCAAGCCCATGCCTTGCGTCTATTTGAACTGGTGCGGCACCAGAAGCAAGACGGCGAAATCCCTGTACCAATTGTTGCAGAGGGGCAATAAAGCGATACCCAAGCCACAAGGCTAGCGCTAATGCCAGAATTAAACTCACTAGTAATGCCAGCAGTTGATAACGCAGGTATCTATCAATAATCGATTGACTCTGACTTGCGCTATCAAACCGAAATCGCTGCACCCATGGCGCCTTAGGTGCGCTATTGTTACTCTGCGCATGTAATTCATCGAGTTCTTGCATGGTCTCGGCTAATTCAATTTGCAAAACATCCGGGAGTCCTTTGGCACTGTCAACTTTTAAAATTTGCACTGCTTGAGTCGTCTCCCCACCTTGCTGTGTCGCGATTATGCGTTTGGTGACTGTTGTTGTGACATCGCCATTAACATTCGCTGTTGTAGTTTTTGGTAACGGCGTAGCAGGTGCTGGGGTTGGGTGCATCTCAGGAGATTGCCCGTTATCAATAAAAATCATGCTGTTATTAAGCTGAATTTTTTCGGCTGTGCGTGCTAATACTATTTTGCTGAGTTGGCCACTTTGTTTGGTGATTTCATCTTGGAATTGCTGTTGTAACCACCATAAACTCAATAACTGGCTAGCGGCAACGACTGCAAGGATAAGGCAAATGCCAAAGATTAATGCTCGTTGGATCGTCATCGTTGGAGGGTCCTTTTCAGTTTGTTTGGTGATTTACTCAGTCGTTATCCAGTTTATTTCAAGATTAATGCCAGCAATGATTGGTGAGCGCCTGATAAAAATTCATTTCGAATGAATGACTTAGGTTTTTATAAATGCGCAATCTATGACTATTATGCCGAAATGAGCATATTGATCTCCTTATTTCGGGATATTTCTTTGAGTTTACGAGCAGTTTAATTTTAAGTTGTTGAATTATATAAATTAAATTATTGGCATTAAATTTTCATTGATTGATACAGCAGAAGAACCCTGTAACACTGAATACTCTAAGGAATGTCACTATGAAACAGTTCAATATAAAACTTTTACGACCTGTTGTTTTGGTCATGATTACTTCGACCTCTTTAATCGCATGCGCCAGCACTAAAACCGCGGAAGCCCCCGTCAGTCGAGAAGAGCCGAAAGTTCATACCCAGCAGATCCAAATTGAAAAACGCGGGGGGGACAGCCAAGTCGTGTGGGTCGCAGACGGCAAAACTGATGTGTTTCAGTTCCGTGCAGCGGATTTAAAAGATGAAAAAAAACTTGCTGAGGTCTTGGCTAAATTACCCGAAAATCAGCGTGAACAAATTAAAACAATGTTGTTGAGTGAACCTCATATGCAGTGGACTCAAACAGGGGATCAACAAGTTTTCTTGGCATCCGAGTCAGTGGATGGCAAAAAAGATCGGACTACAGAGCGGCATATCGTGTTGAAAACGATGCCAACTGAAAGCGATGCCCCAGCAATAATGAATGTTGAGGTTGGGTCGGATGGCACACAGCGTCATGTGGTGATTAAAAAAGTAAGCGAAACCGAGTTTTCAGGCAAGGCAGGCTACGACATGTTTAAAGCTTGGTTAACTAAAGCCAAGCTCGACAAGCAGCAGTTACAGGAGTTGCAAAAGCTGCTTGATAGTAAACACTAAACGGAAATCCAAGGCAGAACTCAGCCGAAGCAATGAACAGTTTGCTTCGGCGTGATTGCAGTGCATGACTGATTTCAGTTACCAGCCGCAATTCCGGCCTTTGTTTTGCTCGTCTAAATAGGCTTTTAACGGCGCAAAATAATCCAGCATGGCTTTAGATTCCATCGCGGGCGTGCCAGTGAGGCCACCTATCGCTTCTTGCCACGGTTTGCTGGCACCCATCTCAAGCATTTTGTTCAGTGCCGCACCAGCTTCTTTGCTGTTGTAGATAGAACAGCGATGAATTGGGCCATCATCCTTGGCAATTTCACACAGCGATTTGTGGAATTGGAATTGCAGGATAGCCGCTAAGAAGTAGCGGGTATAAGGCGTATTGCCTGGCACATGATATTTAGCGCCCGGATCAAAATCGGCTTCGCTACGCGCGACAGGAGCGCTGACGCCTTGGTATTTTTCCCGCAGTTGCCACCAAGCTTCATTGTATTGCGCAGGTTGAATTTGCCCTGAAAATACCTGCCAGCGCCATTGGTCAACCAATAAACTAAATGGCAAAAACGCAACTTTTTCCAAGGCCTTTTTCATCAAGAGACCGATATCTTTGGATTCGTCAGGCACTTGCTCTAACAAGCCAATCTGATTCAGATATTTGGGCGTCACGGATAAGGCGATGGTATCGCCAATCGCTTCATGGAAGCCATCGTTCGCACTGTCTTGATAAAACACCGGTTGGTTTTTATACGCGCGTTGATAGAAATTGTGGCCAAGTTCATGGTGGATCACTGAAAACTCTTCGCCAGTCCGTTGAATACACATTTTGATGCGCACGTCGTCTTTAGCATCTAGATCCCACGCGGAGGCGTGGCAGACCACATCACGGTCACGCGGCTTAATAAATAACGAGCGTGTCCAGAACGTCTCCGGTAACGGTGCAAAACCGAGAGAGGTGAAAAAGCCTTCGGCGCCCTTCACCATTTTTAGTTCGTCATAGCCTTTATCCGCCAGCAATTGGGTGACGTCATAGCCTGGATCTGAATTTTCAGGAGCCACTAAATCGTAAATGTTTTCCCAGCTTTGTGCCCACATGTTCCCCAATAAATGGGCAGGAATTGGTTTATCCAGTGGCACTTTGTCGGCACCATATTTCTCTGACAATTTAGCGCGCACATGACAATGCAAGGCTTCATACAGTGGCTTGACTTCGTTCCATTGCTTATCAAGCTCGAGGGCAAAAGCATCCGCTTCCATGTCGTATTTTGAACGCCATAACGCGCCGGTATCGGCATAACCCAATTCGCGAGCGCCTTCATTGGCGAGTTCCACTTGGCGCATGTAGAGCGGACGCATCGGCGCTGCGGTGTCATGCCAGCCTTTCCACATTTCCAGTTGTTCGTCGTAATTGCGTGATGACGCCATTACACTCGACATATCGCCAAGTGCCATGCAGGTGCCATCCGCTTTACAGTATTTACCTTTACCATACATGGCATTCAGTTTGGCCACGATTTCCGCAAGTTCAGCGGTTTTGGCCTGATCTTTGGGTGCAGCAAGGGTCAACGCCAGTTTTAATTTATCCAGCTGACGTCGGGTATCGGCATCCACAGTGATGGCATTAAAGCGGGCGGCTTCATTGGCTAAACGGACCACAGTTGCTGTCATTTTTTCGTTCACTGCCGCCGATAGTGCTTCGGTGTCTTCGGTTATAAAGTTGCTGGCAATCCAATCAGCGCGATTGGCTTCAATCAGTAATGACGCCATCTCTTTTGAAGCATTGTCGATAAAGCGCTTGGCTTCCTCGGGAGTTGCTGCTGCTTGAACACCAGCAGCTTGGGTGTCGACAGCCGGATTGCTGGCGGGCTGGCATGCAATCAAGCCGATACTGCTGGCGATGAGTACCGCGAGCAACGTGGGTTTAAATGAATGGTTCATGGTGAAGTTCCAGAAATTATTATTGTTATCTTGAGCGTTATGGCCTAACTCGAATAGGCGTTCGCCAGTATCAGTCGTGTTGCAAGGTTTTGCAAATTTGGCGTGAGGATGAAATCTGGAACAGTGTTATCGAAGATCCAAGGCCCAGTCTCTAGCAGACTGAGCCATGAACAGAGGATGGAAAATTGAGATTACTTTTAACGGGGGTTATTAAAACGCCTAGGCTAAGCAGGCCAAGGCTTTTGCTAAATCTTCAATTAAGTCATCAGCATCTTCGACACCAATACTTAACCGCACTAATTGATCGGTCACGCCTGCTTTGGCTCTGTCCTCTGCCGACATGGCGGCATGAGTGGTCGATGCTGGGTGACAGGCTAGACTTTCTAAATCACCTAAACTCACGGCTTGGGCAAATAGACTCAAGTTATCTAGAAAGCGGGCGGCATCGGCAAAACCACCGGCTAAATCCAGTGCAACCATGCCGCCAAAACCGCTGGCGGTGTCTGCGACAGCCTGATGGCCTAAATGGCTTGGTAAGCCAGGGAAATAGACTTTGGACACTTTCGGGTGACTCGCTAAGAATGCGGCAACTTTGGCGGCATTTTGGCAATGCGCTTGCATTCGTAGCGGCAGCGTTTTTACGCCGCGCTGCAATAAATAGGCTTCTTGTGGGCCCATTGGCACGCCCAAATGTTTGAGGGCGACGGTGCGAACGCGTTGGATCAGCGGGCCATTGCCAGCAATGACGCCAGCAATAATATCGCCATGGCCGCACAAATATTTGGTCCCACTATGCATGACTAAGTCGACACCCAACTCCAGTGGTCGGAATAGGTAAGGCGTTAAAAAGGTATTGTCGCAGACCGTAATAGCACCAATTTGTTTGGCGATGCTGACAATTTTACGGCTGTCGATGACTTTAAGCGTAGGATTGGTCACAGGCTCCCACAGCACCAAACGGGTGTTGGGGCTGTGATTGGCGACAAAATCATCATCACTGCGATAACTGGTGACGGTGATGCCTGCGCGCACTAACGTATTGCGCAAGAAGGAGTCGGTGCCGCCATAAACCGGGTCAATAAAGGCAACTTCATCGCCTTGTTGGGTGAGTGCATACATAATGCTACTGACCGCAGCCATGCCGCTTGCGACCACAATGGCTTCATCGGCGCCTTCCAAGGCTGCCAGCTTTTGTTCCAACGCACTGCTAGTTGGGTTGGCAAAACGGCTGTAAATGTAGCCGGGGTTTTGGCCTGCGAAACGTGCTTTGCCTTCTTCGGCCGTGCCATAGCTGTAAGTACTGGTGAAATAGACTGGGGTATTTAATGCGCCCGTACTTGGGTCGGGTTGCTGGCCGGCGTGAATGGCAATTGTTTGAAATTTCATAAAAAACCTTTGAATAAAACTTAGGTGACAGGCTTTCCAGCCTATGCATCCAGGTGAAATGGGCTGCCAACTCTCATCGAGGCAGCCCAATGAGCGCATTTAGAATCAAAGCATTGAGCTAAGGCTACTGAATTTGCTCGAAATTGCCGAGCCTTCTGGATGGGCAGCCTTGAATTCGGCTGCACATCCAACAAAAGCTCCGTGGCCCTGTGTGTGCTAAAAACAATACAGCTAGCCAACTTTAGCAAGCTCGGGTAAAACATCGCTGTAATGACGTGCCGCAACATCTGGGTGCGAGCGCAGGCGGCCTTTCAGCACATTGGCACCGACTTGATGGAACAATGGATTGTTCGGATCTGACGCCGGGCCTTTGGCTTCTGCCGCCAATTCCGCACGCAAGGGTAACAACGGCACTGTAGCATCCAACTGCGCCGCCATAAAAAAGGCACAAGAGAAACGCTCAACCCCGGCTTGGGGTGTCACCACTCGATGGAGCGTGGCTTTTAAATAGCCATTGGAAGCCAATTCCAATAATTCGCCAATATTCACCACAAAAGCGCCTGGCAGCGGGGCCGCATCAATCCAGCCATCTGCGGTTTCCACTTGCAAACCAGATTGGCTGTCTTGCAATACCAACGTCAAATAACCCGGATCTTTATGGGCACCTACGCCTTGCTGGCTCATCGTTGCATGCGCGCCAGGGTAGTGAATGAGCTTCATATGCTGGTATGGGCCATCGACAATGGTGTTGGCTAAAGCATTGGCGGGCAGCTGTAAAGCCTGCATCAATGCTTCCAACAGGCGCACTGTGATATCGCTGAGCTGTTGTTGAAATTGCAACAATTGCTCGCGCATTGCTGGGATTTGCGTTGGCCACTGATTGGGGCCTATGAGTCGACGCCATAAGGCATCTTGCGTCGGTAAACCGAGGACTGCATCCTCCTTCATGATGTCGAATTGTTCACGCTGATCGGGTTTGCCCCGTGTCAGTTCGCCTTGAAAGCCGGTATAACCGCGAAAGTGCGCCGAGTTCAGCATTTGTACTTGGCGTTTATCGGCCAGTGGCAGCGCAAAAAAATCTTTCGCCAGTTGCAGGATGGCTTGTTGCTTGGATTCAGAGACGCCGTGGCCAATCACATAAAAAAAGCCGACATCCCGAGCCGCGACGCGTAATTGTTCAATAAAACACTTTTGCTGCTCGGCGCTGCCTTGCAGCAATGCTAAGTCTAAAACGGGGAGTTGTGTTTTTTGGGCAATATTCGCCTGTGGCGTTAAGGATGTCATTAAATGAGCCTCGCATCGAGTTCCGGTCTGGCGGCCGGCAGCTATGGCGCGCATTTAATCAGCAAAGTCGCCCTGAAAAAACGACAGAAAATGACTGATTCAGATCTTTTAGTTATAACTGGATGTCTAGATATTTAAGATTTAAATTTATTTTGGTTATAACGGATGGCTAGCAGGCTATCGCCTGATTGTGTTTTGTCGATGCCAGGATCATCTTATTTATTTTCATAGAGTTATGTTTTTTGTTGGCAAGTTTTGTTGCGGCTATGCAGACGTCCGCTTACAACCAAAAGTTATAATTCATAGAAAACTACTTGCTGAGGATGACCATTAATTTGGAAAGAGACCCCTAGAAAAACAGCAGAGACTGAATGCAAAGAGAAGGTTGGGCATGGGCAAAAAAAAGCACTGCCAAAGCAGTGCTGAAAGTCCACAAGGAGTGGTGGGTACAACATCGAACTTCAGACAACAGTCCCTTGAACTGGGCTTATCTAGTTTTGACTGTTGCAGGCGTATATGGTTTCTCGTTCGCAGCTAACGCAGTCTGAGAAAGCTCAGCTTGCGTCACGGTAAATCCACCGTTGAGTTCTACCATGCCACGAAATACTGCAAAAAGAGTGTTTAAAAACATGAGCTTGCCCCTCGATTGCTAGATTGAGAGCATTTTAACCGAGCATTCGCTCATTGATTAGTCGCCAAAATCGACATACATTGTTTCCAAAGAGAAACTATTCGCTCAGACCGAATTTGGTAAACTGCACACCAAGTGTGGCGTTTTAGGAAAGCAAATGTCTTTATTGCAACGACTCAGTGATATGGCCATCTTTGCCAAAGTGGTGGAAACCGATAGTTTTACCCAAGCGGCAAATGCCTTACAAATGTCCAAAGGTGCGGTGAGCAAAGCGATCACTCGGTTGGAACAACATTTATCGGTGCGTTTGTTACAACGCACCACTCGCCAACTGAAACTGACTGCGGAAGGCCAAGCATTTTTAACTTATTGTCAGCAGGTGGTGCGACAAGCGGATCAAGCTGAACATCACTTAGATGAATTGCGCGATCAACCGGTCGGCATCATTCGGATCAGTGTCGCCGTAACTTATGGTTCGACCATTATTGCGCCGTTACTGCCAGAGTTATTGCAACGTTATCCCCAGTTACAAATCGAGTTGGATTTAACGGATCGCTTAGTGGATTTGGTTGGTGAGGAAATTGATGTGGCGATCCGTTTTGGCAAGTTGGCGAGTTCCAGTTTGATTGCTAGACCACTGACACGTTTACCGATTGTATTAGTGGCATCTCCTAGTTACTTAGCGGCCCACGGGATCCCACAACATCCGAATGATTTGGCACAGCATCGCTGTGTGTCGACATCGACTGGACCCGTTGACCGCGCTTGGCAATTTTTAGATCAAGGCGAGCCGATCACCGTGTTCACCAATGGCCCCTTATTGACCAACAGCAACAGAGCCGCCAAACCTGCCGTATTAGCGGGTATGGGCTTGATGTATGTCACGCGATATCAAGTCGAGGAAGAAATTCAATCAGGACTATTAGTGCCGGTGCTGGCGGATTATATGCCGGAGCCATTACCAGTGCATTTAGTCTATCCGCATCGAACGCATATGAAAGCGGGCTTGAAACTGGTATTACAATATTTACAAAGTCGCGTTGGTTAAGCGACAAGCCTGCTGTTTTTTGCTCAATTCTGTCTGAGAACAACTTGCGGACTCTGCAGTTGTATGCCAAGATTATTTTATTGTAAGGGCTTACATTTCGCTGAACCCTGAGGTTTTCGCGTCATATTCAGAGTTTCGCTGTTGTTTTGATGATTCGGTTTGGTGTTTTATGTGGACAAGGTTTCACGTGGAACGGTCGAATCGATAGTCGATGCAAAAGTGACCTCAAAGCTCTGCAATCCCTAGTTTTTGCTTGTTCATTCTGTGTGAGCGAGTAGTTTGACTGGTGTGGTGACCAGCGTTGTCCCCCTGCAGTGGCAACACTCAGGGTATTGTTGCTTGTTCGTCTGTTGCCGATGTGTTTATTGCATAGGCGTTATGAAATTTTGGCTGATGCTTCTTGTTCAGCATGCTGGATTAAAAGCGAGCCGTTTGGACCGATCTCCCACAGTGACTTTGTTTATCGCTCGTCATCCCGATAAGCCAAGTCACTGATTTTTTCATTCAAATTCTTGAGAATTCTCGATTTAAATTCAAGCAATCTGCAGAGTTTTGTTGGCATTTGACGTAAACCGCTTAAGAACGGGCAAAAAGAACGGGCAAAAAAAGCCAACCAAAAGGTTACTCTGGTTGGCCTGTGCGCTTGTTTAAGCATCACGATATTTGCAATTTACTATTTTTGATGACCGTTTTTAGCCATAGTCACCACGAGCTCAGCAGAGCAGCTTCCTGTTGCATCATCACAAATTTTGTAGGTAAAGCTCGTTGCTAATGATCTGAATTGATCGACAACTTTGCCAGATGGATTCAGCTTTTGGACGGGTTGGTTGTCACGATAGAGGGTTAAACCACTCGCTGCACCAGTCCAGTTCAACTGAATTAATCTTAGATCGAAACGAGAACTAACCGTTCGTTCCAGTGTTAAATTTGCTGCCAGTGGAGGGATTGGTTTTGGCAAGTTGAATGAAACAACCACAGGATCATGATCCGAAGAACGATAAACATCGGGCGCATAGAAATCTAGCTGTTGCTGAGTAGACTTAAATTCGACGTTATAATCCAAAGCGATAGGTTCATCAGCATTGATATTCCACTTCGTGGCGTCGGCTAAATACGCCAAGGCTTGTTCGTTCAGTAAGGCGTGATCTAATGAACCCGCTAAGCCCGAGAATACGTAGCTGTAGCTTGATTCTTTACCTAAGAATTCGAAGACGTTTTTGTAACCTGCTTGGCCGAAAGCAGTAATTGGATCTTCTTTGGCATAGGCATTCATATCACCAATCACTAGCGTAGGAACTTTAGCAAAATGCTGGTTCGCAAATTGACCAATCGCCTGTGCTGCTCGCGTACGAGTGAGATTACAGTTACCTTGACCATCACCCATGTCCGGATCTTGCGTACCACAGGCTGAACCCTTTGACTTTAAGTGGCTGACTAAGACTGCAAATTCTGCATCATTGGCAAGTAAGCGGAAATGTTGAGCCATGACTGGACGATTGCGGCTGTCATCAAAAAGTGCGACGCCTTGTTCATCCAGCGCTGAATTTGCTGAACTCAGGATCTGCAATTCAGCTGCAGGGCTGACTAAATCGGCACGATAGATAATGCCCACTGCAATTTCATCGGTACCTACAGGGCCATTTGCCGCAACAAACTGCCATTGTGGATTGCCAGTGACTTCACGCAGACCATTGACTAAATCCGCGATTGCTGACTCAGCGGCATAACCATCATTTTCGATTTCCATCAGGCCAATAACGCTTGCATCTAAGGCGGATAATGCAGAGAGGATCTTAGCACGTTGGCGTTGGAATTCGGCTGCGCTATCTGCACCGCGAGAGGTTGGGAAGCCTGCACCAGCACCATCACCGTTGAAGTAATTGAGCACGTTGAAGCTCGCAACTTTCACGTTACCATCAGCTGCTAATGATGGTGCGGCGGTCCGGGCGTTCGTCTGGACGAATTGCGGTGTTTGGGTTGGCATTAAACGGAACTGATCAAAACCGTAGTGCACGGTGCCGGTTAAGTGATCAACGGTGTCACCACTACGGACGGTATTTGTTGCTGATAAACCGCCTACAGGGTAAGGAACAGTCACAGGATTTTGAGTGGTTGAAGAATCATCTAACACGATTTGATTCAAAGCATGGGCCGCAGCCATTGCATTCGCTTCAGCTCCTGGACTTACCAATTGTGTTGGCGTGTAACGGCGGCCATTTGCAAGAGTCAGCTCACCAAAACGGCTCAGTGTGTAAGTGTCGTTCACCGTCAAGGTTTGATCAAAGTGGACTAACATACCTTCGACCGCTTCCAGTACTGCTAAACTTGTCACTGGCAAGGTCATTGATACTGGCTCAGGTAAGGTTGCAGTACCACAATCAATACTTGCGACGACTTTGCTAAGTTGGGTATGGTTTCTGAATTCGTTCACTGTGGCCAATACACGGATCCGTTGACCGACATTCACTTTCAGATCTGTGGTATCAGCAAACACAAAAATACCCTCGGATGTTTGTGGGTTGCTGTCTTGTTCTGTGCCGACGGCTTGAATGTTATAGCCCTTGAGGCCTGGCAACACTTGAGTGATAACTGCCTCAACTTCAACAGCTTTCCCAACAAATGGACTTACGTCAGTTTCACCTTGGATTGCAGAAATGGCAGTGGATGGCGTGCCGCAAGTTAAGATAGGTTTAGGCTCAACTTTTTGGCCATTAAATAAACCGATATCTGAAAAATTATCAAGACCATAGCTTACCCACTCTTGACTCGGGTCAAAAGCATCAGCGGTATTGGTATCGTACATGATACCTTTACGGCGTAGCGTTTGGTTTTCCGTGCCTAAATTATTATTACCCCAAGCTGACCCCGGATCTACACCGACTTGACCAATAGAATCAATCACTTTGCCAGATTTCTCTAATACAATGGCATCATCGCCATTCCAAAGGCCACTGCCATATTTTTGTTGGGACAATGCAACTAAAGTGGCATTCGCGGTACTTGCAGCAAAAACAAAAGTGCCTTTTGCGGGAACTGTGCCGTTTAATGCAATCGTCGTGGCGGTCGTTGCCCCATTGAAATAGACCTTCAGAGCATAACCGGATAATGAAATATCCTGCTCAGTTGGGTTGTAGAGTTCCAAGGCCTTATTGTTGCTTGAACCTTCAACGTATTCAGAAATAAATAATTCAGCGTGGACTGCAGGGGCCAAAAGCATGGCCATCATTGCCGAGAGTGCCCTAATTTTCATTGTTACTCCAAGTTTAATTGTTATTCTGGGAATGCGAATGTAATGGGCTTATATGGCAAATTGATTAAATTTTTTGGCTATTTTTTGATACCTTTTAAACAGTTTCAATGCTTAAATAGTAACCGTATGTTTTAAATAGATATTTATTTGTTAAAAAATCTGAAAATTTTCAGTGGCGTTGAAGTGGATGTGCAAACAGTTCAATTGCTAAATTTTCCTTCAGATCGGTGCCGGTCGACGCTTATGGAAAAACTATCACCATTTCAGCCGCAGAACAGTGGCAATCGTGACCACAAATCACACACTCATAACCATTGAGGCTATCGGCCCGCCATTTATCGGGATGCACTTTCACCAGTTGCCCTCCATGCTTGCTGAAATATTTAACGGCGGCATTGCCAGGGCTTTGCATCCACAAATGCGCAGTGCCAGCTTTGGCTCCTTGCGCTTTTAATGCTGCTATCGACAATTGCAACAGTTTGCCGCCAATGCCTGCACCCTGTAACTCTGGCGCGACTGTGTTGCATTTGAAATATGCCATCTGTGCGACTGGCACCGGCCACAGTAACGGGCTACTCCATTGATCAGGCTGCCATTGTCCTGCCGCGAAGGCCAGGCGAAAACCGACGATAGTGTCGCCCTGATAGGCGACGTGGCCTGCGTTAATCCCATTGGCAATGCCTTGCTGCTGGTATTGACGGATCAGCGCTGGCGTCAGATACCCATCCCCATGCACCAAATTGCCAAGGGCAATAACATCTTCAAAGTGTTCAGGCTGAAGCTCGCTGTAGCTAATTTTTAAATCGTTCACAATTCATGTCTGGAAGGCTTGGAATTTAACAACCATCTTGCCATGATGCGGCAAGAATTGCAGTAATCAATAGGTTGAGTATGTACGATCCGTTGCATGAACGTTCGCCAGGCTGCGGCGAACCTTATCCAGACAGTTATTGGGCAAGTCACGCCGGGGCTGCGCCACAATCGGCTGGGCCTTTAAGTCAAGATTTACAAGCCGATGTGGTAATTATTGGCGGTGGTTACACGGGACTTTCAGCGGCCTATCATTTAGCCACTGAGCATGGTGTGAAACCTGTGGTGCTCGAAGCCAACCAAGTCGCGTGGGGGTGCAGCGGCCGCAATGCCGGCTTTGTGCTGCGCTCTAGTGGCCGCAAACCCTATGCACAAATGCAAAAACAGTGGGGTGAAGCGGTGATGCGCGGGGTTTATCATGAATTTTGCCAAGGGGTCGATTTGGTGAAATCTTTGATAGACAAAGGCATCGATTGTGAAAGACAAGCCCCTGGCTATTTGCGCATGGCGCACAAACCAAGCATGGTGAAAACCTTGCAAGCGCAAGCAAAGCTACTACAAGGCATGTTTAATTCTGATGTTGAATTGTTGAGCCAGCAGCAAGTTCGGAGTTTGTATGTTGATGATCAGCAGAGTTTTGGTGCATTACGTTTTGCCGATGGCTTTGGCTTAAATCCACTGAAACTGGCTTATGGTTATCAGCAACTTGCGCAAACGGCGGGTGCGGTTATTCATACGGCAAGTCCAGTGCTCAATTGGTCAACCGAAGGCCGCACGCAGGTATTGCAAACACCGCAAGCAACAGTGCGCGCAAAGAAAGTGATTTTAGCGACCAACGGTTATACCCCCAAACATCTGCATCAAGGGGTGCAAGCGCGCACCTTGCCAGTGCTTTCACAAATCATTGTCACTGAACCTTTGACGGCAGAGCAGCTCGCTGCGACCAATTTCTTGACCAGCCATGTGGTGATGGATACCCGAGCACTGAAATACTACTACCGTAAATTGCCTGATAATCGCCTACTGTTTGGTGGTCGCGGTGCCATTACTGGTAAAGATGCGGCCGATCCCTATTATGCCGAGCGTTTATTACAAGTTCTGAAGTTGAGCTTTCCAGCACTCCATAATCTGCGTTATGACTATCAATGGGCAGGTTGGATCTGCATGTCGCTTGATGATATTCCTCACATTTATCAAGCCGATGAACATGGCGATGTCGTTTACAGTATGGGGTACTGTGGGAGTGGTTTAGCGTTTTCAGTGCAAGCCGGCAAACGTCTTGCAGAAAAGGTGATGGGAATAGCCCAACCAGATTTGCCGATGTTTAATCAGCCATTACCAAAATTCCCCTTTGCGCCGTTGCGTCGAGTGGGTCAATGGGGCTATTTCCACTATGGCAAATGGAAAGATCAATGGTGGTAAATTTGACCACTAGACTGACAAATAAACTAAATTTTGGTCAGATGGCTGTTTTGCAATAAACGCTAACGGCATTAGTTATTGAAAAATATGGAATTTATAGTTGGCACTGTAATTGCCAACTGGATTTAAATCATCTAGCAAGGAGTAGGCTCATGGCGTTAGTGTCCCGAATGCGCGAAATCGGACTGATCAGTCAATTTGAATTACGGCGGTTATTCGCCAGCCCTCGGGGTTGGTTTGCATTGTTGGCATTTGCCATCATTTGGTATGTGCTACTGCGTTATCCAATTTTTGCCGCCAGCGAGCAATTACAACAGCCAGAAATGCAACGAATGCTCGGCGGTTTGTTTGGTATGGCTGGCATGTATAACTTGCTGAATTGGCCTTTGCCAGAGCTAACTGCTTACTGGGCGCTTTGTGTAGCTTTGTTGCCGCTCTTTACTTTGTTTTTTAGTGCTGACCAAACTTGCTCTGATCGTGCTCGCGGCACTTTGCGATTTTTAACGTTAAGAGCCAATCGCGATAGTCTGTTTTTTGGCCGATTTTTAGGGCAAATGCTGATCCAAACGTTATTAATTGCGGTGTCACTAATGGCCACATTGCTGATGGCGAGTTGGCGGCTTGGTCAGTTACCCATAGCGGGGTTTGAATCCGCATTGATTATGCTCTTGAACCTTATCATTATTATCGCCCCGTTCACTGCACTGATGGCGCTCTGTTCGGTGGTGGTCAAATCTAGCCGGATGGCGATTAGTTTGGCGATTGTCGGCAGTGGAGTTTTCATTGGCTTGCTAGCCTGGGCCGCATGGTATCTACCCTTTTTGCAGCCGTTGTTGGGGTACTTACCCGGAGCGCAAATTCCGCAAGTGCTGGCGCAATATGGCTGGACTACGTTGCAATACAGCACCTTGCCACTTGTACAAACGGTGGTGTTTTTGTTGATCGGGCGCCAAATTATGGTAGGGAAATCATTATGAAACCAATGATTACAGCGAAAAATCTATGCAAGTCTTTTGGTAGTAAAGTGGTGCTTGATAACCTTGAGTTTGAACTCACTGCGGGTGAACCTATTGCGTTGATTGGCCCAAATGGTGCCGGCAAAACTACCTTATTCAGTATTTTATGCGGTTATTTAAGCCCCGACGCTGGTGACATTACCTTGTTTGGCCAGCAACCGGGATCGTCGGCCTTATTTGGCAAAGTTGGTGCACTGCCACAAGATGCGTTATTTGATCCAAATTTTAGTTTGCTCACTCAACTGAGTTTCTTTGCGCAGTTGCAAGGCATGAGCAAAACTCAAGCCCAAGCAGATGCGATGCGCGTGTTGCAGTTGGTTGATTTGGCGGACTATGCCAAACAAAAGCCAACCGCATTAAGTCATGGTATGAAAAAACGGCTGGCGATTGCGCAGGCTCTGTTAGGTGAACCTGAGTTGGTGTTATTGGATGAACCAACCGCCGGTTTAGACCCCATGAATGCCATGCAAATACGCCAATTGATCGCCGCCATGTCACAACAGGCGACCTTTGTTATCAGCTCCCATAACTTGTTTGAGTTGGAGCGGTTATGCGGCACAATTTTGTATTTGGAACATGGCCGGTTGGTACAACAGCGCACAGTGCAAAGTGGCAGTCAACAAGGGTTTTTAACGCTCACCATGGAGTCTGCAGATCCGGTGCAAGTGCAAAAAATACTGGCGTCCGTCCCTGGTGTACTGAAAGTTGAAATCCCGCAAAAGCATGAGTATTTAATTTGGTTTGATAGCGAGCAGTCACCGGATACTGATTTAGCTATTTTGCAGCAACTGCGCAGCGCGGGCTTGCGTTATAAATCGTTGCAACGTGGCCAATCATTGGAGCAGCAGCTATTTGCGGTGGTGAATAGTTAAGTTGGCGCAATGACTTGGCCTGTGGTGGATGGATATTGTTAAGTTTCCAAATATTGCAGTTTGTCAGGAACCCCGTTCCACTGATCGGCGTCGGCCGGAGCGGGTTTCACTGCGGTAATATTTGGCCAAACTTTGGCGAGCTCCGCATTCAGCTCAATGAAGCCACGTTGCGATGCTGGCACTGCATCTTCTTGCACAATGGCATTGGCTGGGCATTCAGGCTCACACAGGCCGCAGTCGATGCAGTCGATGGGACTGATGGCTAAAAAATTTGGGCCTTCATAAAAGGCATCGGCTGGGCATACGGCAACACAGTCGGTGTACTTACATTTGATGCAATTGTCGGTGACGATGAAGGCCATAATGTGCTCGGTTGCTGTCAGTTGGATGCCATGGCGCGAATTGTACGCATCAGCGGCTAAAATTCAAGTCAGCCGTATTTGGTAATAACGCGGGAAATGTTCGGCTAGATCACGTAAAATGACGACAAATAACCTGTTTGTGAGCGCAGTTCGTCGAGCTGTTGCAAAGACACCACTTGGGATCTGAAGATGTTACGTTTGACAGAAATAAAATTACCGCTGAATCATGAAGAAGGCGCATTAAATGCGGCAGTACTGGCGAAACTGAAGTTAAAGCCAGAGCAACTGAAACATATCCATTTATTCAAGCGCGGGTATGATGCGCGCAAAAAATCAGACATTCAGCTGATTTACACCCTCGATGTCGAGGTGGATGGCGAGGCAGCCTTGTTGCAAAAATTTGCCAAAGATCCCCATGTCAAACCCTCTCCTGACACCAGTTATAAATTTGTGGCGCAAGCCCCAGCCAATTTAACCGAGCGCCCAGTGGTCATTGGTCTTGGTCCTTGTGGTTTGTTTGCGGCGCTGGTGTTGGCGCAAATGGGCTTTAAACCCATCGTACTTGAACGCGGCAAAGAAGTGCGCGAACGTACCAAGGATACCTTTGGTTTTTGGCGGAAAAAGCCACTGAATACCGAATCGAATGTCCAGTTTGGCGAAGGCGGGGCCGGCACTTTTTCTGACGGCAAATTATATAGTCAAGTCAAAGATCCCAAGCATTACGGCCGTAAGGTGTTGCACGAGTTTGTTGCTGCAGGCGCACCTTCTGAAATCATGTATGTCAGCAAACCGCATATCGGCACTTTCAAATTAGTGACCATGGTTGAGCAAATGCGTGCCAAAATTATCGAATTAGGTGGGGAAATCCGTTTTAGTACCCGAGT
>CAZIPG010000025.1:0-278 GCA_964540955.1 uncultured Rheinheimera sp.
ATTCCAGCTTGGTATAGCGCTGATGGCAAAGTGTATGTCGGGCGAACTGAAGCTGAAGTGCGCGCTAAACACGGTTTGGCGGATGACGTTGCTCTGCGCCAAGACAACGACGTGTTGGATACTTGGTTTAGTTCAGCACTCTGGACCTTCTCAACGCTGGGTTGGCCTGAGCAGACTGAAGATTTAAAAACCTTCCATCCAACCGATGTGTTAGTGACCGGTTTTGACATCATTTTCTTCTGGGTTGCCCGGATGATCATGATGACGATGCACTTCAT
>CAZIPG010000025.1:288-4862 GCA_964540955.1 uncultured Rheinheimera sp.
CCGCAAGTGCCTTTTAAAACGGTGTATGTCACTGGCCTTATCCGCGATGAAAACGGCGACAAAATGTCGAAATCTAAAGGCAACGTCATCGATCCACTGGATATGATTGACGGCATAAGCTTGGATGATTTACTCGCCAAACGCACCAGCAACATGATGCAGCCGCAATTGGCCGAGAAGATTGCGAACCAAACCAAGAAGCAATTCCCAGAAGGGATTGAAGCAACAGGAACTGATGCCCTGCGCTTTACTTTAGCTGCTTTAGCGTCAACGGGCCGCGACATCAACTGGGATATGAAACGCTTAGAAGGGTACCGCAACTTCGTCAACAAGCTGTGGAATGCCAGCCGTTATGCCACCATGATGACCGAAGAGAAAGATACCGGCTTGCACGGTGGCGAGCTGGAGTTATCTTTAGCAGATCACTGGATTTTAAGTCAGTATCAAGAAACAGTCGGCCAATTCCGTCAGTACTTGGATAGCTATCGTTTTGATATGGCAGCCAATACCCTGTACGAATTTACTTGGAACCAATTCTGTGACTGGTACCTAGAGCTGACCAAGCCTGTGTTGTTTAAAGGCACCGAAGCCCAGCAACGCGGCACGCGTCGCACCTTAGTGACAGTCCTAGAGTCGCTGTTGCGCTTGATGCACCCCATCATGCCATTTATCACTGAAGAGATTTGGCAGCGTGTCGCACCAATGGCGGTGGCCAATATTGCGCCGGGTAGCAGCATCATGAATCAAGCCTATCCAAGCGTGGATAGCAGCCTGATTAACCCAGCCGCACAAGCGGATATCGAATGGGTGAAAGGCTTTATTCTGGCTATTCGTAACATTCGTGGCGAAATGGATATTGCACCGAGCAAGCCATTACCATTATTGCTGCGCAACTTAACCGAGCAAGATCACCAGCGTTTAGCGCAAAACCGCGCGCTGTTATTGAACTTGGCCAAGCTGGAAAGTATTACCGTGTTAACGGCGGATGACACTGCCCCAGCCAGTGCAGCTCAACTGTTAGGCGCTATGGATTTATTAATTCCTATGGCTGGCCTGATTGATAAAGAAGCTGAACTCAGCCGTATCGCCAAGCAATTGGAGAAGTTGCAGCAAGAAGCCGCCAAATTAACTACGAAACTGGCCAACGAAGGCTTTGTCGCCAAAGCCCCTGAAGCCGTCTTGGCAAAAGAGCGCGAAAGATTGGCAGACACTGAATCGGCCATCAGCAAATTACAAGCACAGCAAGCAGAAATTGCTGCACTGTAATGAGCAACAATAATTAGCAACGTTAATTAGCAACAATCAGGCAAAGACGATGAGTCACTCATCGTCAGCCCCTGAAAAGCAAAAAGCGACCGATTGGTCGCTTTTTTTATTGATGCTAAAATTCCGGTTTTGCAATGACTCTGGTTAGAACAATTCAATCATAGGCTGATTATCAACAGTTTTAGGTTTACCCAACACTCCATTATGATTTTCTTGTTGTTGCTGCATGACATACCGGTGGCGATGAGATTCTAAAATATCCTCTAACGGTTGCATATTAATTGCAGCTGTCGGTTGATTATCCAGGCGTTCAGACATTTCTTTAAAGTGAACAATGAGCTCTTGAAAGAGATTGTGAACGCTTTCCAATTGTTGTCGGCTGATATCCTGAAATTGCATACTGCCCAAAGCTTCGACAATTCCATTGTAGATAAATGTCATGGCTTCTTTACTTTCATAACTCAGCAGTTCGACGTAATTATTCAATTCGCTGAAGTCTTTTAGCACCGCTTCAAGGCTCGCTGAAACTTCATTTATTTTTGCCATTTCTTCCTGAGTGTGATCACCCGCTAAAACGGAAGCGAGATTTTTGGCAACTGTATCACTCACCCCAATGATGGCCTTATCTATCGCGGCAGTGACGGTTTCAGTTTCTTGCGAAAGCGTTCTAACTTCATCCGCAACGACTGCAAAACCTCGGCCCGCATCGCCAGCCCTCGCTGCTTCAATCGACGCATTCAAAGCGAGAAGATTAGTTTGTTTTGCGATATTACGAATCATCCCGGTTAATCCCGTGAGGCCTTTGACCTGATCCAGAACCTCTTGAATTCTGGCATGGTCCGTCGATGTTTGAGCTGATTTTGCTGCGATGTATTCATACATCTGTTGCAGTAGGGCTTGATCTGTCGCCAACCGGTCTGCTTGAACTTCTTTAATAGATTGGGCTTCTTGCACATTTTTATGCAGCCTTTCTAGCAATGAACCACTCAATTGATAAAGTGAGTCCAACACCTGCATAATTTTTATCGCCCCTTTTTCTGTTTCGGTGTTGGCTGACTCAATATGCTTAGCAAGCACCTCACCAAATTGCGGTAAATAACTGAGATCCGATTTCAAAAAACCATAATTTTCTACACTAGTTTTAGCAATTTCATTTGCACTTGTTACTGGCACGTTAGGCTGCTGCTGCAAAAAGAATCGCCGATACCCTACTAATCCTGCAAAAACCAATACCCATGTCCAAAATATGCCGCCAAACAACGATATTAAAGGTTGCTCCTGCATGATTGAACTGACAAAAACCACCAACAAACTAACTAGCAAAGCAATCCCTGTCTCTGTGAAATATGGATACCTCAATATTGACCTAGTCATATCACACCCCAGGAAGTACTTGCCGAACAATTTTTAGCAAATCAGGACCGCTAATCGGTTTGACTAACCAGCCTGTTGCACCATTTTTCTTCGCTTCATCCCGCTTTAAGGCCTGGCTTTCTGTGGTGAGTGCCAAAATCGGGGTAAAACGTAACAAAGTACGCGCATTTTTGATGAAATCGATGCCATTCATATTTGGCATATTAATATCAGTGATAATTAGATCAGGTTTTAAACCAGCTTTTAGCTTACTAAGGGCCTCCAAACCATCTTTCGCTGTATCGACTTTGAGCCCGGACATCTCTAAAGTTTGTTTAACACTCATCAACATCGTTGCAGAATCATCAATCACAAAAATACTTTTCGACATACTGATCTCCTTAACTCATCCCTGCCCAACTGAATGTCGCAACCAGCTGGCCAATGTGGGCTGTTGCGGGTATTTATGGATAGGAACCTTAAACATGAGAAACAACTGTAATACTGCACTGTGGAGATATTCACAGCCCGATAAATCTACTTTCTGAAAAGAGTGACGTTCTAATTCAGCATAGATGATTTCTGCATCTTCAACGCCGATCACACCTGTTAATTTCAGAATTTTTCCACGCCTTGAGATAGTCATTCGCTAAACTCCTGTGGATTTAAAATCAGTAAAACTGACCCATCGCCCAATAAAGCAGAGCCCGCGTATAATGGCATCTTGCTCAATTCGCCAGGTAAGGGTTTCAAGATGATATCAATGACCTCGAAGAAATCATCGACAAGAACCCCCAAAACTTCACCTTTGGTTTTCACGACTAATAAAGCATGCTCTTGTTCATCGTTTAATTGCTGTGGCTTTGCTATTCCTAACAATTGATTCAGCGAAAGCAGCGGGATCAATCGTCCGCGCAACACTGTAGTTAATTGCTGTTTGATATGCCGAACAGCCTGAATTGGCAAGCGGACCGTTTCAACAATCAAATCCATTGGAATGCCAAAAATTTGCTGATCTGAACCGACGACCATAACATTAGTTACTGCCATCGATAGCGGTAATGACAGTGTTAACTGTGTGCCCTGCCCGAACTGAGATTGAAGATGAACAGTTCCACCGACTTTTTGCACTGCATTTTTCACCACATCCATGCCAACCCCACGACCGGAAAGATCGGTAATGGCCTCAGCCGTGGAAAACCCTGGCGCGAAAATTAATTGAATTGCTTCGTGATCCGATAGCTTCTCTAGCTGTTCCTCGGTGATGAGCTGCTTCTCCCAAGCTTTTTGCTTAATAACTTTCGGATTAATCCCACGGCCATCATCGGCAATGACAATAAGCACTCTGTCGGATTCTTGTTTGGCGGTAATTTTCAATACGCCCACTGCAGGTTTGCCTTGGGAAAGGCGCTCGCTTGGCGTTTCGAGACCATGATCCAAGCTGTTGCGAATAATGTGAATCAACGGATCCGCTAAGGACTCAATGATATTTTTATCTGCTTCGGTTTGCTCCCCAGAGATCTGCAAATCAACTTCTTTCGCTAACTTTCTGGCAATGTCGCGTACTAACCGCGGAAAACGCTGAAAAATAAAAGAAACAGGCATCATCCGCACTTGCATAATCGAATCTTGCATTTCTTCGACGATGCGATTGATGACCGTATATTGGGCTTTAATTTCTCGGGCAAGCTCCCGCGAGCCATAAATATCTTCGGCTTTATTGGCAAGATACGGCAGTGCATTTTTTGCAACCACAATCTCACCAATCAAATCCATCAAACGGTCGATTTTACTTTGTTCAACTTTAAGTACCTTCGAGCTTTCATCATGGCGAGAGGTTATTTTCGGATCTGTTGCTTTGTCTGAAAGGTTTTGTGTGATAGCAGATTCATTAGCAATTAGATCTGGATAAACTGGAAGATTCTCAGTTGTTGCGGCCTCGGGAGTGTTCACGG
>CAZIPG010000025.1:4872-22310 GCA_964540955.1 uncultured Rheinheimera sp.
GTTCAACTGCTGGTTTATTGATTTTAGCACTTGTCGTGTCAATTAACTTGCCAGCTAAAACCTCTAGAAGCCATCCAATCAAACTGTCTTGGGATTCAAGCGCCTGAGGGAGCTCCGGTGCCCCTGCAATTTGTTTGATTAGCATGGTTAAAGTTTGATGCACTGAAGCGATAATCCCAGCATTAGCAGTCCCAAGGTGTTGCTGTTGCAATATGCTTAATTGGGCTTGTAATAGATCTGCAACTGCAGGATCTAATGCAATTGCATGAGTGCCTCCTCTTGTACTCTCAAGCAAATTCCGTGCATTGCAAGCTGCCGTTTCAAGATAAATAATTTGCTCCGGCACATATCGAAAATGCTCATCAATTTGGTCGGATGTTGCACTGGTAATGGCGTAAAAAGTTAAATTTGAACTGTAGCAATCATAAGCACTACCAGTATCAGTGTCACTTAGGACTGCAGTCCCCCAGACTGTTGCTGGAAGTTGCTGAATTAAATGAAATGGGTCTTCACCTTTAAAAAAGCAGCCACTTTCCGGCTGATAACGCACTAAAGTGTATCCCTCCCCATAATTGGCCAATTGGGTCATCACTGTCTCAGGTAAATCATCAACAAAGGTTTTCACAGATGAACGACTTTCATTGTCTTTGGGCACCTCTACGTGGGAGATACTGCTTGAAGTTGTGAAACTAGCGGTTTGCTGAGTTTGCTGAGTTTGCTGTATTGGCATTAAGCTTCGCAAAGCTGCAACTTCAATTTGAGATTTGGCTAAAAAGGCTTGATTATCAAAATCATCGGCAGCAATTTCATCCAATAAATGACCGACAAAATCCATAGAATCCAACAGTTGATCGGCCAAAATAGGTGTAAAAGATACCGTACCATCGCGGACTGCATCCATTAAATCCTCTGCCGCATGCAACACTTGCGTCATCGCTGAGAATTCAAATAGCCCACTATTGCCTTTCAATGTATGAACAGACCGGAACAACTCAACAACGACCTGCTCATCTTGGGGATTTTGCTCCAATGACAGCAACTGTTGACTGATTGATTGCAACAAATCTCGAGATTCATGCATAAATTGCTGTAATAAAGCATTCATGGCTCGCCCTCAAACGCCCAATAATAAAGAGCAGTACTTCAAAAGTTCTGCCGGTTTTATGGGTTTTAGCATGTAAAAATTTGCACCAGCC
This sequence comes from uncultured Rheinheimera sp., assembly GCA_964540955.1. GTDB lineage: Bacteria > Pseudomonadota > Gammaproteobacteria > Enterobacterales > Alteromonadaceae > Pararheinheimera. The sequence goes on from CAZIPG010000025.1 coordinate 6,069, forward strand.
GCAAAGGCTCGCTCTTTGTCATGTTGCTCAGCTTCTGTCGAAATCATGATTGCTGGACTTTGACGAATATCGCGACTGCGTAATTCTTTTAGAAAATCATACCCATCTAACTTTGGCATATTGATATCCACTAGATACAAATCAAAGGGACTGACCAAAGCTTTCTCTAATGCCTCTACCCCATTGATAGCCTCCTCCACAGCAAAACCCGCTTGCTGTAAGATTTGGCGATGGTACATTCTGACCGTCGCTGCATCATCAACCACCAGAATATGCTTGGTAATAGTATTCATTTTCGCTCCGGTTTTTGGTACACGATGGCTTCGGGATATTTTTTAACATTAAATAACGAAGTGATTCGACTCATCGACTCCGAATGACCTAAGCACACAAAGCCGCCAGGATTCAACGCATCAAAAAATACCTCAGCCGCTTTACGGCGAGATAAATCATCGAAATAAATCAATAAATTACGACAAAAAATTACATCAAAATTTCGGTAATTCCGGGTGTCTGCAGGCTCTGATAAGTTCACCCGAGTAAATTCGACCGAATCACGTAAATCATCACAAATCTGAAAATCGCCACTCCGTTGCTTTGAAAAGTAGCGATCTAACAATATCGGATTGACATGTTGAACTGAACGCGGCGAATAACAACCTTGCCGCGCTTTTTGCAGAATATCGGTATCAATGTCCGATGATATTAATTCGACATCCCAATTAGCGATCTCAGGCCAATGCTCGAGCAAATAAATCGCAATTGAGTAAGGTTCTTCCCCTGAAGAGGAGGGTATGGACCAAATCCGTAATCGCGTGCCTGGTTTTTTAGTTGCGCAGACAGTGGGCAACATTGAGTCAACTAGGCACTTAAACTGATAATCCTCACGGAAAAAATAAGTCTCGTTGACCGTCATCAGGTTGGTTAATTTTTGCAATTCTTCGCCAGACGTCTGAAATCTCAAAGTGGTAAAATAGTTGCGAAAGCTATCAGAGCCTGTTTCTTCAATTCTTTCAATCAAACGCTTATCAACAAAATAGCGTTTGTTATCGTCAAATTGAATGCCCGTTTTTCGGTAGAAAAACTCCCGAAATTTCTGGAACTCTTCAAGGGTGATTTCTGGTTTCGCCACTTAGACACCTTGGATCCGCTTCAGCGCCAAATCGATTGCAAAATGAAAAAAGGGTTCGTTAGGAAACTTGCTCAGTAACTGTTTTAAAGGAATGATTGCTGCTTGAGTGCCAACCTCAGTTAATAAATCAACCGCTGTCGCACAAACATTGATGTGCATATCTTGCGTGATTACATCGAGCAACCAAGTTTCTACATCGGGATGTTTTAACGACTCTAAAATATTAACGGCAAAAATTCTGATATCAGGGTTTTCATCATGCAAAAGCTGAAGCATGATAGGTCCGACAGATTTCGGCATGGACTGCATGGCCTCAATCGCATCATTTCTAAGTTGCACATCTTCGCTACGTAAACAACTAATTAAACCCTTCAGTGCAATCTCGTCTCCAATTTGACTGAGCGCCAAAAAAATCACTTCCCGAACTGAACGCTCGGGTTCCCGCCATAATTGTTGAATCAATGCTGCGCTTACATTCGAATGATTGGCTAATTCAGTTGCAGCAGATCGTCTTTGCGCTGCGGAATCAGCTGTCAGTTGCGCTAGTAATTCGACGATACTGAGCGATGAACTTTGCATAGAAACGGGCTTTAATGCCGCGGCTTTGACTAGTGCCATACTCTGAATGCTCCTACCGATGAACCCAATGCTGCAACTGTGCAGCGATTTTTGCAGCGGGCAAGACTAAAGTGGCTCCGCGTTTTTCTATCAACTCTTTTGGCATCCCCCAAACTACGGCAGATTCTTCTGACTCCGCAATTGTTTTGCCGCCGGCCTGAAGGATCCGAGAGAAGGCTTCTGCACCATCATTACCCATGCCTGTTAGCATGACTGCGATAAGTCCTTCAGCATGACAGCACTCCAAAGCTGAACGTCCAAGCAATTCAACGGAGGGATGCCAACGAAATGCTGGATCCGCAGGTTTGGGTTGTAAGTACAACTGCCCATGGCGAGTGGTAAACACTAAATCAGAATCACCGCGCGCCACATAGACTGTTCCCACTACAACTTTGGTTAATTCTTGAACTTCTTTGACCTCAAGGGCACAAAGCTGATTCAAGCGATATGCAAATGGACCGGTAAATGCAGCTGGCATATGCTGTGAAATGACAACAGGATGAGGGAAATCGGCAGGTAATTGTCGCAAAATAATTTCTAACGTGCCTGGACCTCCAGTCGAAACCCCAATTAAAACAACTCCTTCGAGTTCATCTTGTTGCGAAACATGCGGGGACCGCTGTTGTATCTTAGATTTTGGTGCTGAAGCCTCAACTTTTTGCCATCGATTGGTTTCATCGACTTTATTGCGATGTGTTCTCGGAGCATCCTCAATTCTCTGTTCAACTGGAACCTTCGACCTAATTTTTGCTTTCGATGCTTGGCGAACCTTCGTGCGTAACTCTTCTTCAAGCTCATGAATTGCCAGCGATATAGTACCGTCAGGTTTAGTCAGATAATCAACAGCACCAAGTGCCATTGCTTCAAAAGTCGCCAGCGCACCTTTTGCTGTGAGTGAAGATAACATCACTACAGGAACAGGCCGAGTTAACATAATTTCAGCCAAGGCAGTGATACCATCAACTTTGGGCATATTTACATCAAGTGTTATCACATCTGGTTGGAAACTTTGATTTAAACGAATTGCTTCGCCCCCATCGCTAGCGGTTTGAACAACAAATCCTTCCTCCTCGGTTAAAATGGAGGTTATTTTTTTGCGCATTAGCGCAGAATCATCAACCACTAAAACTTTGATAGCCATAGGTCGGCTCCGATGATTAATCTGACATCAAGGCATTCACCTTCAGTTGTTCATCGCTGTCGATGAGATAGCTTGGATCAATTATTTGGACCATACGTTTTTTGTCGGCCAAATTGGCCACTCTGCCAAGCAACTTGGCTTGTTCTGCCGATAATTTCGGGGCAGGTTCAATCTGCTGTTTTGATATTTTTAATACTTCGGTCACTGCATCAACAATAAATCCTGTTCGAACACCAGCAAGTTCAAAGACCATGATCCTCTGGCGATCTTGCCGATTAATAGTATCGAGACCCAGTCGCTTACGCTGATCAATGACCGGTAAAACCAATCCTCTTAAATTAATAATGCCTTCGATAAAACTTGGTGATTTAGGCACTGGGGTAAGTTCATCCGGGATCCGCACAATTTCTTGTACACTAGCAATCGGGACCCCAAACTCACTTGCGCCTAAATGGAAAATTACCACTTGTTCTTCATCATCTTCTGCCTGTTCTGAGTCATCAGCTAAATAGTCGGTCTCATGCATGGTACTAACCTCGGCAAGTGCTTGACGAATGGAACTCATTTGAAACAATTTAGCGACATCAATAACCGACACTAATCGCTTACCTTGATTCAACCGACAAATCTGACTTATTTCGTCTAATTGTGCTGCTTTATTTAACAATTTTGGTAAATCATCAATGTCAGCGAGAGGGACCCTCAAAACTTCTGATACAGAATCGGTAACTACACCTATCGCCCCCTCTGCCGTGCTAACAACGACGACACGGCAGCGTTCATCTAGCGCTGCGAAGGATAGATTAAACATGGTGCGTAAACTGACTAAGGGCAGTAACCTTTCTCGTAAAGTCATTAAACCGATCACAGCCGAGGAAACTTTTGGCACCGCAACAATGTCAGCAGGCACTTGCACGATCTCTTGAACATCGGCGATATCCACAGCATATTCTTGCCCACCGACACTGAAACTCACTAATTGCCTTTCGTCTGCCAGACCATCATCGTCATCAATTGAGTATCCATGGTTCGCCTGAGCGTAACTATGCTGAAGATATTGCTGGTTAGAAAACTCACTAAACTGTTGAAATTCATCAGCAATTAATTGCTTAAAATTCAACATCATAATCATCTTTTTTTGATCGGTTGTGCGGATAACACCAGCAAGAAACTTACTATCAATTGCAGAAGGAAAAGACTCCGCATATTCAATCTGATGTGCTTCAACGCTAATCACACTAGATACTTTATCAACAACAAATCCGAGTGGACTGCCAAAATCAATGACTAAAGCTCGGGTTGAATCGTTATGCTGTAAAGTTTCATGATTAAAAATACGGCGAAGTTGGATGATTGGTAAAACTCGGCCCCGTAAATTTGCCAAGCCCTCCAAAGAAGAGGGAGCAAGTGGCACTCGAACGGTGTACGGCACTCGAATAATTTCTTGCACAGGCGCCATTTCAACAGCAAACAATTCGCCATTGAGATAAAAGGTCACGAACTGCAAACTTAGATCTGTTTCTGGTGTCGGCAAATCAGCCGTTTGCACTGCAAATTCCACTTCGGCGTTCATAAGTCACCTCAGAAACTTTGTAACTCATCCGCCAATGATGCAATTTCTTCAATTGCAGCCGCTAATTCCTCTGCGCCCTGGGCTTGCTGATGGGCCGCCCCTGAGGCTTCAGTTGCAGCTCGTTCAGCTTCTTGCGATGCCGCAGCAATTTGTTCTATGCCTTTTTGTGCTTGGGTAATGGCCGCTGCAATCTCATTTGCCGCATCCAAAATTTCCGTTGTTCCTTGCTGAATATCGGTTATATCGGTTTCAATTGAATTTAAGTTTTGTGTGCAGCCTTTTGCTTGTTCTGCCTCTAACACAGCTGATTTGACGATCTCGTCTAAATCTGAACTCACAATTGCAATTTGATCCTGAACTCCCTTCACCAAATCCTTAATCCTATCGGCATTTTCCGCCGAATCTCGGGCTAGATTGCGAATATCTGTAGAAACAACCACAAAGCCTTTGCCAAACTCACCTGCGCGTGCTGCTTCAATAGAACCGTTGACAGCCAACATATTGGTTTGGATAGAAACTGTGGTGATAGCCTCAACAATTTTATCAATACGTCGCGATACCTGTTCTAAATCTTTGACTTGTCGCATACTCGTCTGCGTTGAGACCACCGACTCCGAGATGCCATTAATTAACTGTTCAACCGCCTGTTTGTTTCGTCTCAATAATCCAGAAATTGTATTGATCTTATCGGCACCTGATTTGGAACGCTCAAGTGATATCTCGATGCCACGTTTAATCTGAGTGACCGCTGCAGCAGATTCTTCTGTCGCAGCAGCGGCTGTTTGTGCCCCACGCCTGATCTGCTCAATTGCCGTCATTATTTGTGCGGCTGCGCGATTGAGCTCTTGTACCGCGGATGATAATTCTTCTGCACTAGACGCGACATCTTCAGCACTTTTGGCAACATTGGTTGAATTTTTTAAATCATCCGCGATATCGGACAAATCTTGTGCCGCTTTTTCGCTTTCCGCTAATGCTTGCGCTTGCTCATTAACAGTTTTAGCGGTTTCTTCCGCTGCAGCCGATTGCTGTTCGGCAGAAGCTGCAATTTCCTCGGCCCCGCGCAAGGCTTGATTGGCTGCATCATTCGATTGCTGCGCACCTGACGCGATATCTTGAATACCTTTTACGACCTCACCAATTTCCTGACGAATCTGCTCGAGCATACCGCTAATTGATTTACCTTTCTCCATCTCTGCATTGACGTTACTCGCTGACTGATTAATACCATCAGCGATTCCCTTCACTTCAGCTTGAATCTGTCCAACTAAATCTTGAATTTGTTTGGCACTTTTTTCTGACGTCTCAGCTAAGGTTCGTACTTCATCCGCGACTACCGCAAAGCCTTTGCCATGTTTTCCTGCTCTTGCGGCCTCAATTGCGGCATTTAAGGCTAGTAAGTTCGTTTGATCAGCTATACGAACGACAGCTTTCACTATATCGCCAATATTAGCGGCTTGTTTTTCTAATTCGACCACTTGTTGTACTGATGCAGTTTGGCGAGCAGCAGCGATCCCAACATTTGCGATCAATCGACTGATATCATCACTTGTTCGTTGAATTAATTGCTGTACGATTTCACTTTTGGTTTGGCTAAGGTTTGCATTATCTAACTGCTTATTAATCGATTGAGTGACTTGTTTAAATGCCTGCAATGATTCTTGCGCTGCACCAGCAGACTCTTCAGCACCTGAAGCAATTAAATCAGAAGCTCGGCGTAATTCTTCAGATGCAGCAGCAGCCTCGGTAATTCCAGAGGATAATTGTGCTGTGGCCGTGGCAATTCTCTCTGCAGCCTGCTGCTGTTTTGCCAGCGTGCGTGCGCGACGCCGTTGCGCTTCTGCATCTCGGGAAACTGTTGCGGTTGGTTTGCTAATTTCTGAAGTTGTTGAATTACTTCCGGCTTTTTTTACCAATGCCATAAAGGCCTCCGATAGAATCACGGAGTTCTGACAATCTAGAGCAGTCCATTGAATGCCCTTGCAGACAGTCAATCACTCAAAAAACGATTAAGATTTAATAAACCATAGTTCGCGTCGAAATTTCTGCCAGAGAATTCTTTAGAATTTTTTGTTTTTTTATTGACCAATTTCGGATTGGATTAAAATATAAATACTCGTTATCTCAACTCAAATGCCCATTTTGCGTTGAGCTGTTCGGTATGACGATCCGCAATTGAATCGTTCTGACTACAAAAGCAACTCAACACGAATCTCTGGTGATTAATGACTCTCAAACTAGAGACTATTTGTAAACAACTCCGGGGCAATCTGCTGCATGAAGGGTCGAACGATTGCGGCGGCTTGGCCGGCAAAGTCGCAATAATTTTCTTTCACGGTGTTGGTATTCATCGCCAGCACCAGTTGATACTGCGGATAAATCACCAACCAGCTTTGTGCGCCATCGGAAACACCACCGTGATGTATCCAAATAATTTCTTTATTGAGCGTATTTTTCTCGTCACAGTAGAAAAAGTTGCGCTGGCTAACCCGCCAACCAAGCGCATAATTTTGTGGGTTCATTTCGCCATTATTGAGGCGTTGCTTGGTCCAAAACTGTTGTTGTATATGGCTAGGAATGAATTGGGGATCAAGCCAGGCCATGCCAAGCCGCACTAAATCTTGTGAGCTTGCTGCCATGCCACCGCCCGCCCATTTCTGCGACAAATCAACCGGCCAGTGTGGTTTGATTTGGCCATCGCTTCGTTGCTGATAAAACTGCACTTGTGCTGGGTAGTTTTCCCCTGCAGCTTTTAAGCTCGATAGCTGCAGAGGCATGCTAACTTCAGCTGCAACATAATCCAAAAATGGCCGCTTCACCGCATGCTGTAACACGCTACTGGCCAAATTGACATCGAAGGAGCTATACAAAAATTGCTCGCCAGCCGGATACATCAATTTGGCACTGTCGAATAAATCCAGACTATCATCAACATCCGCATAATGATGTTGTTTATGCAGCGTGCGAATGGCCCCTAACCAATCGGTGTTTTGCTCATAACCGGGCAAGCCAGCCGTATGCGACATTAATTGCCGCACAGTGAATCGTTGCCATAACGGATTGGGGAGCGCTCGATGATAGCTCGAAATCGGCGCATCCAAATCCAACTGACCAGCAGCAACTGCACGCGCTAAAGCAGTTGCAGTGACCGCCTTGGAAGTACTGCCAATACGAAATTGGCTTCGCTCTGTCGCCGCTTGACCTTGGGCAACATCCGCATAACCAACAGCCCCGGTCCAAATCAGTTGTCCTCGATAGCCGACGGCTGCGGTCAACGCGGGTAATTGCTGCTGTTGTTGCGCCTGCTGCATCGCTTGCAATGCTTGCGCTGCAGCATCTAAAAATAGAGGCTGGTAAAGCTGATTATTGCTCGGCACTGACGTGGGGATCGACTGCCAACCCAGCGAAAAGTAGCCGAATACACCCAAGCCAATTAGACTGAACACCGCAAGGATAAACAAACCAAATCCGCGTAACATCCGAAAAAATCCTAATTTCATAACAACTCCTGATCATTGAGCCTTGGTACACATGTTGACAGTAAATTTTGGATAAAAGAGGCCCTTCACGCGCAAATACGCATGTGCAAAGACCATGTTTTAGCCAAGGAAAAGTGAATTACAGGGTTATGGCGGCATCAGCGGGCCCCCCGCTCTAGCAGGAAGTTGCGCATTTCTGCACTGCGGGCACGGCTGAGCGCAGAACGCATTTCAGGCCCATCCGACAATGGAGTTTCCACATGCAAATTAATATCGGCGCCATGGGCTAACAACAGTTCAGCCATGGCAATGTCGCCCCTAAAACTGGCATTGATCAAAGGCGTTTCATCGGCAAGCACCACAGCGTTAACATGAGCGCCAGCCTTGAGCAAACGTTCAGCTAAAGGCAAATCCCCTCGCATGGCTGCGATAATGAGCGGGTTGCCATCACCGCGACTACTGACTTCAACATCAGCGCCTAGTGCTAACAGTTGCTCAACCATCGCCCTGTCACCAAGACTGACCGCGACCATCAATGGGCTGCCCTGCCCTGGCATTGCCAAGTTCAAAGGCGCACCTTGCGCAATCAGGAGTGCGACCTGTTGTCGATCACCACTACGCACAGCACTCAGTAACACCGACAAAGGTTTGAGCTGGCTTAAGCCAATTTGGGCATGTTGCGCAGGCAAATCTGCCAGTTGCCAACGTTTTGCCAGCGCCAATAAACAGAGGCTGCCAAACAATAAACCGACGACCAGCAGCCAAGAATGCCACTGTTTCCGCGGCGCTTGTTGCACTAATAACGCGTCGATCCGTAAAGTTAACAACGTTGGTTGCAGCCAAGATTGCATCAGGAGTGGCCACCTGGAATGTCTCGACCTGTCAATTGGACGCTGCTTTTTCGCACAATTTAATAAAGTTTGGGCATACGCCAAAGGATCTTCAACGCACTGACTGACCATTGCATCACAGCGCAGCTCACGCCAACGCTCCAATTCTTTACTGAACACTCGCCAAAATGGGCTCCACCACAGCAAACACCCCAGCATTTGTTCAAGCACAAAAGCCTGCAAATCTTGTTGCTGCCAATGAGTGGCTTCATGTAGCAAGATGTAGTCTAGCTCTGGCTCGCTGCATAAACTCAGGTAACTGCTCGGCAGCATAATGGCCGGCTGACGCAATCCGAGCAACATGGCACTTTGCAAATTCGGATGAACTCGTAGCTCAGGTATTCGGCTTTGGCCCGAGAGCACTGCTTTTTGCTGCAGCCAAGTTTGCAATCGCTGTTCAATTCGCAGCGCCTGCTCAGGAGCTAGCAGTGCATTTAAAGGCAAACTTTGCCTTTTTACTTGTTGCGTAGCTTGATAACGCCGCAAAACACCAAAGCCTTTGAGCAAGATGCCAAGTGGCACTAACCACCACAACCAAGCACCTGGGCCTAGCAAATACAACATTTGCGATAACCAAGGCCAACGATATTCGGTGACTGGGTGCTCCTCGCCACCGTTTGCAAAATTCGACAGTGCGCTTGCTGGTTCTCTATTCTCGTCTAATGGCGTTATGGATACATGTGCGCTAGTTACTTGCGCTTCGTCAACTAGGTTTACGGCCTGCTCGCCAAAACCACCACTGGCTCTGGTCTGGATCACTGGAGCGCCAGACAGCTGCTGTATTTGGCCATGAAACCAAGGCAACACCTGACGATCTAAAGCCCAAGGTTGCAACAGAATCACCGGCAGCATGATGACTAAGCCAGCGGCAACAGACCACAATTTCAGCATGATGAAGGGTTGCAGCTTGTAAATTTGATTCAACAACAACAGCAAGGGGATCAGCAATAACGCAATGGCCATGTGCAAGAGCATGTAGAATCCGAACCAACTGACTTCAAGCATCTCGGCCTCCTGGCAATGAAGCTTTCATGTTGTTATTTCGCGGGTTTGCTTGCCTGCGCGGCTGACACAGTTGAGTCTGTTGCGGCTGTGACGTTGTCAAGGTTACAAGCCTGCCCCCCAGCAACTGAATTCTCGAATGAGGACCGAACTGCAGCTTGATCGATTTTCGCTTGCAACTGCTCAGCTAACTCATCAGATAAACCAGGCTCACTGATTAAATGCTGGGCTAACAAGGCAGGTGAACCGCCAAAGAATTTCTTCAACAGCGCGGTTAACGCTTGAGTTCTTGCTTCTTGCTGTACGGTCAGCGCTTGGTAAACAAAAGCCTTGCCTTGTTTTTCGCAACTGACGTGCCCCTTGTCATGCAAAATCCGACATAACGTTTGCACTGTCGTATAAGCCACCGCCTGCTCTTGATTGAGCAGATCGCAAATAGCACGAACAGTCAGTGCTCCTTGTTGCCAAAGCAACTGCATGATTTTTTGTTCGGCAGGCGTGAGTTCAGTGGATTTTTGTCGAGCCATGGTTTGATAGTCTTCTACTAATTAATTAGTAGAAGACTAAATGAAGAAGAAAAATTAATCAACTAATTCTTTAGTTTTAAAAATTAGCTTAACAAAAGAATTTCCAGCACATCGTGCAAAAAAACAAAAAAGGAGCCGAAGCTCCTTTCTCATCAGATGCAATAAAGATTACTCTTCATCGTCTTCGTCAAATTCTTCGTCACCTTCAAAATAGGTGCCCCAGCCGTCATATTCAACGCCAAATTTCTGCGCAAGCGCTTCTAATTTAATCGCGTCAGCAGTGATGCTTTCAGCATCCAAAGACTGTTCACGGATCGCATCAAATACCCAAGCACTGCCGCCGTCTTCGAATTCGACTTCTTCCGCGTCAGTCACTTCAAAGCCTAATTTGAAAACTTCAACCGCAACTTTTTCCAAACGGGCAAAATCGACATGGTAAAAATGGTGTTCGATGGTGTATTCCGCATCCGGATCGCTACCGTCTTCCAACAAAGCATTCACGGTTTCTTCGGTAAATTCGCGCCAGTTTTCCATCTAGATTATCCTGTGACAGTTGTAGATTGCGAAGTGTAATCGCTCGCTAGCTCAGTATCAAGTTCAGCAATTTTCGTTAACATCATTTGTCGTAATTGTTCGGCCAGCTCACGCACAGGGACTGCCAATTCTTCTGGGTAGACAGGCTCCAAGAATTCAATGATGACCTTGCCGTTATTCCAACGGTTTAAGTTGATTTTACCGTGTGTCGAACTCATACAAATGGCGACTAACGGCACGCCAGCTTGTTGCGCGATATGAAAAGCGCCCGTTTTAAAAGGTAATAAACCTCGGCCGTAACTGCGCGTGCCTTCAGGGAATACCCAGACGGACACTTTGTCCTGATTGATCCGATCAACTGCACCTTGCATGGTGCCGACCGCTTTCGATTTATTACCGCGGTCAATCAAAATATTGCCGGCTAACCAATATAGTTGGCCAAAAAATGGGATCCACTTCAGACTTTTTTTACCAATAGTGACAGTGCCAGGAATAAGCGCGCCACTGATGGTAAATCAATCATAATTGTTTTGATGATTGGCTAAAAACACACAAGGCATCGCCGCACTTGATGACGGTTTTTGCCGAATTTCAACTTTGACACCAAAGATCACAGATGCTTTGCCATACCATTTCGAGAATAAACCGACGTTATCCCGATGAAATGGTCGAACGATACAAATCAAAATGCCAATGGTCGACGCCACGACAATAAATAAGGTCAATAAAAATAAACGAATGACTGCTAACACGGAAATTCCTCGACACTTTAAGAGTGTCCAGTATAACGGGGTTGATGGGCTGGGCTGGTTTGATCTGTCGCAAGCGGACGCAATTTTGCCATAAAAAGGCGGTTAGCACGACACGCTGACCGCCTTATTGTTATCACTCGGTTTCTGAGCTGGCAACTTCGCCGACTAACAGCTCATCAATCCGCTGTAAACCGCGGGGGAGTTTATTACCTCGACGGCCACGTTCACCAACATAATGCGTCAGATCAGCAGCTTTGATGGTCATTTTCCGTTTGCCTGCCACCAAGGTAATCCCGCTATCGGCGGGAACAACTGCCAAAATCTTCACATACTCTTCACGACTGGCCGCCCGAGCCGATGGAATACTGATGATTTTATTGCCCTTGCCTTTGCTGAGTTTCGGTAATTCAGCAATTGGGAATACCAACATGCGGCCTTCATTCGAAATGGCGACCACTTGGTCGGTTTCTGGCGATTTAATGGCCAACGGCGTTAAGACTTTGGCGCCCGTTGGCAAACTTAATAACGCTTTACCGGCTTTGTTGCGGCTAATTAAATCGGCAAAGGTGGCGACAAAGCCATAACCCGCATCACAGGCTAACAGCAATTGCTGCTGATCATCCGCCATCAGCACATGCTCGAAGGTTTCGCCCGCCACCATTTGGAAGCGTCCAGTCAGCGGTTCGCCTTGGCCACGGGCTGAGGGTAAATCGTGCGCTTCGGCCGCGAAGCTGCGACCACTGCTGTCGATAAAGGCGGCATATTGATTGCTGCGGCCTGTGGCTGAAGATTTAAAACCATCCCCCGCTTTATACTGCAACGAATTGCCATCGACATCATGACCTTTAGCACAGCGCACCCAGCCTTTTTCAGACAGCACCACGGTCACCGCTTCGCTTGGTAACAATTCTTTTTCTGTCAATGCTTTGGCTTCACCGCGAGCGACCAACGGACTCCGGCGGTCATCGCCATATTTCAGCGCATCGGCTTTAAGTTCATCACGGATAAGCTTCGTCAGTTTAGTTTCTGAGCCTAAAATACTTTGTAAATGATCGCGCTCTTTCGATAACTCATCCAACTCACCACGGATTTTCATTTCTTCCAGTTTGGCAAGATGACGAAGTTTCAACTCTAGGATAGCTTCAGCTTGACGTTCAGTAATGCCAAAATGAGCAATTAACACCGGCTTGGGTTCGTCATTTTCCCGGATGATGCGAATGACTTCATCGATGTTTAAAAAGGCAATTAATAAACCTTCTAATACATGGATACGGTCGAGGACTTTGTCTAAACGATACTGCAAACGCCGGCGCACCGTTTCGCGACGGAACACTAACCATTCACTGAGAATTTCCAGTAAGTTTTTCACCCGCGGTTTTTGGTCAAGCCCGAGGATATTTAAATTCACACGATAGGATTTTTCTAAATCAGTGGTTGCGAATAAATGTTGCATCAACTGCTCAACATCAATGCGATTAGAGCGCGGCACAATCACAATCCGACAAGGGCTTTCATGGTCTGATTCATCGCGTAAATCAGAAACCATCGGCAATTTTTTCGCATTCATTTGCGCAGCAATTTGCTCAAGCACTTTGGCACCAGAGGTTTGATGCGGTAACGCGGTGATCACGATATCGCCATCTTCTTGGCTGTAAATTGCCCGCATGCGGATACTGCCACGGCCTGTTTCATAAATAGCGGCAAGTTCATGCGCAGGCGTGATAATTTCTGCATCCGTCGGATAGTCTGGGCCTTTGACATATTGCAATAAATCAGTGACTGAAGCCTGTGGATTATCCAGCACATGACAAGCGGCATCAGCAATTTCACGGACATTATGCGGCGGAATATCCGTTGCCATGCCCACAGCAATCCCGGTGACGCCATTGAGTAAAATATGCGGTAACCGCGCTGGCAATACTTTAGGTTCATCCAAAGTGCCATCAAAATTGGGGATCCAATCGACCGTGCCTTGGCCTAGTTCCGTGAGCAGCACTTCACTAAAGCGCGATAATTTCGCTTCGGTATAACGCATCGCTGCGAACGATTTTGGATCATCAGGTGCGCCCCAGTTGCCTTGACCGTCAACCAATGGATAGCGATATGAAAACGGCTGCGCCATTAACACCATAGCTTCATAACAGGCTGAGTCGCCATGCGGATGGAATTTACCTAAAACGTCACCCACTGTACGCGCCGATTTTTTATATTTAGCAAGGTGAGATAAGCCAAGCTCTGACATCGCATAGACAATTCGGCGTTGCACCGGTTTCAAGCCATCGCCAATATGCGGCAAGGCCCGATCCATGATGACGTACATAGAATAGTTGAGATACGCTTCTTCGGTGAAGGAGCGCAGAGGCCGTTGTTCTACGCCATCTGCAGTTAAAATGATGTCAGTCATAAAATCCTATAATACCGTTAATTCGCAGGCTGAGATTTCCGACGCCGCCGCCATTGCCATACCAATAAGGTGAATAAAACCAAAGTCGTTAACGCAAATACGCCAATCCACATATATTGCAGTTGGCGGTTCCGTTCAATATCTTGCAAACGCAATGCTTGCAACTCATTGTCTTTTTTCAATAATTCATTTTTGGCTTTTTGCCGTTCGGCATCAAAACCTAACCGAAGCTTTTGTACTTGCAGTTCCCGTTTGTCGTCTTGCAACGCCACATAATCTCGGAAAAATTTATTGAGTGTGATGTACGCCTTATCGAATTCGCCCAAGTCGGCATAAAGTCTGGCACGAAACTCTTCAAAATGCAGACGATAGAATTTATCCGAAACATTCTTGTCCGACTGCAATTGTTCACTAGCTAAATTAATTTCTTGCATCGCAAGGCTGGTTTGCCCGATGCTGCGATAAATGAGTGCTTTTTCAAAATGGTGGACGCTCAGCTGAAAAGTCGATTGCAAGTGCGGCAGATGTACTTCGGCTTTTTCCAAATAACTCACTGCCAAATCAAAGCGTTTTAATTGACGATGCGAAGTCGCAAGGCCCATATAAGCAAAATAAAGATTGACCGGATCTTCATCAAGTAAACTTTGCTTGAGCATTTGTTCAAATAACACAACGGCTTGATCGGCACGGTTGATATAGCGGTAAGTGGATGCCAGGTTATACCAGACCGCAATTTTTGCTTTGTCCCAGCCTAACTCATCATATAACCGATAAGACTCTTCTAATAAATTCTTCGCTTCTTCATCACTACCAATCCCAGCATACATCAAGCCAAGTTCAGCATTGACTGCAGCCATCATTTCTTTATCTTTTAACTGATGAGCTCGGTTATAAGCGTCTTTTAACATCACCAACGCTTCTTCTTCTTGATAATCTTCCTGCAGCATGGCGGCTAAATTCAATAAACCATGGATCTGCATTTTCTCATCATTCAATTTTTTGGCTAAAGCCATGCCTTTTTCATAGTATTCATTGGCTTGGCTATATTCCCGATGCATTTCCAAAGCAAAGCCAATACTGAATAATAATTCAATTTTGGTTCTATTTTCGGTATCTGGCACAAGGTTTAAACCACGTTCGGCAATTAATAATTGGTCGCGATGCCTGCCCAATACCTCATATAAACTGGCAAGTTCATTGATATAGACCGCTTGCATTTCTAACGACCAATTACTGGATTCAGCTTCTTTGGCGAGCGCAATTTGCAGCATTTGCTGTGGCTTTTGGTATTTTTTTTGTTGGATCTCCAACAACCAATCCGGCAGGTTAAGCACCTGCTTCGAACTTTCAGGTGTCGCGATCACCGGCTCTTCCGCTGCAATAGGCACATTGACCAGCAGCGTCGATGCAAATACCAACCAAGGCAAAAAGTTCTTTTTCATTATAATAATTCAACCAAATTGCATAATTGAGCAAAAAACCAGTATACCGAACTTCACAGATCAAACCACTACGATGGCGCGATCTCCTTTGGTTTCTAACCAGTCTTTCCGATCATTCGCCCGTTTTTTCGCCAATAACATATCCATCATCTCAATGGTCTGGCGTAAATCATCAATAGTGAGCTGCACCAAGCGGCGAGTATTAGGATCCATAGTGGTTTCACGCAATTGCAGTGGGTTCATTTCACCCAAACCTTTGAAACGCTGCACATTCACTTTGCCGCGTTTCTTCTCAGCTTCGATCCGATCGAGAATGCCATTTTTCTCTTCTTCATCTAAGGCGTAATACACATCCTTGCCGATATCGATGCGATAGAGAGGCGGCATCGCGACATACACATGGCCGGCATCAACTAGAGAGCGGAAATGCTGCATAAACAACGCACATAATAACGTGGCTATGTGCAAACCATCGGAATCCGCATCCGCCAAAATACAAATTTTACCGTAGCGTAATTGGCTTAAATCGGCTGAGTTCGGATCCATGCCAATCGCAACTGAAATGTCATGGACTTCTTGCGAAGCCAAGATTTGCTCAGACTCAACTTCCCAAGTATTCAAAATTTTACCGCGCAGTGGCATCACCGCTTGATATTCGCGATCGCGGGCTTGTTTGGCTGAACCGCCTGCAGAATCCCCTTCGACTAAGAACAATTCAGTGCGACTGACATCTTGCGCACTACAGTCG
>CAZIPG010000026.1:0-8777 GCA_964540955.1 uncultured Rheinheimera sp.
CAATGTAACTCGCCGCGCGCCAGGGCTGGTTTTAACATATTGCCCGCATCCATGGCCCCATCTGCTTTACCAGCGCCAACCATGGTATGAATTTCATCGATAAATAGGATCACTTGCCCTTCTTCTTTAGCAAGCTCAGATAACACCGCTTTTAAACGCTCTTCGAATTCCCCGCGGTATTTGGCTCCTGCTAATAAAGCGCCCAAATCCAATGACAATACGCGTTTATTTTTTAACCCTTCAGGCACTTCTTTGTTGATGATGCGCAGCGCTAAGCCTTCAACGATGGCCGTTTTACCAACACCAGGTTCACCAATAAGCACTGGATTATTCTTAGTGCGACGTTGTAAAACTTGAATACAACGACGGATTTCTTCATCGCGGCCAATGACCGGATCTAATTTGCCGGCCTCAGCTCGGGCCGTTAAATCAATCGTGTATTTACTTAAGGCCTGGCGGGTATCTTCAGCGTTGGCATCATCCACTTTCTGTCCACCGCGCAACTGTTCAATCGCTGATTCAACGCGCTCTTTATGCGCACCTAATTGCCGCAAAATATTGCCAAGTTCACCGTTATCTTCTGCAGCCGCCAAGACAAACAGTTCACTTGAGATAAATTGGTCTTTGCGTTTTTGCGCCAACTTATCGCAAAGGTTAAGCAAATTGATCATGCCCGCAGACAGTTGTAGATTACCGCCGATCCCCTGCACTTGCGGTAACCGCTCAATTGCCTGACTGACTTTGGAACGAAGCTCGTTGAGATTGACGCCAATTTTACTGAGCAAATCCCTGACGGAACCGCCATCTTGGTTTAGCATGGCATGCAGTAAATGGACAGGTTCAATAAATTGATGATCGCGACCTAAAGCTAAGGACTGAGCCGAAGCAATGGCTTCTTGAAATTTACTGGTAAATCGCTCTAAACGCATAGTGAACTCCTGACGGAAAACTCTTTGCTGATAAGATGGGGAGCAATTGTTGGAAATTCAAGCAATGAACGTCAAAAATTTGACTTGTGTCAAAAAAAGTTAAGTCGACTCTGCTGTGGTCCAAATTAAACTAGCCATGCGACCAGTCTGACCATCTCTGCGATAGGAAAAAAAACGGGCAGGATTGCTAAAAGTACAATGCTCACCGCCATAAACTGCACTGACTCCAGCAAGCTGAAGACGCAAGCGAGCAAGCCCTGCCAAATCAGCAAACCATTTATCGTTTTGCTGTGCCGGCGTAAAAAAAGCAGCAGCTTCAGGCTGCTGCAACACAAATTTTGTCCGAACATCGGCACCGACTTCAAAAGCAGTCGGCCCAATACAAGGCCCCAGCCAAGCCATCACCCTGTCAGGGGTGGAAAAAGTAGAGAGGGTTTGCTCCAACACGCCATCACAAAGACCGCGCCAACCGGCATGGGCAGCTGCCACTTGACGCGTTTGCAGGCAACAGAATAATACCGGTAGACAATCTGCCGTCATGACAACGCAAGCTTGCTGAGGATTCCGGCTAAAACTAGCATCTGCCTGCACGACCTCACCTTGCCAGTCGGCTACATCTAAAACAGCGGTGCCATGAACTTGGGATAACCATGCGATAGTGGCGGGTAACTTTAAAGTTTCCGCCACAAAAGCCCGATTAGCTTTGACATGCTCAAGGTCATCCCCAACATGGTCACCTAGATTTAAACTAGCAAAAACGCCTTGCGAGCTCCCACCCGTTCGAGTAGTTGATATCGCTTTCAACCAAGCTGGTGCAGGCCAATCAGGGATCAGCCAATCGCGAGGCGTTGCAGTCATATTAGTGATTTTCCATGCCGTGGATGGCAGTATCCTCGCGCAACGCGAGGGTTAATTCCACCATGTCTTGAGGAATAGGTGCATGCCACTCTAATAATTCCAACGTTATTGGGTGGGCAAGTCTCAGCATTGCAGCATGCAAAGCTTGGCGTTTAAAACCACGCAGCACGGCTAATAACTTTTCATCAGCTTTCCGCGGTGGACGCGGTCTTCCGGCATACACTGGATCGCCAACCAACGGATAGTTGATATATGTCATATGCACACGAATTTGGTGAGTCCGACCGGTTTCTAAACGTAAGCGTAAGCGCGTATGGTTACGGAATTTTTCCATCACACGATAGTGCGTCACGGCAGGCTTACCACTAGAGGTGACGGCCATATGCGTGCGTTTGGTTGGATGACGACCAATCGGCTCATCAACCATACCACCAGCAGTCATAGCGCCATGAGCAATGGCCTCGTATTCTCGCGTAATTTCACGATTTTGCATCATCTCAACCAAGTGAGTTTGCGCAGGAATAGTTTTCGCCACCACCATCAAACCGGTAGTGTCTTTATCCAAACGATGGATAATACCTGCCCGCGGAACTTCAGCAATACCAGGGCAATGATGCAGCAGCGCATTGAGTAAAGTGCCGTCATGGTTACCAGCACCCGGATGAACCACTAAACCAGCAGGCTTATTGATAACGAGAATATGCTCATCTTCATAAACGATGTTTAATTCAATAGGCTCAGCATCAAAACGCTCATCTTCTGGTAACTCGGCGTTAATTTCGATGTGCTCTCCACCCAACAACTTTTCCCGCGGGGTATCACACATCCGATGGTTGACATTGACCCAACCTGCCAAAATCCATTCTTTTATCCGAGATCTTGAATAATCAGGGAACATTTCGGCAAGTACCTGATCTAATCGTTTGCCGAATAGATGATCAGGTACAATTTCTGTAAGTTTTATCTGTTTTGTCATGGCGGAACCAGTTATCCTGTGTGCATACCCGAACAGTCTGGGGTAGAATCGGTGTATTCTATCTATTTTAACGATTTTATGAGCGACTAAACAGCCAATCAGCTGAAGTAGTAGTGGATTTTTCAATGAAAGCGAAAATTTTTGCCATTTTATGTCTATCTGCAGTCATTTCTGGCTGTGCAGCGAAGAAAGAACAAGACCAGTTGGTCAATACCAACCAAACGGCGCAACAAGCTTACAATGAAACCAAGATGGTTTTAGATAATGGCTTATATGGTCGAGCGATTGAATTGCTCAAGCAAATGGAGAGCCAATATCCCTTCGGCCCAATTTCTCGACAAGTTCAACTAGATTTAATTTACGCTTATACACAATCAGGCGATATTAAACAGGCCTTAGCCAGTATCGACCGCTTCATTCGGTTGAATCCAAATCATCCAGACTTGGATTATGTTTATTACATGCGAGCTGTGAATAACATCCGTAGTGATGCAAATTCCTTCCAATCTTTCTTTGGCATTGACCGCGCTGATCGCGACATGGCGAGCACCAAACAAGCTTTTGAAGATTTAAAAATCTTAACTAATACCTACCCGCAAAGTCGTTATGCGGCCGACGGTAAAAGTAAAATGATTGAAATCAAAGAAAAACTGGTTCGTCATGAATTGTTGATCGCGGATTATTACTCACGTCGCGGCGCCCATTTAGCGGCAGCAAACCGCGCACGGTATGTCGTTGAATTTTACCGTGATTCGCCTTTAGTGCCAAAAGCACTCGAGCTAATGGTCTATAGCTATAACGAGCTTGGTTTGACCAAATTGCGTGATGATGCCAAGGCTGTCCTTGAGTTAAATTTTCAAGGCCAAAAAAGCTAAGCGCGTTATACACTCCAACTAAATCCCTCAAGGGACATTTTCAATCCCTCACGGGGCATCCTCAAAAAAACCGCAGCTGCGGTTTTTTTGTTTTTCCATGTCATTCAAGTTGTTTTCAATTCGCTGGATAAAACTAGCGATGTCTTGCGAACTTCTGGCAATCCGGTCCAATCATGTGAAGTAGCAAAGCCTCCAACTAGGCAGTTGACCCACACTTGCCAATTTGCAGGCAATCAAAGTGCTTCCAGTGCTTCAGTGAGTTTGCTGACCCCCACGACGACCATGCCCTCAATGGCTTCTTTCGGCACATTGGCAATAGGAACGATGGCACGTTTAAAGCCATGTTTAGCCGCTTCTCTTAACCGTTCTTGGCCACTTGGTACAGGTCGAATTTCGCCAGATAGACCCACCTCACCAAACACTACTAAATCCATCGGCAAGACTTTATTGCGAAAGCTCGACACTAAAGCGATGAGGGTGGCTAAATCGGCCCCTGTTTCGTTGACTTTGACGCCACCGACCACATTAACAAACACATCCTGATCCGACATTTGAATGCCTGCATGGCGATGCATGACCGCCAACAACATCGATAAGCGGTTTTGCTCCATCCCCACAGTCACTCGACGAGGGTTATTGAGCGCCGAGTAATCCACAAGTCCTTGGATTTCCACCAACAGTGGCCGTGTCCCCTCCCACAACACCATGACTAATGAACCTGGCGCTTCCTCTTTACCGCGATTCAAAAAAATAGCTGACGGGTTTTTCACTTCCCGCATCCCTTGCCCTGTCATGGCAAAAACACCCAATTCATTCACTGCACCGAAGCGATTTTTATGACCTCGCAAAGTTCGGAAACGGCTATCAGAATCGCCATCTAAGAGCACAGAACAATCAATACAATGTTCTAAAACCTTGGGTCCAGCCAACGAACCATCTTTGGTGACATGTCCTACCATAATGACGGCAATTTGTTGTTGCTTAGCAAATCGAGTCAAATAAGCGGCGCTTTCCCTTACTTGCGAAACACTTCCCGGCGCACTTTGAATATCCGCCATTTGCATCACTTGAATTGAATCAATCACCATGATCCGCGGTTTTTCTGCTAAAGCTAGCTGGCAAATGGTCTCCACTTGAGTTTCCGCCAGCATTTTTAACTGATTTGTTGGCAATCCTAAACGGTGCGCACGCATGGCCACTTGCTGTAAAGATTCTTCACCAGTGACATACAATGCAGGGCCTTGCCCGGCCAAACCACACATAATTTGCAGCAACAGTGTACTTTTACCCGCACCTGGGCTTCCGCCAATCAAAATAGCGGAGCCAGGCACTATGCCACCGCCAAGCACTCGATCAAATTCGGCAAAACCAGAACTAAACCGGGGAACTTCCTGCAAGTCGACCTGATCGAGCCGCACGATTTGCGCGGCCGTAGCTCCGGCATAGCCGCCACCATCACGGCGATTTTTCGGGCTGACCTGGGCCATCCGCACTTCGCTGATCGTATTCCATGCCCCACACTCTGTGCATTGACCTTGCCAGCGCATGAAATCCGCACCGCAATCATTACAGACGTAAGCACTTTTAATTTTCGCCATCTCATCCTCGAAATCGGATATCTAAATCACCAATCACATGCTACTCTCACTGACAAAATATGATAAAAACTATCACCTTAAACATTTAAGCCGTCGCTTATCTTGTCAGTTTTTTAATAATCTTATAGATTAATTTCGATTGGTATAATTGTTGCTTTAAAAAATTATCTTAACACATGAAGTGGCTGATTGGCCGCCGACTTGAGCAGAATGACCACAGCAGATTTACAACCCTTTGCGGGCATCATTGAGCGGTTAAAACCTTTACTAAACACTAGTGAGTTTAGTGAAGTCTTTAATATTTTGACTGCTGAAATGCCAAAACCAAAGCAATTCTTGCTGAAGATGGAGTTAAAGCGGCTGGGTCAACCTTGCGGATATTATATCGATTTACGGGGTAAAGTTGATGGTGAGGTGAGACCTTATGAACATAAAGGCAAAACTCACTATATGGATGACATGGCGATTAAGACCTTTGAGCGAGGTCTTAAGCGCTATGGACAATACACCCTAGGCCTCTACGAAGAAGTGACCAATACCGATAATAATTATCGCGTTCGCCACCAACAAGAAACCAGTCAACGACTTCAAGCTGCCATCTCAGGGACTCCTCTTGTCGCAAAAGAGTCGGCAACCGAAGAAATCGAAGAAGAGAAAAAAGGCCCATCGCTGATCCAATTTGCCAGCTACTGTAGTCGTGGCGAAGAACGGATGAATTTTATCATCGACATTGAGATTGCTCTGGAAGATGGTGAACAATTTCTGGGCAGCACTGTGGATTTGTCAGTTTCAGGCAGCAAATTAAAAATCCCGAATACCCGACGATTACAAAGTGGGCAAAAAATTGCCATTTTCTTTCGTGGCTTAGAGCAAGAATTCGCCTTAGGAACCAATAATGGCGTCAAGTATGAGGTCATCGACAGTGAAATTGTCGAACGCTCCCAGTATGTGCGAGTCAAACGCATCGTCGCAGAGGAAAATCAATCCTTCGTTGAATTCCTGAAAAACTTTATCAACGGCAACAAAAGGCGTTATAAGGTCAATCTCGACAACACCCTGGATGCAGTTGTGGTTAAAGGGTACGAGCAATTCTATTTACCGCGGATTAGCTCTCTACCTGTATTCATCTCTGTTCGTGAGGGACTCCCAGTCCCAACTTGCGCTTTAACTACAGAAAATAACCGCCAAATCGTGCAGTATTTCCAAGATGAACGCCAATTATCCACTTTGATCCAAATCCTTGCTGGCAAACGCTTAAAAAGCTGTTTGGCAAAAGCGCCTGTGGAACGAGCCACTATTCTCTATACATTTACTCATGCTGCCAAAGGTAAACTTTATTATTACTCCGCCACCGCGGATGAATTAGCAAATACTCCACAGCTACAGGATGTTTTCTTTGGTTTTGGAGCGCAAAAAAATAGCTGGCGCGTCTTTCACTTGGTTGTTCATCGCACGCATCCAGCGGATGCTCATATGTTGTTATCCTTACCTGATACCGCAGATTCAGAAATCAGTAAATTGAATCAACCACCACCACAACTGGTGCAAAGTATGATTCAAGACTTCCGATATATAGCGTGTTTAACCGATATCACAAGCCAAGAAAGTACTGCCCTTTATCAGCAAATTCGATTCGATGAGTCTTTATTGGCTCAACTTAAAGTTTATGGCCACCCGAAGCTTGAAGAAGTCCCTCCTGTTGAATCTGTCGCCGTGCAGTATGTTAATCTGCGGGCTGAGGGACGTTTTTTATACAAAACCAAAGTGTTAGTGAAAATTAACTCCAGCCATTATCTAGATGCCATTACCCGTGATTTCTCCAGTAAAGGCTTGCAAATTGAAGTTGCTGAACCGGTTGCTTATCAAAAAGGCGATAAAGTGCTGTTAGCTTTACCGGACATGCAAAAGATCTCCAGTAAATATGGTTTGAATGATCTCGAATATGAAGTCATGGCGGTTAGCAAAAGCCAATTAGTGATGAATTTACGGATCATCGAAGGGGAAACGCCCCATCAAGGCAGGCTATTTTTTGAACAACTGATCAAAAGTAATCGCGCCAAATTGACTCTAGCCGAAGAGACACCCAAATTTGCGGGTCTCGGCACCGCACTGCGCAATATGTACGTCAAGGCATTAAACAGCTTCCCATTTTATGTTCATCGGCATGGTATCCGCTATGACCTAAATGTCATTGGGCGTGGGGCTGAACCCAATAACCTTCATCGCTTATTGGGCGTCTTCCAAGACAAACAGCAAAAATTCAATTTACAGCCGATGCTGAAAAACAGTGCGACCAATTTGCATTTTGCGAATTTATTAAAACAAATGAAACGACAAGATGCACCCAAAGTCATAGAATTGTTCATTCGCTATCGACAAGGGCAAAACAAAATCGAACAAAGTTTTGTCACTGAGTACGATTTTGATTTGAAAACGGCTGCAGCCCGGCAATATTTTGTGCAAGATGCCATAGCGAACGATTTATTGTTTTGTTTTAAAATTTTCCTCTCTCGCACTGGTCGTCCAGATACTGAACATATCAATAAAGAGCTGAATTATGTCAGCGTCTATGCCATTCACAAAGCCAAAGTGCTCGAAGAAGAACTGTGGAGTGTGGTGGGTGTTGGGGATGTGATCGACATCAGTGATGAAATTTTATTGCGATACGGCGTTACCGCCGAGCAAATTCAACGGCAACACGAAAAACGCCGTGAATTTGTCTCACGCCAAGAACAACAAACCAACAATTAGTCCAATTTATAGACTTAAACTTTTGCGGATCCCTGCATCAGCCAGCTAACCAGCTCCACAAAATGATCCTGACGAGCGTTGGGATGGGTTAACATCGAAATATGGTCATAATCGACCTGATTGCCATAAGCTTTTCCTAACAGTCGAAACTCCGTTGCCGCAAGCCCTGCCTCATTCATAAACAGCTTTACATCTTGCGGATGGCCTAAAATTTTATCATTTACTGCGGCAACAAATAGACTCCGCGGCCAATCTGTCAATTGCAGTCCTTGAGCTTGATAATCAAAGTCATCCAACGGATCTTGAAACCTCGAAGGTTTAATCCAAGCAATGGTATCCAATAAAAACTGCCGCGGCTCATCATCGGCCCCTAAGCGAAACTTTTTGGCAGGGAGGTAACCATATTTCGCGGCTAACCAAGGCGCAAAATGATTCCAAAACCAGTCAATTTGTAAGCGTCGCTGCCAGCTTTTCACTGTAATTTGTCGTTTTGTACCAAAACATAATATGGACTTTACTTTGGAGCGGAGTTCAGGAAATCGCAACAAGCTCGCCACTAACACCACGCCGCCCCACGAGTGACAAACTACATGCACTGGCTTTTGATATTTTTCATATAAAAATGTAATCAGCGCAGGAATATCTTGCGTGATTAATTGATGCTGCGAGTGCTGTAAGCCCTCTTTCAGTTTGGGCGTCGATAAGCCACGCCCAGCAAAATCAACGCAGTAACTGGGAAAGCCATGATCAGCAAGATAACAGCCAAAACCTTTGCCTTGTTGACTATAGA
>CAZIPG010000026.1:8787-22257 GCA_964540955.1 uncultured Rheinheimera sp.
CATCAACACCGGATTTTCAATGATTTTAAATGGCATCAAACTGCGATAGTGCAGTTTGTATGCTTTTAAGTCGAGATAGTTCGAGCTCTGCGAGTGCTTCATAAGCGCCAATCTTCATGATCAAACGCATACAATAACTGCAATAAAGACCCTTGTCGGATCGAGACTTTCGCTTGCGCTTGCACGAGCGGTTTTGCATGAAAAGCCACGCCTAAGGCGGCGCAAGCCAACATCGGCAAATCATTGGCGCCATCCCCAATGGCGACAGTTTGACTGGCTGCAATCTGATATTTTGCTGCCTGTACCTTGACCACCTCAGCTTTACGAGCCGCATCAACGATGTCCCCCAACACTTGGCCTGTCAGTTTACCTTCAACAATTTCAAGCTGGTTGGCAAACGTTGCCGTTAAATGCAGTTGCTGTTGCAGGGCTTCAGTAAAATAGGTAAAACCACCAGAAGCAATCATCACTCGCCAGTTTTGCGCTAACAGCGTATTTACTAACTCAGTAAGCCCTGGCATCAGTGGGATGTCAGCAAGCACTCTTGCTAATATGTCTTCGGATGCCCCAGCTAAGGTCGCCACGCGTTCACGCAGACTCATGGCAAAATCAAGTTCACCATTCATGGCACGAGCAGTGATAGCAGCAACTTTTTCGCCAACACCGGCTAACTTGGCAATTTCATCAATACATTCCATCTGAATTGCGGTGCTATCCATATCCATGACTAATAAACCAGGCTGACTGAGTAACACAGGGGCTTGCAGGATCACGACTTCCAGCTGCCAACTTGCGGCAAATGCTTTGATTTGCTGCTGGACTTCAGCTGGCACTACAGATTGAAAACGAATTTCTACGGCATCAGGTAATTGTGGATGTGCGTGATGCAGCTTCAGTTGCATCCTCCCACTATGCTCATGCAAAGCCAGAATCAACGCATCGAGCATGATGGCATTGACTGTACCTGCGAACAATCGCATGACCATCGCTGCAGGTTGCAAAGTTGCAGCTTGCAAAGAAAAGCCGTGCTCAGTTGCCTTTAGATCCCAAGTGGATTGCGATGGCAGAACCTCAAAAAAACGATCTTGTATTGAACCGTCTCGGTTCCAGTCCCAGAAAAAGCTCACGGTTTCACCTGTACTTCTATTAGTCTCTCTGGCATTCTACCGACAAAAGTTAACTCCTGTCAGTTAGTTCTGTCGATAAAATGAAAGCATCTACGGTAAAAAGCCGAAAAAAATCAGCATTAATGTTCCGAAGCCTGCAATTAGTATTCGCATTCATTGGTGCTTTAGCGCTGACCCACTGGTGGCAACAAACCGATCGCCAAGGCGAACAGCTGTTTGCTGAACAAAGTTCAGTCTTAATGCGAGAGACTTTAAAAGCCTTGGCGCAAACAGCAGGTTACCTGATTGAAAACGATCAACTGGAAGGACTCAAAGCACTCACTCAGCAAATGGCATCCAATCCCTATCTGCATGATGTGGTTGTTTATGATGCCAACGGCGTCCGTTTAAGTGAATCTGGCGAAACTGAGCCTGCCAATTTATTGTTTGCGCCACAATATCAAACAAAGCTGCAACCAATGGTTCAAGAGATTTATCAAAACAATCAGTTAATTGGTTACATTAGGATTAGCCTAAGACAAGACGCAAGTTTTGGCACTGTTGCCGCCAATTGGCAACAACTGATGATGCAACTGTTCTGGATGTGTTTATTTGCAGTGGTGATTGGCGTGTTACTGCGCAGTAGTTTGCAATGGCTTTCCCACTTGCTGGTCAGTAATAACCAATTGCAGCACGCTGCTTTAGATAGTTCAGCGCCTCATCAACATTTGCATGTTGAAAACACTCCGCAGCCTAAAGCTGAGACTGTGTTGGAGAAAAATCCATCCAGTGAAGAGACCAGATTCTCTAACGATCGGTAAGATTTGTTTGAAGCTGCAGCGCTTCACAGGTATTTTGCCATAAAGCCTCGGCAAGCAGCTCTGCGGATTCAGATCTGAGCTCTGTCAAATATTGAAACACCAAAGCCAACTGGCTGGGAGTATTGATTTGTCCTTGGAAACCTGACAAGGGCATCGCAGGCGCATCAGTTTCAATCACTAATGCGGATAAGGGTAATTTCTTGATAGTCTCACGTGTTTTCTGGGAACGCGCGTAGCTGATAGTCCCGCCAATGCCTAATTTAAAGCCAAGATCAATAAAAGCTTTGGCCTGAGCATAACTGCCGGAAAAAGCATGCAAGATGCCGCCAACGCTGAATTGTTGTTTTTTTAATTCCGCCAAAAGCTGCGGTTGGCTTTTGCGATGATGCAAAATCACTGGCTTTTGCAGACGCTTGGCAAGCGCCAATTGCGCTGAAAAGAATTGAGTTTGCTTGCTAAAACTTGCGTCATCAAGTGCAAAATCAAGGCCTATCTCACCGACTGCACAAACCGCAGCATTCTCTGAAAACAAGTTTTCTAACCGCTCTAAATCAGCAACATTCGAAGCCGCAACCCACCAAGGGTGGATGCCCAACGCCAACTTTATATAAGGTTGCTGACTGGCCATCACAAGCAACTGCGGCCACGCATCAGCGCAGACCGCAGGCACTAGACAGGCTTTAACACCGACCTGTTGCGCTGATAGCCAATGTTGCTGCCATTCAGCCAACAGTTCAGGTAAATCCAAATGGCAATGGCTATCAAAAAGCTTTAGCACTTAGGGGCACAACCGTTCAATCTGCCAGTGGCCATCGGCCTGTTTACGGTACATAAAACGATCGTGTAACCGATGTTCCCCGCCCTGCCAAAACTCAATTTGCGTGGGCACGACTAAAAATCCGCCCCAAAATGAAGGCACAGGAACTTCACCATGTTCAAATTTATGCTTAATTTCCGCAAATTTCTGCAGTAACGCCTGCCGAGTTGAAATCGGCCGACTTTGCTCTGAAGCCCATGCAGCGAGCTGACTCTCTTTGGGTCTAGATAAGAAATACTGCAAGACTTGACTGGTTGGCACCCGCTGCGCTTCTCCGTACACAATCACCTGACGCTCTAATGGATGCCATGGAAAATGTAAGCATACTTTCGGGTTAATTGATAACTCATTGGCTTTACGACTGCCCAGATTGGTATAAAACACAAAACCTGCTGGACTGACATCTTTGAGCAGCACCAGCCGCTGAGAAGGTTGACCATTGGCATCCACAGTTGCTACGCACATGGCGGTAGGATCAGGCAGCTCGGCAGCAATCGCAGCTTGTAACCAAGTTTCAAATTGCACGAATGGATCTGGATTTAACTGATCAAGATCCAATTTGTCTTTGACATAACTCCGACGAATGTCAGCAATTTTCATAATTCATTCCATCAAATAGGTTAATGAACGCATAAGCAATAAGTCGTCTCATCAATAAAATTGACGTAGCAACGTGGTGCTCGCAACTGTAAAAAAAGCGCCGAAGCGCTTTTTTTACATCCGTTCCATCACTTCAATCCCCAACAGGTCTAAACCTTTGGCCAGTAGACGAGAAACACCAATACTCAGCATTAAACGGCTATCTCTGACCTCTGGTTCAATCCCCTCTTTTAAAATTGGGCAAGCTTCATAGAAGGTCATATATAAACTCGCCAGCTCATATAAATAATTACATAACAGGTTAGGCTGGGCATCTTTCATCACTTGCTGCAAACATTCTTCAAACTGCAGCACTTTCAAGGCAAGCAACTTTTCTTGTTGTTCAACAAGTTGCAATGATGCACTGAAAGTCTCATCGACTTGAGCCCGACGGAGAATACTGCGAACCCGCGTGTATGCGTATTGCAGATAAGGAGCAGTCGCGCCTTCAAAGCTCAACATCGAATCCCAGCTAAAAATATAATCTGACGTGCGGTTTTTTGATAAATCCGCGAATTTCACCGCACCGATGCCAACTTTACGCGCAACTTCAGCAATTTCATCGTCACTCAGTTCCGTTGATTTTTCCGCGACAACCGCTTTAGCACGGACAACTGCTTCTTCAAGCAACTCAGCTAATTTGACAGTGCCACCTGTACGGGTTTTAAACGGTTTCCCATCTTCACCCATCATAGTGCCAAACGGGCAATGCTCGTACGCAGTTGCAGAGCGTAACAAGTTTGCTTTACGCGCGACTAACTCGACTTGTTTAAAGTGCAGTGCTTGGCGAGCGTCGGTGAAAATAATAATGCGGTCCACGGCCAATTCGTGACTACGATATTGGCATGCTGCCAAGTCGGTTGTGGCGTACAAGAAACCACCACCAGTTTTTTGGATAATAAATGGCGAAGGATTGCCCTCTTTATCAGCAAGTTCATGTAAGAACACCACCAAGGCGCCTTGGTCTTCCACAGCAATGCCACTCGCTTTCAAATCATCGACGATGCCTTGTAACATCGGGTTGTAAGCAGACTCAGGTTTAATGTGGTCGTGACCTAAAGTGACATTCAAGGCCCTATAGACTTCTTCGCTGTGCTTTACTGAAGTATCAATAAATAATTGCCAGAGCTTCAAACAGTGCGCATCACCGCTTTGTAACTTCACTACATAATCACGAGATTTATCAGCAAAGCCAGTTTCATCATCAAAGCGTTTCTTGGCTTCGCGGTAAAACTCTTCCAAATCCGCTAAAGCGACAGCTTCTAAATCGATCCCAGCGGCTAATTTGTCTTCCAAATGGGCAATCAACATACCAAATTGCGTCCCCCAATCGCCCATATGGTTTTGCCGGATCACGGTTTCACCATAAAACTCGAGCGCGCGAACCACAGCATCACCAATGATGGTCGAACGTAGATGCCCCACATGCATTTCTTTAGCAAGGTTTGGCGCAGAATAATCTACGACCACTTTCTGTGGCTGAACATTCGCACTCACCCCAAGACGTGCATCTACCAGTGCTGGTGCAGCTTGAGCCGCCAGCCACGATTTAGCCAAGGTGACATTGATAAAACCCGGCCCGGCAATTTCCACTTTTTCGGCGATGCCATCCAACGCTAAGTGACTAATTAACTGCTCAGCCAAAGCGCGTGGATTGGTTTTTAATAATTTTGCTGCGGCCATTGCGCCATTGATTTGGTAATCACCAAATTCAACTTTGGTACTTTGGGTTACACCAGGATTTGTCTGTGCCGGCAAGCCGACAGCAACCATTGCCGCTTGAGTCTTTTCAGAAAGTAACTGTTTGATATTCATAGATTATGCCTTTCCTGCGTAGGTTTGTTCCCGCGTCTTATGGAATTTGATTTTCGGATAACGTTCCATTGCTAAATTTAAATTCACCATGGTAGGCGCGAGATAACTCAGGTTGTCGCCGCCATCCAGCGCTAAATTGCTGCTGGCCTTGTTTTTAAATTCATCTAAGGCTTTGCCATCATCGCAGTACACCCAACGCGCGGTTGATACGTTGACACTTTCATAGATAGCGTCAACGTTATATTCCGATTTTAACCGGTGTACGACCACATCAAACTGCAGGATCCCGACCGCACCAACAATTAAGTCATTGTTATCGAGTGGACGGAACACTTGCACTGCGCCTTCTTCTGACAGCTGAACCAAACCTTTCAGTAACTGCTTTTGTTTTAATGGGTCGCGCAGGCGAATGCGACGGAATAATTCAGGCGCGAAGTTCGGGATCCCGGTAAAGTTGAACTTTTCACCCGCAGTGAAAGTGTCACCAATTTGGATGGTGCCATGGTTGTGCAAACCAATAATGTCGCCTGGGTACGCTTCTTCAACGTGCTCACGATCGCCCGCGAGGAAGGTCAGTGCATGCGGCACTAACACATCTTTGCCGATGCGGACATGGTGCATTTTCATGCCTTTTTCATACTTCCCCGAACAAATCCGTAAGAACGCCACACGGTCCCGATGTTTTGGGTCCATGTTGGCTTGAATTTTAAACACGAACCCAGAAAATCCGGTCTCTGTCGGTTCTACTTGCCGACTTGTAGTAGCGCGATGCTGTGGTGCTGGCGCCCAATCAGTCAAGCCATCCAGCATATGATCAACGCCAAAGTTCCCCAGTGCTGTACCGAAGAACACGGGTGTTAATTCACCTTTGAGAAAAGCTTCCAACTCAAATTCATGGCTAGCGCCTTGCACCAGTTCCATTTGGTCACGTAATTCTTGGGCAAAATAACCAATCCGCTCATCTAATTCAGGGTTGTTGAGACCTTTGATGATATCAACGTCTTGAATGGTATGGCCAAATCCAGATTTATAGAAAATCACTTCGTCACGCAAAATATGATAAACACCCTTAAATTCTTTGCCTGAACCAATTGGCCAAGTGATAGGGGCGCACGCAATTTTTAATACGCTTTCGACTTCATCTAACAAATCGATCGGATCGCGAATATCACGGTCCATTTTGTTCATAAAGGTCACAATCGGTGTATCACGAAGGCGAGTCACTTCCATTAATTTAATGGTCCGCTCTTCAACCCCTTTTGCGCCGTCAATCACCATTAAACAACTATCAACAGCAGTAAGCGTTCGATACGTATCTTCTGAGAAGTCCTCATGGCCTGGGGTATCCAGCAAGTTGACCAAACAATCGGCATAAGGAAATTGCATTACCGACGTAGTTACCGAGATGCCCCGCTCTTTCTCCATCTCCATCCAGTCAGAGGTTGCATACTGGCCTGATTTTTTACCTTTGACGGTACCCGCTTTTTGGATCAGTTGACCAAACAGCAAGACTTTTTCAGTAATGGTGGTTTTACCCGCATCAGGGTGCGAGATGATGGCGAAGGTTCTACGTTTATTAACTTCAGCAAGAAATTCTGCAGTGGCCATGCGTCTTAAGCTTCCAAAATGAGATAAGCGGTGATGTTTTTCAACATCAGTCAAGTTATCGAATAAAAAAATGGCGCAAAGTATAGCAGTTTAGGGCTACATCGCCCAGTAGATAATTCGTCAAAGCTTGCTCGAAGTTTAACAAAAACGGCGAAGAGCATGGACCACTTTGTAGGCAAAACTCAAGGCGAAAATTTGCTCGCACCTTCCATAAAAAGACACTTCCATCAAAAGACTCTTCAATAAAAAAAACCTCTGAAAAAAAGTCACTCCGATAAAAAAGCCACTCAGAGTTAGAGTGGCTTTCAATCAGACTTAAAAAATTGCAGATGCCGTTGTAGGCCTTCGCAATCAGCTCATTAGAACTTCAAAACGACTTTCACACTCGCATCAACTTTTGCCGCATCGACATAGCCAATGAGACTCGGATTACCGGCGACTAATTTAACCATTTCTTCATCGGTCGCCACCTCTTTTGGAGGCGTGCCTTTGCCTGTGAACACTAATTTTGACCAATATGCTTTTAATTGGCTGCTGGATTTTTTGATAACCTTTTCATTGAACTCATTACTGGCAGGAGAATTCTCAACTAAAGACATCGGAATGACAGATGAACCGTCGGCGAAAGATTTTTCGCGGCCCAAGTAAATTTTCGACAGTGCAGCTTCATCAACGGCATTGTTATTCGATGGATGAACAATAATGGCAATTTCAGCATTCGCGCCATTTGCCCATATAGTTCCCAACAATAAGGTCGCTAACATTAGACTTTTTTTCATAAGAGGCTCCTTAGAACACCAAATCAACGCCAAATGACAGCAACTGATAATCGCCAACAGCAGCTCTAGTGTCTGTACCTTGGAAATAATCAACCTTGATGGCTGCGCTTGGATGGAAATCATAGCGGACTGTTAAGCCAACCCCATCAAATTCACGAGCGCCGAACGCGTCATTAATGCCTTTTCCTGTGGCAAATAGCACAGGATGTGAAACCCCACTGAGGAAGTCATAATCAGGTTCTTGCGCATAATCTTCGGTGTGAACTGTGACAACAAATTGATCAAACCGACGCCCCAAAGCTAAGAACCAAGATTTATTGAGCGCATCAACAGAATCTTCCACGCCATAAGCAACATATTCAAAGTCAACTAACCAGTCAGAGCGATCAATTGCAAACCCTGTAAACCAATAGAGTGCATCCTTTTGATCCCATGAAATTTTGTTCTTGAAGTCAGTCACCTGTGCAGCAGTCGCACCATTTGCGGTTGCAAGCGCAATCCCCCCTGCGGCCAATGGGAAAACAGTGGAGCTGTCAATGACAGCGCCATCAATTGTCCCCATAAACAGGCCGCCAAATACCTGCCAACCGTCGCCTTCCAACACTGCATTTGCTGACACAATATCTTCAATACCGAATTGGACGAAATTGTTAGTCACTGCACTGAAAGATTCACCATCCCAAGAACCATACAGCAGTTTTGTCGTCAAATTATAATCGCCCAGAACATACTGACTATCCCAAGCAATTCCTTCAACCGTACTAAAATCAAAGCCGATGTATACCGCTTTCGGCAGCCTTGAATAGTTATGGGCATAACCGACTTTTTCATATTCTGATTGGTGGAAGATTGGATTCGCAAAACGGCCACCGCTGATGCGATTGGTGTCATTGAGCTGGTAGCTGACATAGGCCCAGCGCGCTTCAACTTCAAAATCGTTGATGCCCTCGCTAAATAGCTGCACTGTCGCACTTAAACCTTCCGACAGATCAGCTTGAGCTTGTAATGCGAATAATGATTCTGTTTTAAAAGATAATTCGCCTTCGGTATATCCAGGATAAGGTTCTAAACCGCCGTCAGAAGAGACAGAAGTCCCTCGAATGGAAGCAAAACCGTTTAACGTGACATCTGCATAGCTTAGTGTTGGGAATAACATGGTCATTAACGCAGCCCCAAACAACAGCCGTTGTTTGGAAATTTTGGGATATTTCATCGTCTTTCCATCCTTTCTCGCTTACTAGTTCTGAATCAAGCGTAGACCAATAAAAAAACTTTACCAGCAATAAACTTAGGACGGATCTACCACAGACTTTTGCCTATTTCATTGTCAACTTTAACTGCCACTGTCTTTGCAAGACTTGAAAGTTCCAGTTGCATGCTTGCAGCAAAAAATCTCGATTTGTTGCATTCAATACTTGATCTCTGTGGCCACCCACTCTAAAATCCATAAAAAGACAAATGAGACATAAAAGCCATTTGAGTCAAATAATTAAAGATTTTTAGCTTTCATAGGTCCACGGATGGATTTTTTTAGCATAATTTCTGGAAGTTACGTCGAAATCTGCCCATGCTGTATCTAATTTCATAGCTCCACGGATGGAGTATTCCTGTGAATGTGGAAAATAATTCGGAACACTGCTTTGGAGGCTTGCATGACAATCCCTGTCACCATCACTGATGATTCGATGTTATCGCGAAAAAATATTCGAAAGGCCTTGCCGCCTGAACTGAATGCTGAAATCACCGAAGCATGCAACGGTCAGGAAGCATTAGCTGCAGTTTATAGCGGCAAAGCCGAATTATTATTTTTAGACTTACAAATGCCGATCATGGATGGATACGAAGTTTTGGCTGAGCTTCAGAAAAAAGAACACAACACTGTAGTCATTGTTATTAGCGCAGATATCCAACCCAAAGCGGTAGAAAGAGTTTTAGCGCTCGGCGCCTTACGATTTTTACAAAAACCCTTGAATCAACAACAACTCCATCAGGTATTACTTGAGGTAGGTCTGTTATGAACGCAGAGGTTACAATTTCAGAGTTACAACGCGATGCCTTACAAGAAGTGATGAACATTTCAATGGGGCAAGCCGCAAGTGCTCTTGCACAACTGATCGATATTCGAGTTATTTTATCGATCCCCAAAATTACCATGACGACCCCAGAAGGGTTGCATTCCTTCTATTGTCCAAAAACACCTCATTTTTTTGCTCGACAATCCTTTATGGGAGATTTGCGCGGGGAAGTGATTTCAATTATCAGTGAAGATGGCTGTGCTCAGCTTGGCGAAAGCATGCAGTACGATCAACCCATGACGCCAACGAGTTATGATGAATTAGTACTGGAATTAACCAATATTTTAGCTGGCGCCTGTCTAAAAGGCATGGTTGAACAAATGTCGACCCGTCTTCACCTTGGCGCACCTGCATTATTTAACCCACAGCTGCAACCGAGACCTGATTACAATTGGCAGCAATCATTAACTTTAGAAATCAGTTTTAGTTTGGAGAATGCCAGCTTCAATTCGCGCGTTGTAATTTGCTTGGACGAGGAATCAATTCAAGTACTGAAAGGTCGGTTAGATATGTTATTGAACTAGGTAGTCTCAAGTAGGCAAGGAGTTAACATGAACCAAAACAATTTGTTTGAGCATGTTGTCACGCAATTGTCGATTGGCGCTTGCATCGTTGACCCTGAACTAAACATTATGTTTTGGAATCATTTTTTTGCCGACCGTTTACAGTTGCAATCTGTTGATGTTCGTGGGCAATCCATTTTGACCTTGTTCCCAGAACAAGCCAGTTTCCTCAAACGAAAACTGCAAAGTGTTTTTGTATTAAAAAATGCAAGTTACTCGTATTGGGAGCAAAGACCTGTGGTCTTTCAATTCAAAAGTAGTAGACCTATCACTGGCGAAGAATGCCAGATGTATCAGAATGTCGAAATTTATCCAATTTTTGATGAAAATCAACAAGTTTGCTGTGCCTGCATCACGGTCCATGATATGACTGTAACGGCCAGCTACCACCAAGAACTAACCCGATTAACCGAAAAATTAGAAGAAGAAAAACGGCAACAACAAGAATTGATCCATAAGTTAGAGGAAGCTCAAAACCAGTTGCTGCAATCGGAAAAAATGGCTGCTATTGGTCAACTGGCGGCAGGGGTTGCCCATGAAATCAATAACCCAGTCGGTTTTATCTTTTCAAATTTACAAACTTTGCAGGAATACCTGCAAAAAATGAACAAATACATCGAATTACTGGGCAAAATCATCGATAAAATCCCGCAATCGACTTTGCATGCCATGAAAAATGATTACGTCCAGCGGAATCAATTAGAGATGGTCCTCAGTGATTGCCCTGAACTCGTTTCAGAATCTCTTGAAGGGGCTGATCGAGTGATGGCAATCGTGAAAAGCCTCAAAGAGTTTTCCCATGTCGATAGCACCGATTGGCAAGAAGCAGACATCACACAAGGTATTGAAAGCACACTCAGAATTCTGAGTAATGAATTGAAATACAAAGCTGAGGTGGTTAGACACTATCAACCGGGTCTACCACTGCTTTACTGCCAACCGATGCAATTAAATCAAGTATTTATGAATTTATTAGTCAATGCGGCCCAAGCCATCGAGAATTTTGGAAAAATTGAAGTTTCCGTGCAAGAAATTGAACATGCTCTGCAGATCACCATTCAAGACAACGGCAGTGGCATTGCGCCAGAACATTTGAAAAGAATTTTTGAACCGTTTTTTACAACCAAACCAGTTGGCAAAGGCACAGGTTTGGGTCTTTCCCTTTCTTACAGTATTATTCATCGTCATCAGGGGAAAATAATGGTGAGTAGTGAACTGGGTAAAGGGACGTGCTTTACCATCCATCTGCCGCTACTGACACCTGAGATGTTAGCAAACGCTGAAGAATTATCATGAATTGCTTGATGATGACTAGCCAAGTGCTGGTGTTTATTGCTTATTGAGGAAGCTACATGTCTGAAGTTTCAAAAGCACCGATGACAGTCTTGTGCGTCGATGATGAGGCAAATATTCTTAAATCTCTGCAACGGTTACTCCAAGATCCTAATTATCAATTATTATTTGCCAGTTCCGGCGAAGAGGCGTTGACGGTTCTTGCTAACAACTCAGTAGATTTAGTGCTGTCAGATATGCGAATGCCAGGCATCAATGGTGCAGAACTGCTTGAACAAGTCGCCAATAAATATCCAATGACTTACCGAATTATATTAACGGGCTATGCTGATATGAGTTCAGCTGTAGCCGCGGTGAACCTCGGTAAAGTGAATCGCTACATGCAAAAACCTTGGAATAATGATGAGCTCAGAGCGTCAATCCGAGATGGTTTAGAACAGACAAAATTACAACGACAAAATCGCTTGTTAACGCAACAGTTAGCAATGGCGAATAAACAATTAAGGGCAGTCAATCAACAACTCGAAGAAAAGGTCAACCAGCGAACCGAACAATTGCGGCAAACCTTAATTCAATTAAGACAAGAACAAACGGCCACAATGAATGTGCTCTTCCAGATGACTTGCCAAGATCCGCACATAAGCGCCGGTTTTGCGAAAAATGTTAGCGAACTAGCCATTCAAATCAGTCAAAAGCTGGCGTTGTCTCGCTCTGAAATTGAGACGATTGGACTTGCAGCTCAACTGTTGGAGCTTGGTTTAACAGGGTTAGAGCCTGAAATTTACGCCCAACCTATGCATAAATTGAATGCGACAGAAAAGAAAAAATATCTCAACCATCCGGTGATTGCTCGTGACTTGCTAGCGCCCGCTAAACATTTAAAAAGTGTTTCAGAAATCATCTACCACCAATATGAGGAATATAAAGGCAGCGGCACACCAGGCCATTTGATGGCAAACAACATCCCCATTGGTTCACGAATTTTAGCGGTTGCGCGCGATTATTGGGGCTTTTTACTTCAAAGGCTTAGCCCTGAGCAATTAACCCCTGCCGAAGTGCTGGCGCTGATGAAGAAACAAATTCGCATTTTATATTGTCCTGAAGTGATTCGTGTTTTGCACAAAGTGGTCATGCTGGACCATGTTGCTTTTACCACGAAGGTTGCCACAACTTCTTTAAAAGAATTGCGTCCTGGCATGATGCTGATGTTGCCACTGTATGATGAGACGCAGCAGTTAGTATTAGCGGCGGGACATCAATTTACAGCAAATACTGTCAATCAGTTACATAGTCTCGCGCGTGACAGCAAAAAACCTCTGCGATTATTTGCCTGGTCACCAGAGCAACTCGCCACGAAAGAATGGATCAACCAAGCCGATCTCGATAAGTATCTACAAATGGATCCTGAGTAATTAAGCCTGATCCACTAGCCTAAACGAAGGGGTAATCCCATCAAAATAGCATCTTCATGCCCAGTCGCCGTTGGATAATAATTGCGACGTTTCCCCGTTTGATGAAAGCCATGGGATTGGTAGAGGCCGATAGCATGGGTGTTTGAAACCCGCACTTCTAACCAACATTCAAAAGCATCTCTAGATTCTGCTTGCTGAATAAAATGCTGTAGCAACATTTTGCCGAGGCCATGTCCTTGTGAATCCACTGCAACCACAATATTAAATAAACTCGCGGCATCAGCGATAAATTCGGCAATATAAAAGCCTTTGATGATGCCATCCACAGTTAACACAAAGTTGAAGTAACGCTCAGAGAAACAACTTTCATAAAGAGCCTGTGTCCATGGGTAGGCCGTTGTTTGCGCTTCTATTTGACATAAAGTTGGGGTGTCAGCCAAAGTGGCAGCGCGGATCACAACTTGAATTAAGTCCACGTGAGTGACTCCCTCGCCATTAAGCTTGTTTATTGCGGTGTTTGTTGCCATAACCACTGCCACAAT
>CAZIPG010000027.1:0-9493 GCA_964540955.1 uncultured Rheinheimera sp.
AGCAGCGGACTTTTAATCCGTTGGTCGATGGTTCGAATCCATCATGACCCACCAACGATTTTCAGACATCCCCATTTTATTTTCCTCAAATACTTTATTTGCTCAGCTCAATCAATCTTTTGAACTGCTTTTGTATTTCTAAACATCATGCATTCATCAAAACTGTAATTTTCCCCATTGTTTGTAATATCGGCCGAAGGTGTAGCTTTTGAATAAAGCTGTGTATAATACGCCTCCTTTAATTTCAGCCTGGATCTGATCAGAATGAATCAAACTTTGACATTTAATGAACTTGACTTTGTCTTTCCCAAAAAGCCAGTGCCATTATCTTCAGATGAGAAACAAGCCTATAAAGATCGGATCAAGGCTTTGTTAAAAGAAAAAGACGCAGTCCTAGTCGCGCATTATTATACCGACCCAGAAATCCAAGCTTTGGCGGAAGAAACCGGTGGCTGTGTCTCCGATTCGCTAGAAATGGCTCGGTTTGGTAATCAGCACAGTGCAAAGACGCTGATAGTTGCGGGTGTCAAATTCATGGGAGAGACTGCAAAAATCTTGAATCCCGAGAAAACAGTGCTGATGCCGACATTAGAAGCGACTTGCTCTTTGGATTTAGGTTGCCCTGAAAAAGAATTCTCTGAATTTTGTGATGCGCATCCAGACCGAGTGGTTGTGGTTTATGCCAATACTTCTGCTGCGGTGAAAGCTCGTGCTGATTGGGTCGTTACCTCTTCAATTGCGTTGGATGTGGTCGATTATTTAGATAGTGAAGGCAAGAAGATCATCTGGGGCCCAGACCGCCATCTCGGAGCCTATGTGCAAAAACAAACGGGTGCCGATATGCTGTTATGGCAGGGCGCATGTATTGTGCACGATGAATTTAAAGCCAATGCCTTAGTTGAATTAAAAGCACAGTATCCAAATGCTGCGGTATTGGTGCATCCTGAATCACCCGCAAGTGTGATTGAACTTGCTGATGCGGTCGGTTCGACCAGTCAGCTCATTAAAGCTAGCCAAACTTTAGCGAATGACACCTTCATTGTGGCGACTGATAAAGGTATCTTTTATAAGATGCAGCAGGCGATGCCTGATAAGACCTTTATCGAAGCGCCAACAGGCGGTAATGGTGCGACTTGCCGTAGCTGTGCTCATTGTCCCTGGATGGCGATGAACGGTTTAAAAGCGATTGAGGAAGCTTTGGTTGATGCCAGTGGCCATGAAATTTTTGTAGATCCGCAGTTACGTGAAAAAGCTTTAATCCCCCTCAATCGGATGCTAGGTTTTGCTGCAAATCAAAAAGTAGTGGTCAAAGGCAACGCTTAACCACCAGGCTGACAACCTGAGCGGATCTCGTCTTTTCATCGCTCAGTTGCTGACTTATGAACAGTGATGTTTATGCTAGTTTTTGCTGAAATTTCCAGCGAAAAGTTGGGTTTGCTCAATTTCCAGTTGCCAAGCCTAATGAATTTACCTAGTATAGCCGCGCTTGTTATCGCAAGTTCCGGAGAGATGGCTGAGTGGCTGAAGGCGCACGCCTGGAAAGTGTGTTTAGGTTAACCCCTAACGAGGGTTCGAATCCCTCTCTCTCCGCCAAATTCTGACTGGCTAAGTCTTGAATAACAAAAAACCGCACTTGTGCGGTTTTTTGTTATTGGATGCACAGGTTTATTTGCGCCTGTTGCACTATGTCAAGCATAACCGATAACCAACCCCGGCTTCAGTTTTAAGATGCTGGGGATTTGACGGCATCTTTTCTATTTTTTGGCGTAGTTGCGCCATGTGCACCCTTACATACTCTGGACGATCCAAATAGTTCGGCCCCCAAACTTGTTGTAAAATTTGATTGTGAGTCAACACTTTTTCCGCATGCCGAACCATTAACAACAGAATTTCATATTCTGTTTTTGTTAGGTGTAAGGCTTGACCATTTTTATGAACAATCCGTGCAACGGGGTCAAGAACCACGTCGCCAAAAGTCCATTTTGTCACAGCAGGTTCTTTTTGGCGCAAAGCAACCCGCACACGAGCCAATAACTCTGCAGCACTAAATGGTTTAGTGACGTAATCATTGGCACCACAGTCCAATGCTTTGACTTTGTCTAACTCGCGTTCCCGAGCAGAGATGACGATTACTGGTACACTAGACCATTGCCTAAGTTGGGTTAAAAGTTCAATACCATCCATATCGGCAAGCCCTAAATCAAGCAAGATCAAATCAACAGGATGTAGAGTAAGATGTGAGAGTGCCTCTTTGCCATTTGCAAAGCTTGCACAATGATAATTTTGACTTTGTAACAAAGTTACCAGAAAACTTTGCATGGCCTTATCATCTTCAACCAATAAAATTTTGGTTTCATTATTCAGCACTTGATTGTCTCCAAGATAAGGTTGCACGACACTGTTCAGCTGCTAATTCAAGTTCAAATTGCCCTCCGTGCAGACGAGCAATAGTTTGACAAATACGCACGCCTAACCCATTACCCGCATCACCCCTTCGCTCATTCGTCGCTTTTCGATGATTATCTACTTGCATAGCAAAAGAGCCGTCCTCTTTTCGAAAAAAATTAATGACAAAAGGAGCTGTACCATGACGCACCGCATTTTCCAGCATGTTCGCTAAAGCAATTTCTAATAAAGTCACGTCACCGTGAAGTTCGGTATTTGTTTGTGAGTGCACCTGAGTAAACAAACTTTGTAATTCATCACTTCGCCGAGCCAAAGCGCCGGCAATGAGTTCATCGGCTGTAAATTGCTGCCAGTATAAGGATGAATGGGGCAGCTGGGCTTTACTGAGTTCAAGAACTTTTTCAAAGTGCTGATTTAACAGGAGACTTTGTTGGTAAATATTCTCAGCTTGCTGGCGTCGCTGCATATCCGTTAACGGGACACTGTCATCGGCGAGCATACTCGATGCCCCCATAATAGTAGCGAGCGGTGTTCGTAAATCATGAGAAAGGGAGCGAAGCATCATAGCTCGCTCCGCTTCAAGTTCAGCCCGGAGTCTTTCTTGTTGTACATTTTGCTGTAAAAATTGTTTGTCATAGGTTTGTTCAAGCAATGATTGGGCGGTATTCAGTAGTGTTTGATGTTGAAAGTATGCAGTTTTGTCGAGGAGCAAATACCCAAACACTTTGCTCTGTCCAAGCGGTATAGAATATAAATGACTGTCTTCTGTCGGCTGGGTTTGTACAAAACGTACCGGCAAGCCAATTCTTCGTGTTAATAACCTCTGAGCATAAGTGTATTGCTCTTGCCATGTATTGCGGCGTGATAACCCTTTGGCGAGCATAAACATGCCACGCATTTGTGAGATTGAGTTCCTGGCTTTTGCTAATTGCAGTCGTAGTCGGCCAGAAAGGTGTGCAATAAGTAGGCCGAGCGACATCATCACTGCTAATGTAATAAGGTAATTGGCACTGTGAACTTGCAGCGTAAAGTAGGGCGGAACAAAAAACCAGTTCAGCCACAAAACGCTACATAGTGTGGCTAATATTGCCCAACTTTTGGAATAAAGTTGGGCAATCCAAGTTGTCCAAAGTAACAACAACATCGCGACATCTGTGCTATTAATCCAGAGTCTCAACGGATGCAGTAAAGCTGCCAACAAAAACGGCATCACTGCGGCCATAAAGATAACGAATGTATATTTTGTCGCTTTTGACACTGCGCCTTTAGCTCTGATGTTTTGAAATAAATTTTGCAAAAAACCGCCTTCGATTAGTAGGTTGAAAATTGAGGCAATAGTTCATTAATAGCGCCAATATGACGGCGATATCAGCAATAAAATAGTCAGAATTTCTAAACGACCAAGCAGCATACCGAAGCTAAGCCACCATTTAGCCCCATCAGGTAGCGAAGAAAAATTTCCCGCGGGTCCTATGATATCGCCAAGCCCGGGTCCAACATTAGCAACTGCAGTTGCAGCTCCGGTCAAAGCAGTCACTAAATCTAAGTCAAAAAATGATAAGGCTAAGGCGATAAAACCGATAGTGGCAAAGTATATAAAACAAAAGGCTAAGATGTTTCCCAGTAATGCATCATCGACTTTTTTATTGCCATATTTTTGTACCCAAACTGCATTTGGATGAATTAATAGCTTGAGTTGTTTCATTAATAACAATGCAGCCAATTGGATCCGAAAAATTTTCAACCCACCCGAGGTTGAACCAGAACAAGCGCCAGCAAAGGTCAGGTAAAAAAACAGCATAATGGCCAAATTGCCCCAGGTTGTGTAATCCTCTGAGGCATAGCCACAAGTGGTAATAATCGAAACGACGTTAAACAAACTGTGAGTCAATGCGTCAAACACGTCGCGGTTATTTGAATACACTTGATAGAACGTCAATAAAGACGTGCAAAAACCAATAATTAACAAAAAAGCTCTCACCTGAGGATCTTTAATGAGTGCCGTTTGATTGCCTTTGATAGTGCTGATAAAGAGCACGAAGGGGAGGGCTGCTAAAATCATGCAAAAACTACTAATCCAAAAAATTATCGGCTGGGATTTGTAGATGCCAAATGAAGCATCGTAATTAGCAAATCCCCCAGTAGCGACGGTTGTCATCGCATGGGTCACCGCATCAAAGCCATTCATCCCTGCAAGGGAGTAAGCAAGCATGGTCACGCCACTTAATACTAAATAAACCAAACCGATGGAGGCTGACATGGTAGAGCTTTTGGGTAATATCTTTTCAGAGATATCTGAACTTTCGGTTTTAAACAGTCGCATCCCGCCTATTTTTAAGGCAGGCAAAATTGCAATCGCCATCACGATGATGCCGACACCGCCGACCCAATTCAGAATACAGCGCCAAAACAGGACTGATTTAGGCATATGATCTAAACCAGAGAAAACCGTTGAGCCAGTCGTGGTTAATGCTGAAACAGTTTCAAACCAAGCATCGGTATAAGTACAGTTAGGGATTAAAAAATACAACGGAAGAGACCCAAACACACAGATAACCAACCAGCTTAATGTGGTGAGCAAAAACAATTGTCTGTTTTTCAAGCGAAACGGATGTCGACCTTTGTATACGAGGAAATAACCAGTAATTCCAGTAAAAAACGCACAGGTGAGAAATATCCAGAGTCCTTTTTCGTGGTAACCCACAGCCACTAAACATCCAATCAGCATGATGCCAGCAAGCATCACCAACAAATACCCCAAAACACGATAAAACAAATAGCGACTGGAAATAGGTGGATGGGTTTTCAGGGATAGATTCATAGCAATGATTTGTGGCAACAAAGAGAATGCTATTTTAGAAAAATCTGCCTAAGTACTTTATAAAGAAAGCATCAAGACACTTGGGGAGGCTATTAAGATTTTATAAAGAACCTGTGTTTTTGCAGAGGTGCGACAGATGTTGTAGGTGTTCGTGTTGGATTTTCTGCTCTTGTGTCCTTCGAAAGTTTTACTGATGTTAAATCAACTGATTGATGCCGATTTAAAACAACAGCAACTCCTTCTGCAATTTTAAAGCAATTAAATCTGGTAAACTTACCGAGTCAGATTTCAATTGATGAAGCTTGGAGAATTTTTTCAGATGCACTGCGAATATTTTGTTGCCGGTCAATGTTCATCTTGCCGTGGATTGCCACTGCCTTATGCGCAGCAATTGGCGAACAAGCAACAAAAACTACTTCAGCAATTAGCAGGAACCCTCGACTTAGCCGATGTACAGATTTTACCGCCATTTGCCAGCGCA
Source organism: uncultured Rheinheimera sp. (assembly GCA_964540955.1). Classification (GTDB taxonomy): domain Bacteria; phylum Pseudomonadota; class Gammaproteobacteria; order Enterobacterales; family Alteromonadaceae; genus Pararheinheimera. The sequence continues at coordinate 5,709 of CAZIPG010000027.1, forward strand.
GAAGAAGGCTTTCGCAACAAAGCGAAAATGGTGGTGCAGGGCACTGCCGATGAGCCGATCTTAGGCATTATCGAAAACAACCAAGCGGTCGATTTAACCCGATGCAATTTGTATCCCGCGTCGTTTCAAGAGGCATTTGCTCACATCCGAAATTTTATACGTCAAGCCAAGTTGCAACCCTATGATGTGGAAAGTCGTAAAGGGGAGTTGAAATATGTGCTGCTCACCTCTAATAGCAGTGGGTGGTTGTTACGCTTTGTGTTGCGTTCACAAAATCATCTCGCGGCCATCAAAAAATATTTGGCACAGTGGCAACAACAATGGCCACAACTTGAAGTGTGCTCAGTGAATATTCAAAGCGAACATAAAGCCATTTTGGAAGGTCCACAGGAATTTATTCTGACCGCTCAAGCAAGTTTGTGCCATCGGCTCAATGATGTGAATTTGTATGTGCAGCCTCAGAGTTTTTTCCAAACTAATTCCGATGTTGCCGCGGCATTGTACCAAACTGCGCGCAACTGGACCGCAGCACTTGATGTTCGACACGTGTGGGATTTATTTTGCGGTGTAGGTGGTTTTGCTCTGCATCTTGCAAATAAAGAGCGCACAGTGACTGGGATAGAGATTTCTGCACCTGCGATAGAATGCGCAACTCGCAGTGCTTTAGAACTTGGGGTTGCTATCGACTTTCGAGCACTGGACGCAACGGCCTTTGCACTTGGCGGTTCATCAAGCCCAGAATTACTGGTTGTAAATCCTCCCAGACGCGGTTTAGGTCATTCTTTATGTCAGCAGATTAATACGTTGCAGCCGCAGTATTTGCTGTATTCAAGTTGTAATCCCGACACCATGCTGCAAGATTTTTCTCGGTTGAACTGTTATCGACTGCAAAAAATTCAGTTATTTGACATGTTTCCGCATACCGAACACGCCGAAGTATTGGCATTGTTGATACGCGCCACTGAAGGCTAAGCAAGCAATCGGGGGGAACATTTAAAAATTTTAAAAAATTTTCACCCCTTTTTAGTTGCTGCATCGTCCAAAGCATAACCCACTTACTAAAACGTCGTTTAGGAGTTATGCCATGGACACTGTAATGTTTCCTGCTCAATCTAAAAATACAACACTGAAATCTATGCTGTTAATGCCTGCCAGTGCCATGGTGACCTTGGTGCTTTTCTACGGCATGGCGAATTTAATTCAGCAAGGGCCACTGGCTCCAGTTGCTGCGTTACCCCCAATTGACATTAGTTTGATGGATCCGCCCAAACAAAGTGAGGTGATTGAAAAAGTGAAATTGCAGCCTCCCCCAGTTGCGCAAGTGCCACCGCCACGGGCAATTTTACCTACAGATAATGGTGGGGAAGGGTTACCAAACGAGATTCAGACGGCACCGCCGGTGATTGATCTGGGCCCAACGACACAAGCTTTTGGCGGTCCTGTGGACCGAGGGGCAACGCCAATTGTGCGTATCAATCCAAAATATCCACCCGTGGCTGCTAGGGATGGTATTTCTGGCTGGGTCAAACTGAGTTTTACGATTAATGAAATGGGGCAAGTTGAAGATGTGGTTGTCATCGACGCTGAACCCAAACGGATTTTTGATAAAGAAGCAGTGCGAGCACTGAAAGGCTGGAAATATCAACCCCAAGTTGAGAATGGTGTTGCGATTAAACAAACTGGCATGCAAGTGCAATTGGATTTTAATTTAGAGAACGAGGCATAATACGTGGTGTTCATTCTTCCAATCGATAGCATTATGCTATCGATTGGATGTTGAGAAACGGACCTGTCGACGTGGCAATTTGAGAGCTCCGTCGATAATCTTTGCTGGCAGGAGCGATTATGGGATGGAAGTTGTTCGGTCGTAAAACGACCCAGGCCGCAGTCGCCAGCCAAGATTTATTGCATCAATACCGAGAAAATGCCGATCCGCAGCTCTTGGCTGAGTTATTTCGTCGCTATGCCGATGCGCTCTATCACTTTTTAGTTCGGCAAAGTGATGCCGAGTTAGCGCAAGATATCAGCCAACAATGTTGGCTCAATTTGATGCAATATGCCCAAAGTTACCAAGGACAAAGTAGCGTGAAGACTTGGTTATTTGCAATTGGCCGAAACTTGCTGATTGATGAATTTAGATGGCAACAACGCTGGCAGAGCAGTGATGAGCTCGAGTTGTTGATTGATCCAAAGCCATCGGCACAATTTTTAGTGCAGCAAGCGCAGGATCTGCAGCTGTTTAGTCAGGCAATTGCACGGCTACCCTTGATGCAACGGGAGGAATTCTCAATTGAACAAATTAGCGAAATTACCCAGTCAAATCCTGAGACCGTGAAAACGCGCTTGCGTTATGCCCGGCAGAATCTGAAACATTTATTGGAGCATGTTGATGTCATCGCTTAAAAACTCAGGTCAGCCACCAATAAATGAGTCGAAACCGACCGAAGAAAATGCATTATTTGAGCAGCAGCTCAAGCAATGGTACGCCGAAAGTAAAGCCAGCCAGCCCATGCCTGAAGCGATGAAGCAGCAATTCAGCGCCCAGCATCCTCCCCACAACGTTGTCGATTTGGCAAAATGGCGCAGGCGTACAACGGAGTGGTTGGCCCTCGCTGCCTGTGCTTTGTTGATCATTTTCTGGCAAAAACCTGAGTTAGTGTTGTACAAGATTGACCAAGTTCAGCAACAAGAACGATTGATTGTGGTGCATTATCTTGATGCAGAAAATAATGAACCCCGCAGTCAACTTGCCGACAATAATGCGAAACGGCAACAGCTCTATCAGCAGGCCTATCAAGATTATTTAAACAGTAACCAAATGACTGCGGCGCAACATGAACAAGTCTTTTTTCGGGAGAATATTGCTTCGGGTTGGCAGCTCACTGGCTGCGATCCTTTAGTGGTGCAAATTAACCGTGATTTGTTGGAACGATTACAGCAACAGCAGCCTTTGGCCTGGCCACAATTAGAACAAAGTCAGTTTGTGCGGTTGAAGTTTGGCGAACAAGGTCAGATCATGGCGATTACACAAAGTTCGGTCGCGCCCAATTGTACGGCCATCTAGGCTTGCATTTTCTGGACTGAGTCAGCACACTGCGCGCTCTTTATTGGCTGTGGTGAGGTGACGCGTTGGAACCTGTCGATTTACCTTATTTAAGGCATTATCCTGATGCTATTTTGCAGCAGGTCAGGCAGCTTTTACAGCAACAACGGCTTGGGGCGACGTTAAAACGCCGCTATCCAGAATTTTCGCATGATATCCAAACGGATGCGGCGCTCTACAATTTTTGCCAAGCACTTAAACAACAATACATGCGAAGTGCAGGGCCAATTTCGAAGGTCGCATATGATGGTAAAATTCATATCATCGACAATGCCCTCGGTACCCATCGGCAAGTCAGTCGGATCCAAGGCAATAAGCTGAAAAGTAAAAATGAAATTCGCGTTGCTAGCCTGTTAAAACAATTGCCGTTGCCTATACTTCGGATGGTTGTTGTGCATGAATTAGCCCATTTGAAGGAAAAAGATCACAACAAAGCGTTTTATCAATTGTGTCAGCATATGGAACCCCAGTATCATCAACTGGAACTGGACCTGCGGTTGTTTCTGACCTGGCAGGACCTGGCTGGAGGAGCCGCCGATGCAGACAACTGAGCATATTTTTGTCTACGGTTTATTAATGTTTCCGGAGATTGTCGAAGCCATCACCGGGCAGCGTTATCAAATGCTGGATGCCGTGTTAGCGGACCATCAGCGCCGTGGTCTCAGTCAAAGTCCGCTCGACG
>CAZIPG010000027.1:9503-11400 GCA_964540955.1 uncultured Rheinheimera sp.
TTCCTGACCTGGCGCGACAGTACTGAGGAAGATGCCGATGTCTAACCCTGTGAACGTATTTGTTTATGGTTTATTGATGTTTCCAGAGATTGTCACCGCAATTACTGGTCAGCAATTTAAGACAGTTGCCGCGTTATTACCGCATCATCGTCGTTGTGGCTTAAGTCAAAGTCCAGGCAATACCCCAATCCCTGTGTTGGTTGAAGATCAGCATCAAGAATTAACGGGTTTGTTATTGGTGGATGTCGATGCTATTTCAATGGCCAAATTGGATTTCTTTGAAGAGCTCGATTCAGGCCTTTATGTGAAAAAGTCGGTGCGAGTTCAGGCCAATGGCCAATGGTTTGATGCAATTTGTTATGCGGCTGGTCCCGCGTTACTGCCTTATGTGAGTGGCGACTGGACACCTGAGCGCGTGAATGAACAACAAAAAGCATATTTTATTCAGACAGTCATCCCAGAGATGCTCCGGGCGATGGACGCGCAATCAACCCAAGCTTGATGCGTTAAATCGCGAGTGATTTAGCAGGCCTTTGCTGCAACGCCGGAATTGCTGGGAAACCAGGATTTTTGACATGCTAAAATTTAGCTGGCTTGCCGCCTTTTCTTTATTTGCAAGCAGTGTAACCTTCGCCGTTGCAGCCACTCCTCTTGCGCAATTTACTGACGAGTTTCACCAAGAGTTTTTGCAAAAAATGCAAAAATCCAAAATTCCAGGTGGCGTTTATGTCATTGTGCAGGGCGATAAAATTGTACGGATCGGCACCTATGGCGTGCGTTCGGTCGATTCCAAAGCCAAAGTAGACGCCAATACAATTTTCCGACTCGCTTCAGTATCGAAAACATTTGCTGGCGGCCTGGCGACCCAAATTCAACATGAAGGACGATTTCGTTGGGACGATCGGGTCACTAAATATGTGCCCGGGTTTTCTTTTCGCAGCACCGCGATGACCAACCAGCTCAAAATTGAGCATTTGATTGCCCAGAATGCTGGTGTGAGTTCGAATGCCTTCGATGATTTAATTGAAACCAATAAAACCCCCGCACAAATTTTACCCAAATTTCGGGAAATTAATCCGCGTTGCCAACCCGGCAAATGTTATGGCTACCAAAATGTGTTGTTCAGTATGATTGAATCGGTGTTGCTTAAAACCACCGGCATGACTTATGAGCGCTTATTAGAACAACGTATTTTTAAGCCTTTGCAAATGCATACCGCATCTGTCGGATATTCGGCATTTCTGGCCAATAAAAACCGGGCGATGCCACACATCAGCACCAAGCGAGGGTGGGCAGAAACCAAGGTTCTTCCTTCGTACTATCGCGTGAATCCAGCTGCAGGGGTGAATGCCAGCGCCATGGATATGGGCAAATGGCTGATTGCTCGTCTTGGACATCGGCCTGCAGTGTTTACACCGGCCATGCTGAATGATATGCACCGCCCAAGGATTGAAACTGCGGAGAATTTACAAGGGCGTACCTATGGCGCCTATGTGCGTGAGGCAGAGTACAGTCTAGGTTTACGTGTCTATCAATTTGGCCAACATCAGCTCTACCATCATGGCGGTTTGGTGCGTGGTTATCGAACTGATTTATCCTATTCCGTCGAAAAAGATTTAGGCATTGTCGTTTTGGTGAATGCCCAAAGTAACGTGGTTGCCGAGCTTGCCAGTTTCTTTTGGTCGCGCATGCTGAATGTTCCTGCAGAAACACCGCCTCCGGTGAAGAAGAAAACCAGCAAAAAGAAAAAAGTCGTGAAAAAACCTGTGAAACGGACGAATTGATCGCATTTTACAAACGTTCAACAGCAATGCTGAGCAGCAACACTCAGCAGCCATCAGAGCATCCCCAACGCCAAGTTAAATACTTGGCGTTGTTTTTTGATAAAGATCCAGAT
>CAZIPG010000027.1:11410-21798 GCA_964540955.1 uncultured Rheinheimera sp.
GAAGAAGAAAACGACCAAAAAGAAAAAAGTTGTGAAAAAACCTGTAAAGCGGACGAATTGATCGCATTTTACAAACGTTCAACAGCAACGCTCAACAGCCTTCATAACAATCACAACGCCAAGTTAAATACTTGGCGTTGTTTTTTGATAAAGATCCAGATAGAAATCCAGCGTGAGCGTCGGTAATTGCTGGCATAGTTCTGTGCGCATTTGCGAGGTTAAGCGATAACTCAGCGGGATCATATCCATTAATAACGTGAGTGTTGCGGCATCTGGCGCTTGCCATTGCCATTGTAAACGCTGCCGATGACAGTGTTGCAATCCAGACTCTTCAATCACCGCATCACTATGAAGTCTGACTTCCGAGTAGGCTTTGGCTTTTAATTCATAGAGATGGTGCGGGGCAGGGGTGACAGTGAGAAGCAAGCCATCCACTTTGAGTACCCGTGCCAATTCTGCTGACAATGACGGTGCATAAATCCTTAAGATGGCATCAACACTGGCATCTTGATAAGGAAGTTGGTAACTACTCGCGACACAGCATTGCACCGAGGGGTATTTTTTAGCGGCGTAACGGACTGCAACTTTGGAAATATCTAGGCCATAGACATTGGCACTTAGATGACTCAGTTGCTGTGTGTACCAACCTTCACCACAGCCAATATCTAAGATGACCGCATCTTTGGCTAGTTTTTCTGAAAACAGCTGCAAAATCTTGCTTGCCAGCGGTTGATAATGCCCAGCTTCTAAAAATTGCCGCCTAGCCTGCATCATTGCTAGGTTATCACCGGGCTCACGGGATTTTTTGTGCTGCACGGGCAATAAATTGACATACCCTTCTTTGGCACAGTCAAACTGATGGCGATTGCTGCAACGATAGCTGGCAGCATTCGAGGTTGCGGTTGTGTTCGGTTCGAAAACCAAGGGCAACTGGCACAAGGGACATTGATACATAGCGTAATGGGCATTCACTTCTGGATATGGCCATGCAGTATAACAAAACGGACAGATCCCCGCGAACGTCAATCAGTCATCAAACTGAAGCAATTCGTCATGAACAACGCCAAGGTTGGTTAATTGCGTTGCAGCAAATCCCATTTGTTGCCATACAAATCTTGGAATACCACTACTGTGGCATAACTTTCTTGTCGTGGCGTTTCTAAAAACTCCACACCTGCCGCCAGCATCCGTTGATAATCACCCCAAAAATCGTCTGTGGTTAAAAACAGCCAAACACGGTCAGCACCCTGTTGGCCGATGGATTGGCTTTGTTGTTTATTTTTGGCTTTGGCCAATAAAATCGCGGAACCTGAGTCACCGCTGGGTTTGACAACCACCCAGCGTTTGTCGCCCATCGGAGTATCTTCGATTAATTCAAACCCCAGTTTGTGTTGATAAAAGGCGATTGCTTCCTCGTAATCGCGCACAATTAACGACACCAAAGATAAATGCTGTGCCATTTGTTTTCCTTAAAAAAATGGGTTTTCTTTAAATTAAACCTAAATCAATGGCTTTTAATACGGCTTTGGTGCGATCGCGCACCCCGAGTTTTGCCAAAATCGTAGAGACTTGGTTTTTAACAGTTCCTTCAGATTTAAAGACTGCATCAGCGATTTCGCGGTTGCTAAATCCTGCCGCCATCAAACGCATCACCTCCAGTTCTTTCGCTGACAAAGACTCACAAACGGGTATTGCATTGTTTTCGGTGGCTGCGCCTGAAGCCGCGGCGGGCTGTAAAAATGCCTGTAAAATTCGCTCAGTAATCGCGGGTTGATGTAAACGCGCGCCACTGGCGATTTGTTCGATGGCATTGACTAAAGTAGGCAATGCCACATCTTTTAATAAATAACCATTTGCCCCAGCCTGCATGGCCTGGAGCACTTGTTGGTTATCATCAAAGGTCGTTAAAAATAGCACCGGCGTTTTAAATTCTGCCTGTCTGAGTAATTTTAAGGCTTCGATACCATTGACTTGCGGCATCTGAATATCCATCAACACGACATCGATTTGGTGGTTTTTCACTAAATTGACGATGTCGGCACCATTCGCAGCTTCTGCCACGACCTGTAGCTCTGGTGCCAAACTGAGCAAACTAATAATCCCTTGACGAACGATCGTTTGATCGTCAATCACTAAAATGCGGTGAGGCTGAGTCATAGTGTTGCCATTCCCCCTGATCCGATATAAGGGAGTTCAATGTCTATCTGCAGCGAAAGTTGCGAGGCATTTTTAGCATGAGCTTGCGCTGACAGATAAAGTTTGCCCCCCGCTTGTTCAATCCGCTCTCGCATTCCGGTGAGGCCATTGCCTTCAACCAATGGCCAACTGGCAAGTACGCCATCATCAGAATAGCGATAACAGACGGAAGCTTGATGCTGCCAAACGCTGACTTCTGCACTAGTGGCTTGTCCATGTCGTGCGCTATTGGTGACCGCTTCTTGCGTGACTTTGGCTAACAAAGTCGTGCTGACTGGATCAAGTGCTAGATCTGTTGCTATGCGGGATTGCAAGCTGAGTTGTGGAAAATTACTGGCAAGGATCCGACATTGCTCCGCCAAATTCGGCAACATGGGTTGGCGTAATTGCGATACGGCATGACGAATTTCGTGCAACAGTTGTTTTGCCAGCTGATGACAATGTGCCAGTTGCGGTTTTTGTGGATCTGCGGCTTGGTATTCAGCCACTTGCAGCTGGATGACCAATGCCGTTAAGTGGTGACCTAAGCTATCGTGCAGATCTCTTGAAATACGTAAACGTTCATCATCCGCTGCTTGTAGGCTGAGTCGACTCTGAGCTGCAATCAGCTGTTCGTGCGTCAGCGCCAATGCTTGTCGTGCTAAAGACTCAGACCTGGCCTTGCTCATGGCAAAGATGGCAAAAAACTGGAAGGTGCCACAGACCACTAACATCAGCAAGCTGTTGATATTGCTCCCTTCAACCAGCATCATCAATGCGAAAGGGAACAGTGCCGGGATGATACTCCAATAGACCCAACGCTCAGACAGATACCAAGGCAATAAGGCGACCCAAAGTACCGCGAGGCCTGGCGTAAAGCCATTGGGCACAATGATTTCATTGAGAGCGATGGTCAGCCACATCAGACCTAAGCGCAGATAATTACTGCGATTGTGCTCACCTGATTGGGCTTGTAAAAAACAAACGATAAACCAAAGCAAACTCAGCGTCACCACAGCGGTTGCAAGGGTGAATGCACCGTGGGAAAAACTGCTGGCGCGGATCTGCACAGCACTAAACGCCAACCAAGTAATGATGGCAGCCCAATTTTCTTTATCAAACCAGCGTGGTTGATAGGGGCGTGCGCTGCTCATAACAATCCCTGTATTTTCAATTCGTTTCTCAATCATATCGCGAGTATCTAGCCAATTAGTATCGCCAATCCGGGGAGTAACAGCAATAGGCCGAAAGTCATGTTTGCCTTCTCTAAAAATCGTGACTTCTGGCACTTCGACGCTCATGACTCACACGGCACAATGAACCCCAGTGAAGCCAAACTTGCTCAGGAGAGTCGAAAATGCACACTATTCACCAAACTTTATTAATGGTTCATATCATTTGTGGCGCGATTTTATTATTTCTATTTTGGGTGCCGATGGTGGCGAAAAAAGGCAGCCCTCTGCATATCAAATCAGGCCAATATTTTGAATGGCTGATGTATTTTGTCACAGTGCCAGGTTTTTTGATGAGTTTGCTGGTGCTTTGGGATCCCATTGCGGCCCGGGGCGTGGATCTTGAATCAATCAAAAATCTTGAGCGGTTTTTGCAGATGAATCGAGCATTCGCTTTTTTCTTGTTGGTGTTGAGTCTGTTAGGGTTTGTACAACTGCGGCACGCCATTCTGGTCCTGCGAGATGGTCCTGCTCGTACAGAAGTTCGTAAGCCTGTGCACTATATTCCGGTGCTTGCCTTGTTGCTCGGCGGTATCGCTCTACTGCCATTGGGTTTAACTTTCAATATTCCGCTGTTTACGATTTTTGCCGTGATTTCGACCTTAGCAGCGCTCAGAACGATTAAGTTTTTAGTTGCAAAAACGGTCGACCGTGGGGCAATTTTACGTGAACACATTGGCAATATGATTGCTTGTGGCATCGCGATTTATACGGCATTCAGCGCTTTTGGTGGTCGTCGCTTGTTCGATTTAAGTTGGCAATGGGAGCTGGTCACTTGGATTGCTCCCGGTGTTATCGGCACAATTGCGGTCATTTATTACAACCGCAAATACACGGCAAAAATGCGCAAGCCTCAGACCGTTCGTCCGGCATCAGAGGCGGCATAATCAACCAATGAAGGTGATAGCATCTAAAACATGTTGAATTTAGACGATGGCATTGCACTTTGATATACTGGCTCTTCAGCAATTGGAGAGCCTTTGATGTCAGAGCAAGATTTAGAGTTGTGGAGTCTGGATGAGTTGTGCGAGCACGCATTCAGTATTTTTGAAGAGTTAGCTGAAGAGAATTTATCCTCTAGTGATTACCAATTGTATCAACAGCTTGCTGAAACCCGCGCTTATGTTGACTTGGTTCCGCCAAACGATGATTGGGTGGACTTGATCCAAGCCGAGCTAGAACCAGAACTGCACTTCGAAGCGCACATTGGCATTGCCGGGGATGAAACTCAACCTGATGTGGTGCTTGCTAGAATTTTATTGAGCCGGGAAAAACATGATGCGCTCTGTCATGCCCAATGGCGTGGGCAATAGTTGCGTGGTAATACATAGTTGCGCGTTAAAAAGTTACGCGGTCAATAATCACGTAAACCATAATCACGTAAACCATAATCGCGTAAACCATAGTGGCGTAGGCAATCATAGATTGAGTCGATGAGCAGTTATCAAATCATTCGCAAGTCCGAGCAATTAACCACGGTTTGGGCTGGCGGGACCACCATTCAGTTGGCGATCCAGCCTACAGATGCAAGCCTTGCAGCGCGCAATTTCGCTTGGCGTTTGAGTACAGCCACAGTCACGCAAGCGGGGGAGTTTTCTCAGTTTCGTGGTTACGGCCGTTGGTTAGGGCTGCGCCAAGGCGCGGGCCTCAATCTCACAGTCGGCCAGCAGCAAATGCAACTCAAAGCGCCACAGCATATGCTTTGGTTTAGTGGCGATGCCAAAACTTCTGCCGAGTTGATTGCTGGAGATGTGGTTGATATTAATCTTATTTTGTCAGCTGGTTGGCAAGGCGGAATGCAAGCAGTTGCGCTACCATCAAATCAATCTTTAGTACTCAGTGTTCCCGACATCGCCCACGAATTTCTGCTGTATGTCGATAAGGGGCAGCTCTGGTTGACCATTTCTGAGCAAATCATCATGCTAGATACCGGCGATGTACTTCGTTGTTCATGCACTTTCGCTGCAGAAGATATTAGCAAAGCGCCCCTCATCACTATCACTGCGCAAACTCAGCCGAGTTCAGCGGTTGTTGCTTGGGTTGCCCCTGAGCCTAAGGCTATGTAAGCATCGGCAGCAAACATTTGGCTTGAAACAAAAAGCGCGAAATAGAGATAGCGCAAGAGAGAGCGCTATCCGCTTCGATTATTCACCGACTTCCTGCTGCACTGTCCACCGCACTTGATTCCCCAGTAATGGCGCCATTTCCGTCAGCGCCTCTTGCATCTCATCCGCTAAGGTATAAGGCGGATTAATCACCCACATGCCAGAACCGGTCATGCCGAAGCCATCGCTGTCAGGCATCGGGCTCATTTCGATACGCAGCTGATTGCGTAAACCGGTATCAACCAGCGCTTGTAATACTGCTTCAATACTGGCGCGTTCGATGATCGGATACCAAATCGCGTAAGTTGCCTGCGGAAAGCGTTGATGAGCCTGCTGCAGTCCTTTGATCAAGTCTTGGTACTCAGTTTTGAGTTCGTAAGGTGGATCGATAAGCACTAAACCGCGTTTATGCAGCGGCGGTAGCATGGCGCGGATCCCGGCATATGCATCCATTTTTTCGATACGACAATGGCGACGACCCTGAAATTGCGCGGCTAAAAGCGGATAATCAGTTGGATGTAATTCAGTGGCCTGAATACTGTCATCGCTTCGCAATAAAGTTTTTGCAATCAAAGGCGAGCCCGGATAGAACTGCAGTTGTCCTGTTGGGTTGAGTTGTCGCACCAGCTCAATGTAGCTTCTTAAGCTGAGGTTTTGTGCTTGATAACCCCAAAGTTTGCCAATTCCACCTTCATATTCCGCAGTTTTTTGCGCATGGTCACTGTGTAAGCTGTAAAAACCAGCACCTGCATGGGTATCGTGGTAGCAAAATGGCTTCGGTTTTTTCTTCAAATATTCCAAGATAGCCACTTCAACAAGGTGCTTCAGAACATCGGCGTGATTGCCGGCATGATAACTATGGCGATAACTCAACATGGCTACAGATCCAAACGGGGTAATGGGCGCAAGCTTACTGCGGATTTTGACAAACTCAAGTGCAATCTTCGCCCGCAGCGATTTTTGCGCTAAACTAGCAGTCTTTTAGCGCTTCTCTGTGTACAACTGACTGTCAAGGATCCACCGTGGCTTATCCGGCAAAACCCAAACATCCATCTCGTCACCCATCAGCTCCCCAAAAAGTAAATGGGCGTCATGAAGATGCTCGCTCGCGTAAAACTGATGGCGGTTTGACTCGCAGTGATCATCATTCTGAACGTCAGCAACCGCGTAAATCCCGCGAAGAGCGGACAGAGAGTTCGCGCGATTTGTTGCAAAAGCCTTGGAAATCAACGCGGAATAAGCCAGCAGCCGTCAGTGCGCATAGTGACAAGGCACAAGGGCAAAAAGCGATTTCGCCAAATTTGCTTAAGCAACAAGAGCTGCAAGAAAGCCGAGTTCATGGTGAAAATGCTTGCCGAGTTTGCTTTACCGAACGGCCAGATGCCATTGTGAAGATGTATCTGCAGCCGGATTATGCGCCACGCTTTGCCGATGTCATGAAATATCTAGCGGCTCATAAAAAGGCCTATCATTTAGTGGATGCCGACGAGCTGGAAAAAATCGCCGGCAGTCAGCATCACGGTGGCGTCGTGTTCGTGGTGAAAAAACGGGAAACGACCAGTATTGCCAGCTACTTAACGTTAAATCGCAAACTGAAGCAAGATTGTTTGTTAGCCCTGGACGGCGTTGGTAATCCGCATAATTTAGGCGCAATTGCTCGCAGTTGCGCGCATTTTGGCGTTTCCGGCATTCTGATGACAGATCCAGACTTGTTACAATCCGGTGCTGCCGCCCGAACTGCAGAGGGTGGATTGGAGTTCATCCAGGGATTGTCTTGTGAGAACTTGCCTTTGGCTTTGCAGTTATGTAAACAGGCAGGCTACACCTTAATCACCACTTCAAGTCATGCCAAAACTTCGTTGTATCAAACAAAACTGCCGGCCAAAGTGGTGATTGTGTTTGGCGAAGAAATGGACGGGGTCTCGAAAGAAGTTGCAAATAACGCCGAATTGGCGATTCAAATTCCGGGGACAGGTAAGGTTGAATCACTCAATGTGAGTGTTGCGGCATCGTTAATTTTAGGCGAGTGGTATCGTCAACAAAATTAACTGCTTAGCGAATTTTAGCCGGTACGAGCAAAACTTTGCCAAAACCCCCAGCTTTTGGTGGCATCCTCACTTTTCCTTGCTATAACTTTGATAACGGCTGTTTCAGATACAAACAGCCCGTTGCAATAAGACTCGTATGAGAATGACTGAGGGCATCAAATGCCCCAGCTTTTAGGTATTTTCACAGCTGGAGTTGCTATGTTAGACCAAACCGGATTATTACTGCTGATTAAATCATTTAAAGACAACGAGATCGATAGTGACCAATTTTATCGGCAACTCACTGAAACCATTACCATCACTTTAAAGTGTTCAAGAGCAAGCTTATGGTTATACTCAGATTCATTGCTGCAAGAGATTGTAGCTGTGGATTTGTATGACTCCAATCGGAATGAGCATTATCAAGGGATCGCTCTGCATGAAGATGATTTTGCGCCTTACTTTGAAGCCATGCGCAATGAAGGCGGCATCAATGCGCCAAACGCAGCAGAACATCCAGCCACTTCATGTTTTAATGAACTCTATTTTGAACCGAATGATATCTATTCCTTGCTGGATGTTGGCATCCGCTACAATGGCCAGTTGGTTGGGGTATTCTGCTGCGAACATGTTGGCGATGTGATGGTCTGGGATGCTCAACAAATTGCTTACTTGGAACAAGCAGGTAAGCTCATCACATTCGCATTAAAACCATTGCTCGCGCAAAAATTTTCCGCGCTATTCCTCTAATATCAGCGAAACAGCGATAACCCTCAGTATGGTATCGCTGTTTTCTTTGCTCAATCAACGCAGTTTGTTCGTAAGCAGCGCTAGATGATAGATGCATTGGCTATTCCACATGTATTTCATCGCAGCCTGAACTTGGTTTCGTCGTGTTTGCTAAATGGAAATCGAGCTTTGCTTGCAGTCATTCTGAGACTCAGTAAAATCCGCAGCAGCACAACTGATGGAGATATCGATGAACGCTATTAGTCAACACTTCACACTGCGCGAAAAGGTGCAAACGCTGGTGGAACACCCGATGTTTAATCGGGTGATTTTAACGCTGATTTTATTGAATGCTGTGTTACTTGGCATGGAAACCTCGGCCAATTTGATGGCGCAATATGGCGCAACTTTATTATTGCTCGATAAGATTTTCCTCGGGATTTTTGTTTTTGAATTGCTCATGAGACTTTTTGTCTATCGGTTGGCGTTTTTTAAAGATCCTTGGAGTGTATTTGATTTTGTCGTGGTGGCTATTGCGCTCATTCCAGCTTCAGGGCCATTGGCTGTGCTCCGGTCGTTGCGGGTGCTGCGGGTGCTGCGGGTGTTGTCGATGGTGCCATCAATGCGACGCGTGGTTTCAGCGCTGTTGGGATCATTGCCAGGGTTATCATCCATCGCACTGGTGTTAATTCTTATCTATTATGTGTTTGCGGTTATGGCCACGAAGATTTTCGGGGCGGCATTTCCTGAGTGGTTCGGCAGTATTGGTGCATCCTTCTATACCTTGTTCCAAGTAATGACCTTAGAAAGCTGGTCGATGGGCATCTCGCGTCCAGTGATGGAGCAATTCCCTTATGCTTGGTTGTTTTTTGTGCCATTTATTTTGGTGGCAACCTTTACCATGTTAAATTTATTTATTGCCATCATTGTGAATACTATGCAGACGTTTTCGGAAGAAGAACATGCGTTGCAGCGCGCGCAAGATAAGCAAGATGAAATTGCTGAACAACAATTGATGCATCACGAATTAAGAGCAATTCGTGAAGAGTTACAAAAATTACGACAAGAGATTGCAAACAAAGAATTGCCGTAAGTGATGGTTTAAGCAACTCATTCTTCTGTAAAAACGGCTGCTTCAGCAATGTTGAGCAGTCGTTTTTTTATGCCAGTTCAGCAAGCGAGCTTTCTAGGTCGAATGCAACCATTGCCATATTCTTGCTAGGCTCAGTCTAGCTGCTCAATCTTACGATTTCTTGCAGTCAATTGACATATTGATTGCACTTGTTTCGGCCACCCCTCGTTTTAAAATGATGCTTGCTGTGTTGAAGGTTACAGCGGTATTTGGCGTTTTAATCTTGGTTTACATCACCGCATCATTTGCTGTTGTAAAAGTTTTTAGTTTGAAGGGAAGGGGCTCATCTGTGGCGAATCAATTGATGCCGGTTTTATTTGTTGCACATGGTGGCGGGCCTTTGCCATTACTCAACCATCCGTCACATCATCGGCATCGACAATATTTGCAAGCGATCGCCGCTGCGTTACCAAAACCGCAAGCGATTTTATTGATTACAGCGCATTGGGAATCTGTTGAGGTGGCGATGAGTGTCAAGCCAACACCCAGCATGCTGTATGATTATTCAGGTTTTCCCGCAGAATCTTACCAGTTTAAATATCAAGCGCCTGCTGCAGTTGACCTCGCGGGCCAAGTAAACCATTTACTGTTACGACATGATATTCCCTGCCGATTTGACCACGAAAGGGGCTATGATCATGGCACTTTTGTGCCACTGATGATGATGTACCCAGAAGCTAATATTCCTGTGCTGCAAATGTCGTTATTGGCATCGCTGGATGCGAGCGAGCATATTCGAGTCGGACAAGCGTTGAGTCAGCTGCGCCAGCAAGGGGTTTTGGTCGTTGGCTCAGGCATGTCTTTTCATAATTTACCCGCGCTGATGTCCGGCGATCCGCGCACACCAGAGCTCAGTGCACAATTCGATGCATGGTTAACTCAAACGATCACGAGCCCACCGAAAGAGGCCTTAGTCAAGTTAGCGGATTGGCAACAAGCGCCTGCGGCAAAGTTTGCGCATCCTCGCGCAGAACATCTACTACCCTTG
>CAZIPG010000027.1:21808-22244 GCA_964540955.1 uncultured Rheinheimera sp.
TTGCATGTCTGTGCGGGTGTTGCTGCTGAAGCAGGGGCGCCGGCGGAACTGCATTATCAAGACTGGTTGTTCGGTGGCAAGGTTTCTGGCTATCTTTGGCGGTGATGTGGGATTTTTATTACAACATCACGGGAGTTGAAGCTGAAGTTATAGACTCACTGCACCGTATGTTTTGACAGTGCGAGAAGTTTTATGTTGCGAAATCAAATCGGCGTTTGCTGTTTTTAAACGCTCACGTTGGGCACGATAACGTTTATAAAGTGTATCGACACGAGCCACATAAGTTTTGGTTTCTGGATAGGGTGGAATCCCACCATATTTGCTCACGGTTGCAGGACCGGCGTTGTAGGCTGCGGTGGCCAGTTTTAAATTGCCATTATATTTTTTCAACAGCCAAGCTAAATAGGCACTCCCGCCCATAATATTTTGGCTGGGC
>CAZIPG010000028.1:0-11905 GCA_964540955.1 uncultured Rheinheimera sp.
GGCAATGCTGTTTTCGCTTTTCATTTTTACCTGGTTCGCAGGTTCAATTTTTTATGTGTTTAGGCTTCGTGGCGAAGCTCGTTATGCCAGCTTCACCCAATATCTTCGCAAAAGCTGGCCCATCTTTGCACCCTTTAACTCGGTGTTGTATTTATTCACGCGCAAGAAGGCCCGCGGCGCATTCATTGACCCAGCCCAGTATAAAAATCTGCATTTAATTCAGGAAAATTATCCAACCATTCTGGCTGAAGCCAAGGCGTTGTTTGAGAATGGCAACTTCTGTCAAACCAATGAACCGGGTAGCCCAGGTTACTACGATGTCGGCTTTAGGACTTTCTTCAAATACGGCTGGAGCAAATTCTATTTGTGCTGGTACGGTTATCAACATGAGAGCGCCAAGCGTTTATGTCCAAAAACTCAAGCAATATTGCAGCAAATCCCTGAAGTCAAAGGCGCAATGTTTTCAATTTTGCCACCGAACTCGCAACTCACCATCCACTCAGATCCGCTGGCTTGTTCTTTGCGTTATCACTTTGGTTTGATGGTGCCAAATTCACCCAATTGCTACATCAATGTCGATAATAAATCGAAGCATTGGATGGATGGCGAAGCCTTTGTATTTGATGAAACTTTCCCACACTTCGTGCGCAACGACACCGATCAACATCGTTTAATTTTAATGTGTGACATTGAAAGACCTATGTCTTGGCCAGGTCGAGTGTTTAATTATTTCTATGGTTTTTTAGTCAGAACCACTGTGGTGCCGAATACAGCTGAAGACAAAATTGGCAAAGCCAGTGCTTTATTTGCCAAGGTGTCGCCCCTATTGGCCGAAGGCAAAGCATTGAAGAAAACCAATCCCCCTCTGTATAAGTTGATCAAATACAGCTTAAACACTGGGTTATTATTGGCGTTTTTCTTTATTCTGTTTGCGTTGTACGAGCTGGTATTGGCTATTCTTTAACGCAAAGCTCCAACTGCTAAGCTGTCGATGTCACCACATCGACAGCTTTTCAACCTAGCTGACTGCTGGATTATCTCTGCCATCACCACGCCCATCAACGACTCTCGATTGGAGCTTCTTTGCCGACCACGATGCAAGCTCAGACAACATCAGCCGGCAGCGGAAACCCTATCGAAATGGTTGTGCCTTGCTGCAGCACAGACTTCACTTGGATAGTGCAATGATGCTGCTGCAAAATTTGCAGCACAATCGCTAAACCAACCCCAGTCCCTGTGCCCACGGCTTTGGTGGTATAAAAGGCATCGAACATTTTTGCCTGAGTTTCAGCGCTCATGCCAATCCCATTATCCTGAACATGCAGCAGCAGTTGCCGCTCAGTCAGTTCAGTACTGATTTGCAGCAATGGCGAACGATTGGGGATTTCTTCGCAGGCTTGAATGGCATTGACCAAAATATTCACCAATACCTGATTGAGCTCGCTGCCATTAAAATAAATCAGCGGAGCTGCGACAAACGCAGTTGAAACATGGACGCCAACTAACTTAGGTTTGAGCAGTTTTAAAGCAAAATCAACGGCCTCCGCTAAATCGAGCTCACTACTGCCAACGACATCGGTGCGCGCAAAAAATAATAATTTTTTAGTGATTTCCGTAATGCGGGCCAAGCCTTCCGTGGTGTCCGCAATCAAAGGCATTAAATCCTCTTTGACATAAGCAAGCTCTGTCACTGAAACTTGTTGTTCAGGATCTGCCGCAGTTAACAAAGTCTGGCAATAACTGGTTAATGTCTCAAAATTGCTGATGATGTAAGCGAGAGGGTTATTGATTTCATGAGCAACACCAGCCGCCATCGTACCCAGAGTCGCTAATTTTTCTTGTTGGATCAATGACTGTTGTTGTTGCTGAATTTGGTCAATTTGCTGTTGTAGCTGCAAATTTTTCTCATACAGCTGCCGCGTGCTGTCTTCTAATAAACTTTCAACTTCAACCCGCGCTCTTTTTTCACGCAGATAAGCCTGATAATACGGATTGTTCTGATCACTCATCAGCAGTCGCAGCCACTAAATCAATCACCAGCTCGCAATGCTCAGCCCCGTGATGCATACATTTGGGGTGACTAATCAAAATCGATTGGTGAAAATATTCGGCCGCGCCATAAAGCAGGCCTTCGGCACAATAACAAAGTTTGCGGGGCGAGGCGTAACGCAATTGGATTTGCTGTGGCGATAACCGCTGACAACTGATCGTTGGCAATCCAGGTTCATGATAAAGCTTGTTGACTTCCAAATGGATGACATCATGGATGCCAAACACCAGGGCCTCAAAGTCGGCAAAACGCTTGACCACATCCGTGTGCCGGGCTGCCAAGCCACCAAATAAAAAACGACCAAATGCCCGAACGACTTCAGTCACTGGCATATTCAGCTGCTCTGCCACATCCTGCACGATATTCAGCAATTCACTGTCAGCATAACTTTTCGCAGAAACATAGACGCGATCAGTGGGCGCATGTTTGGCAAGCAGATCATTCCACACCTGCATGCCACATTGATCCACCACCATGTCTTCTAATAAGTTAAAAATGATACCTTTCATCAGCATTTCTCCGCGTCAGCAGTGCTTTCGATAACAACACCCTTAAACAACAGTATGCAGGGAATTATTATTTCAGCCAGTCATGGACTCGCAGTTTGTGAGAGCAACCGCATAACACTAACTAATCGCCGCCAGCACATACACATCAAAGCGATTATTTTTACCAGTGATACTCATGCTCGGAGTTTGTTGATTCAGGAAATCAGCATAGCCTGGACGTTTGACCACCACGCGCTTCTTGGCTAAAGCCAATGCTAAAGGTAACAAGGCGTCGGCGTCTTCATCACTGCCGACCACATGATGAAACGCAGCCATCTCTTTTTTGACTGCGGCAGATTTTTCGCGCGCAGGAAACATCGGATCTAGGAATACCACATCAGACGCTGGCAATTGCTGTAACGCTTGATGCGCACTCGCATGCACCAACTGCATACGACTTGGCAGCCATTCAGCCAGTAAGGGGTCGGTCGCTGCGCGGCGCAAACCATCTTGCAATAGCGCGGCCACCAATGGATTGCGCTCGACCAATGTCACGGACGCGCCAAGACTCGCCAGTACAAATGCATCTCGACCTAAGCCTGCCGTGGCATCAATCACCTGCAGATCTGCTTTTTTATGCAGACCAACGGCTTTGGCAATCCCTTCACTTTTGCCACCGCCAAACTTGCGGCGGTAAGTGGCGGCGCCACTGGCAAAATCCACCATAATATCGCCTTGCTTTGGCAGATCGGCATTGCGTAACACTAAAACATCTTGTTCGCGGGTTAAATGCCAACCTTGTGGCGATGAAAGTCGCATGAAGCCAAACTGCTGGCAAATTTGTTCAGCCCATGCTGAATCAGTCTCTTCACAATACAAACCCTGACATTGCATTTGCATCGTTACGACCTCTGCCACCTAGATTGCAGCGCAATCTTTAATTTGCTCGGGTTCACATTAATTTGTTGCAATAGGTTCACTCGCCATCCCTACGTAATTATCACCCACGCTCATCGCAACAATTCGACTCATTTCTTGATAAGACAAGCCAGACTCCTGCTGCCACTGATTAAATTGTGCCTGAATTTTCCGCAGGTTCGTTTGACTGGTCAGCCCGCCGTCAATCAATTGCTGCGCACGAAAGTAAGTTTCAATATCCTGGCTTAACAAAAACGTGTCTTTGCCCATCGCACGTAAGGCATAAGCGCCGGTATTGCCACCGAGCCGCGCTCCACGCTTTTTCAATAAATCCCACAAGCCGATGATATTGTCACTTGGCCAGTTAGCGACCAATTGGCTAAAAGAACCATGTTCCAGCGCTAACTCATACATCATTTGAGCATTCGCACGAATACTCAGCACCTTGGTGCCGTTGCGAATAATGCGCGGATCTTGTGCTTTTGCCGCCAACATTTCATCGGACAACATCAAGATTTTTTCGGGCTCAAAACCAAAAAACACCGCATCAAAACCTGGCCATTTTTGTTCGACTACGCGCCAGACAAAACCACTTTGAAACACTTTTTTGCTCAAAGCCGCCAACCAATCCGCATCACGATATGCGAGCAATTGCTGCGTCGTTAAAGGTTTAGAAATTAACGCTTGCAAGGCACGCCGACCACCTTTGCGCTCAGCGGCTCGCGCAATGATGTTGGCAAAGTGCTCAGCCATAACAACACTCCAAGCCAATCCATTTACAAAGCATCGGCACCCGCCCCTATTTGGCACACTCCAGCGACCAGTGACACCTGCGGCACAGGCACGATGGCACAATCCGACATCATGCCAGTGCGTTGGTTAATCGCTTTGGCTAATTCATTGTAAGCAGCGACTTGTGCTAAAAAAGCGGTTTCATCCAGATCTCGTGTCGAATAAGCCAAATAAGTGGCTGGACCGCCACAAGGTTTCTGGCCGACGCCAACAATCTTACATTGCGCCGGTTGATCAGCCTCCGCTTTGCCAATCACAGCTTTAATTTCTGCCAACCGAGTTGCCAGCAAATCGGCATCACGCTTCGGATCATCAGTCATCACAACCTCCTTACTCGGCTCATCTGCTGCAGTTAAGGCTTCAGAACAAGCCGTCAATTGCCCCAGCAGCAATAAGCTGATCGCCAGACACAGACTCTTTTTCATCAAGCTGCAATCCCCATATGACGAAGCAATGCCGCGTTCGAAGGCTCACGGCCACGAAATGCTTTGAATAACGCCATCGGTTCTTCACTGCCACCCCGTTCTAAAATACAGTGCAGGAAATCGCGCCCCGTCGCTGCGTTAAAGACCCCTTCCTCTTCAAATCGGCCGAATGCATCGGCTGAAAGCACCTCAGCCCACAAATAGCTGTAATACCCTGCTGCGTAACCGCCAGCAAAAATATGGCTAAAGCTATGTTGGAATCGATTAAAGCTTGGTGGAATAATCACCGCCACTTCACTGCGAACTTCATCCAATAGAGCTTGCACTTGTGCCCCTTGAGCTGGGTTATATTCGGCATGAAGACGGAAATCGAATAAGGCGAATTCAAGCTGTCTCACCAAAAATAACGCACTTTGGAAATTTTTCGCCGCCAGCATTTTTTCTAATAAATCGGCAGGTAATGGCTCGCCAGTTTCATAATGACCGGAAATCAGCTGTAAGGCTTCTGGTGCCCAGCACCAATTTTCCAAGAATTGACTTGGTAACTCGACAGCATCCCAAGGGACGCCAGCAATACCAGCCACTGCGGCTGCATCCACTTTGGTCAGCATATGATGCAGGCCATGGCCAAATTCGTGGAATAACGTCACCACTTCATCATGGGTGAACAAAGCCGGTTTGTTACCGACAGGTTTATTAAAGTTACAGGTCAAGTAAGCCACCGGACGTTGCAAACTACCATCCATGCGCCAGCGCCGACCTTGACAATCATCCATCCAAGCCCCGCCTCGTTTTTTCGAACGGGCGTATAAATCGAGATAAAAACTGCCGCGCAGCTCACCCGTTTCATCGGTGATATCAAAGAACTTCACATCCGAATGCCAAACCTCAACATCAGTTCGCTCGGCGACCGTGATACCAAACAAACGCTGCAGCACCGCAAACAAACCACTGAGCACTTTTGGTTCGGGGAAATAAGGGCGCAGTAATTCATCGGAAATGGCGTACTTCGCCATCTTCAATTTTTCACTGTAATAAGGCACATCCCACGCATGGAGATCATCGACGCCAAACCCTGCTTCAGCAAAGGCTCGCAGTTCGTGCAGATCTTGCTGAGCCTGCGGTTTTGCTCGACGCGCTAAATCCTGCAGGAAATCGAGCACCTGCTGGGGATGCTCAGCCATTTTGGTTGCTAACGACTCTTCCGCTGAGTTGGCAAAGTCGAGCAGTTGCGCCAATTCATGCTTGAGTGCCAAGGTTTCGGCAATAATTTCGGTGTTATCAAATTGCGCAGCGGTTGGGCCTTGGTCTGAGGCTCTGGTGCTGTAGGCTTGATACATTTCTGCCCGCAGTGCGCGATCATCGGCATAGGTCATCACCGCGATATAACTTGGGAACTCCAGTGTGAACACCCAACCCGATAACTCGCGACTTTGTGCAGCCTCAGCGGCAGCTAACTTGGCATCCTCTGGCAAGCCCGCCAACAAAGCCTCATCGGTAATATGTTTAAACCAAGCTTGCGTCGCATCTAAACAGTTGTTCGAAAACGTAGAACCTAAATCTGATAAACGCGTTTGAATTTCACCATAGCGTTGTTTTTTCTCGGCGGGTAAACCAATTCCCGACAATTTAAAGTCCCGTAATGCATTGTTCACGACTTTTTGCTGCGCTGGGGTTAATTCGGCAAACTCCGCAGATTGAGCAAATTCAAAATAGGCTTGATACAAACCCTCGTGTTGGCCAACCCAGGTACTAAATTCCGATAACAAGGGCAGACAACTTTCATAAGCGTCCCGCAATTCGGGCGACGAAACCACCGAGTTGAGGTGCGACACGGGTGACCACAAGCGCGACAAGTGATCGCTCACTTCTTCACTTTGTAAAATTAAACTCTGCCAACTGACAGGTCGAGTTGTCGCTGCTTGTTCTACTGCAACACGACACGCGTCAAGCGCTTGCTCCACCGCAGGTTTAACTAACTCAGGCGTGATCGCAGAAAAAGGGGGTAACCCAGTAAAATCAAATAGAATATTGCTCATAACCGGCCTGTAATTGTGTTGAATGCAAAAAATCTTGCTGTAACCATGACATCAACAATGGGGGGCATGCTGAGTTTTCTCAAGCAAGCCGCAGAAAAAAGCTGCATGCTGTGTGCTGCTAGATTGTAGACTGCTGGCTCAAACGCGACAACCGCTTAGTTGGGCGCTTGCTGTTGCCGTAACCAGAGACAGAATTCTGTCCAAGGCATTGGGCGGGCAATAAAATAGCCTTGGGCGGCATCGACATTATGGAGCGTGATAAAGTCCAGTTGCCGTTGATGTTCAATGCCCTCACAAACCACTCTTAAATCAAGGCTTTTGCCTAATCGAATAGCGGCTGCCAATAAATTTTCACGTTGAGTGCCTAACATCGATAATAACGCCATATCCAGTTTTAACTCGGAAAGTGGCAAGTTGCCGAGTTTCGTTAACATGGACTGACCGGCACCGAAGTCATCCATAATCAACCGCGTATTGGCATGCTTAAAAAGTTGGAGTGATTTTTGTGCTGCCGCAGAGTCCGGCATCATCGCACTTTCGGCCAATTCAAACTGGATCCGTTCTGCCGGAGGGTATTTCAATTCATACTGCAAAATGCCACTGATCAAGGATGGATTCTCTAGATCCTGACTCGATAAGTTCATCGAGATAGGCAGACGATAACCCAGCTCGTGTAACTGATTTTGCGCTTTTCGAGCTTCTTTATAAACCCACGCAGTGATGTTACTGATAAAGCCGGCCTCTTCCGCTAATGGAATAAATACCCCCGGTGAAATGGCGCCTAACATGGGATGATGCCAACGGATGAAGACTTCAACACTACAAATCTTCTGAGTATTCAAGTCTTGCACCGGTTGAAACAACAGGTGGAATTGTGCACGCGCAGCCGCACTCGACAGCTCAGTTAATAGCGCTAAGCGCTCCCGACTTTGCTCTGCCATTTCAGCTTGATAGGCCAAATGTCCGGCAGTTTTTTCTACCGCAGTTAAGGCCAAGGATGCATGCGCGATTAACTCCTCAGGTTCTTGTGCTAGCTCTGCACTCACTGAAACCGAAGCATAACGTGGTTTAAAATCTGGCGATAATCCATCAATGGTAAACTTTTGATTCAGCAACCGACGCAGTTTGGTGATCACATTCACAAAAGCAGTTTCTTGAATGAGCAGACCGAATTTAGCTTGGGTTAATGCAAATAAACACTGATGGCGGCCAGCCCCCAAACTGACAATCTCTGGACTGTGCTGCTGGCAAAACACCAACACAGATTCTAAGTAGGTATCGACAATTTCGGCCGTTTTTTCACGCCCTAGGGTTGCCTCAATTTTGTCGAAATTTTGTAATTCAATCAGTAATAATCGGTATCGCAGCGTCTGATTATTCAGCTGATTGGCTAACAACTCATTTAACGCCAACCGTGAACCTAAACCATAGAAAGGGGCAATTTTACTGCGTTGTAATTCTTGTTGTTGCAACACACTTAATTGCTGATTGCGAGCGAGTAACGCTTGTTGTGTGCGAGTGATGGCATTTTTTTCCAAATAAATATTCAGCACCAAACTGCAGGTCATCAAAATTGCAGCCAAGGTGGTGCCCAGTTCGAGAGCAACCATCGTCAGTGGAGACTCCGCCAGCACCCCAATGACCCGAAGGGCTGTCAATACCACACCGATCAGCAATACCGACATTGGCAATAAAAACAACAAGGCTTTGCGCCGTTGTGAACGCAGCATGGTGAGCGCCATGACTAAGGTGCTACAGACACACAACTGCATTAAATACACGGCTACTTGCTTTAGCTGGCTATGGATCCCAGCATGAGGCAATAGTTGCAAGACGAGCATCGCCAGGACCAATACCCCCGCGGCAATTTCAAAACTGACAAACAACCAAAAACCAAACTGAGGACGGGCAAATGCAAAGTAGAGCCTGATAAAACCACTACAACAAAATATCGCCAGGGGTAATCCCCAATCGACCAACTGATTCCATGAGGGGTGATGTGGCCAAAGCCACTGAAAAGCAAAACCACTGATTTCGGCTTGGACTGCGGCAATACAAAGGATCAAGCCACTAAATAAACTCAGACTATATTGCTGAGTTACCAAGGCTAACAACATCGCAAGCAAAGCGGCAAAAATCATTAAACCCAGATAAAAGGCATGCAACACATCACGTTGCTGTTCTTTTCGCAGTTGGGATTCAAAATGCAAATATTTGATAGGCAACAAGGTATTGCCGATATTTTCAACTCGAAGCACCACAATCACTGGATTTGCGAGCCAAGCAGCTTCGGTTGGCAGCACCAAACTACTGGTTTGGATCAGCCGCTGCTGAAAGGGTTGGCGATCACCTACATGCATCGCCTGCAGTATTGAGCCTTCCGGCTGCAACACCCAAAACTGGACATCGTCAAGGTAAGGAGCATCCAGCACTAAGGCAAAATCGGCTTGTGGCTGAAAATCAATACGAAACCACACCGGACCTAAACCATACCCCAACGGATGCGCTGGATTTGGCAACAATTGCCAATGATCAGCCGGTTGCATCAGCGCTTGTTGTGGTGTTTGCACCGCTTGGTCTTGCAGCATCGACACCTGAATAGGCCGCTGTGGTACATCACGTTGGTAACTTAAAATCGCCAAACTGTTGACTAATAACATTACCAGCATGACGAACAACACACTCAACACTAACCTGAATGATACACGGTGGGGTAACCAGCGCATGCGGGCTGGAACAGTAGGCTGGAACTTCAGATCAGGACCTCTCGACATCACTCAATAGATTTTTCCAAACAAATCGTTTGCGAGCTATAGCGATATTTGCCATAAGACGGGCATTTTTTGAAGCCTTTATGGGTAAAAAAGTTAACAGCTTTACTATTGATGATCCGAACAGCTGCCAAAACAGTGTTGAACCCTTGCTGCTTGGCATGGACTTCGAGCGCGTTTAGCACTGCACTCCCAACCCCTGGCGATGCGGAATATAGCCGTTTAATTTCTGCACGATGCTGATCTTCTTTGCGCAGCAAACCACATCCCACTGCTTTGCCATCGTGCCAAGCGACTAGCGCTAACAACAAACCACCGCCCTGAAAATCTTGCGGCTGAGCGACTTCGCCGTAAGTCCCTGCTAACACGCTCGACAATTCGGCAAATAACTTTGTTAGAGCTTCATCGGTTAACGCAACTTCGGTCATGCTGTACATAAAAGCCCTCTGGTGACGATAAGACATACACTTCAGTGATTGCTGCTACGGCATAATCCGCAAGTGTGATAGGTTCAAGATCCGCAACAAAATTAGCATAGCTGGCCAAACGCAATTTGGTACTGAAATCTTGGATATTCTTTAGTGAAGTCAGCGTTGCGCCGTTCACCGCATTTCAAAGGCATCTTGCTGCAAAAGCTTCACCTGCCAATATTGATTTGGCATACTCCCGAAGTTAGATTTTGCTAAATCACCCTACTAGGAAAGCACTGATGATGAAAAAGACAATGTTAGCCACTGCCATTGCTGGCGTATTGGCTCTGAGCGCTTGCTCTGATAACAAACCAGCCACCGAGCAAACGGCAGCACAACCGACAGCACAAACGGCCCCAGCTGCGAGCACAGAAGCAACCATGAGCAATCCATTATTAAAACCAAGCCCATTGCAATACCAAGCACCGCAGTTTGACCTCATCAAAGTTGAGCATTATCTACCTGCGATGGAAGCGGGCATGACCGAGCATGCCGCTGAAGTTGAAGCAATTGCCAACAACCCAGAACCAGCCACTTTTGACAATACAATTGTCGCTTTAGAAAAAAGCGGTGGCTTGTTAGAGCGTGCGACCAATGTGTTTTTCAACATGACGGGTACCATCAGCAACCCAGAAATTTTAAAAATTCAAGCGACTATGGCGCCTAAACTGGCTGCCCATGGCGATAACATCAGCTTGAATCCAAAATTATTTGCTCGCATCAAAGCCATTTACGATGGCCGCGCCAATGCGCAATTAGATAGCGAAGCTTTGCGTTTAGTGGAAGTGACTTATGAGCGTTTCGTCCGCGCAGGTGCTTTGTTGAACGATGAGCAAAAAACGCAAATCCGCGCACTCAACGAAGAGCACTCTAAGTTAGCCAATCAGTTCAGCCAAAACTTACTGCAAATCACCAAAGACATCGCAGTATTCGTTGATGACAAAGCGCAATTAGCGGGCATGTCAGATGCAGAAATTGCTGCAGCCGCTGAAGGCGCCAAAGCGCGTGGCCAAGAAGGCAAATATGTTATCGAAATCACCAATACCACGCGTCAACCTGCGTTAGCAGTGCTGGAAAACCGCGAACTACGCAAAAAAGTTTGGGAAGCATCCGCTTACCGTGGCACCACTGGTGAAACTGATAACCGCCCAATCGTTGCACGTTTAGCGCAAATCCGTGCTGAGCGCGCGAAATTGTTAGGCTTCCCAACTTGGGCTGACTATCAACTGGGCCAAAGCATGGCGCAAAAACCACAAGCGGTTTTAGATATGCTGAACAGCATGGTGCCTGCAGTAGTCGCCAATACCAAAATTGAAGCCGCTGCGATCCAAGAGATGATCAAAGCACAAGGCGGTGATTTTGAATTACAACCTTGGGATTGGGAGTTCTACGCAGAGAAAGTGCGTAAAGCCAAATATGACTTAGACGAAAGCCAAGTCAAACCGTACTTCGAATTTGAGCGTGTGTTGCAAGACGGCGTGTTCTACACCATGAATCAGCTGTTCGGCATCACGATGAAAGCTCGTCCTGATTTACCGGTGTACCATCCAGATGTGAAAGCTTATGAAGTGTTTGATGCCGATGGTACCAGCATCGCCATTTTCTATGCCGATTATTTTGCCCGTGAAGGCAAACGTGGTGGCGCTTGGATGAGCTCGTTCGTTGGTCAAAGCAAGCTGTTGGGTGAAAAACCAGTGGTCGTGAACGTGATGAATATCCCGAAAGGCCCAGCTGGCGAACCGACTTTAGTAAGCTATGACAACGTCACAACCATGTTCCACGAATTTGGTCATGCGCTGCATGGCATTTTCTCGGACGTCAATTACCCAAGCTTAGCGGGAACCTCAGTATCTCGTGATTTCGTTGAATTCCCTTCAACATTCCAAGAAGACTGGGCGGCCAATCCACAAGTGTTAGCAAACTACGCCAAACACTACAAAACTGGCGAACCT
>CAZIPG010000028.1:11915-21487 GCA_964540955.1 uncultured Rheinheimera sp.
CCCGGCAGATCTATTGGCGAAAATTCTGAAGTCACGCAGCTTCAACCAAGGTTTTGATACTTTAGAATATATGGCAGCCGCGTTAGTGGACATGGAATGGCATTCATTACCAGCCGATGCGCCATTACAAGATGTTGAGAAATTTGAAGCCGGTGCTCTGAAGAAACATGGCGTTGATTTCGCACCAGTTCCACCGCGTTACAAATCAACCTACTTCAGCCACTCCATTGGTGGTGGTTATGCTGCGGGTTATTACGCATACATGTGGTCTGAAATTTTAGCGGCTGACGCTTTTGCTTATGTGCAAACGCAAGGTGGCTTAAAAATTGAAAACGGTAACAACTATCGTAAACACATCCTGTCGATTGGTAACACCAAGCCGCCAATGGAAGCTTACAAAGCATTCCGTGGCCAAGAACCAACCACTGATGCGTTATTAATTCGTCGCGGCTTAAAACCTGCTGTGAACTAATCTCGCCAGCAAGCACAATCTTGCTGTCACCCTTACTAAAAACACCAAGCTTGCTTGGTGTTTTTTTTATGCTGAATTTAAGCGCAATTGCCCCCCATCGCCTGTTTTCAGCGCTAAATTTGCTTACAAATAATGCCAAGTTATGGCTCGAATCTGCAGCTGAACTGTTTTACTATCCAAAACAAGAGCATGACAAGGAGGCACAAGATGCAACGCAAACAACAGCTTATCAATGAATTGATCCGCACCGATCAGGTGAACCCCACCGAGCATCGCTTAGCTAAACACCAAAAAATGGCGCTGAATCCGTTTCGTTTTTTACGCGGCAGCTCTGGTTTGTTCTACGCAGATTTGCAGGCAGGCATCTTAAACTTACCCGCCCCACTGCTTTCACAGGTGCCATTAACGGCTGTGATGGGCGATTGTCATGTCGCCAACTTTGGTTTTTTTACTGAAGATGGCAGTTATGGTGAACGAGTGATCTTTGCCCCCAATGATTTTGACGATGCTTGTATTGGCCACGCAGCCTGGGATCTGAGTCGTTATTTAGTCAGCTTGTTACTGGCGGCTGATTATTGTCGAGGGTTGAAAACGGGTGATTATCACGATGACGAAATCACCGATCTGACAAATCTTCAGGCAGCTTCCAGCGACGATGCAGTCGCTGCGGCTCACGCCTTTTGCCAAGCCTATCTCGCTTGTTGTCGCCAAGTCAGTGGGGATGCCGAATTTCGTTTCAGCACGCAAGATGATTTCCCAAAAAACCATGTTCTGAAGCCGTTTTTGAAAAAAGCGATTAAACGCTCAGCGGTCGGCGCTGATTTCAGCAAAAAAAGTACTTTAGCCAAATCGGTCGATTTCCAGCAGCGCCCCCTGCAATTCAAACAAGATGCGAAAAAATTTAGCCGCTTAGATGACGAGCGATACCAACAAATCAAACAAGCCTTTGCGCCTTATGTTCACGATGAGATCCTCGATATTGTTACTCGTCATGGCGCAGGCACTGGCTCTTTAAATATGCAGCGTTTTTATTTGCTGGTCGGCCCGAAACAGATCAGTTCAGAGCAAGATTTAGTCCTTTGCCAAATTGTTGAAGTCAAACAACAGCGCCGAGCTGCCCCGTTATCTTTCTTTGCCGATTTGAGCCCAGTCAATCAACTGAATGATGCTCACCTCACCGTGGATTGCCAGCGCTTGATGCAACGTCGTCCTGATTCAGTGCTTGATGAAGTGCAATATGAAGGTGCACATTATTTGGTGCGTTCTTTACATCATGCCAATGTGGATGTTGATCCTGAAGACATTTGTCTGCAGCCAGAAAACCCCAAACTGGCTCTGCAGCAGTATGCCGAAGCCTGCGGTCACGCGCTGGCGTTAGCACATAACCGCGGCGATCGCCGTTCCAATCGTTTTGCCACGAGCATGCTTAAAGTGTTAGCCGCCGAGCAAAATGCTTTAATTGCATCTTGCCTCGCTTATGCTGAGCAACAAAAGCGCGATTGTCAGCTGCTGGCCGAACTCCTCAAAGGCAGCGCTGACTCAAACACCCTGGCTAAAACAACCTGATTAAAACATTTGCGCCATACGGCCACTGAACCATAGAGCGGACACTAACAAAGTACAGCCTAAACCGTTGATTGCAAAAATCGCTGCCTGACTCGCGCTCTGGGATGCAGGCAGATGATATTTTGCGGTGCCGATCATGGCGGCAAACCAACACACATAGGCCAGGATTGGCAAAAACCAACCATTACCGACACTGCAACTGGCAATAAAAGCGACAGTAGCGATAGCGATCCCAACGAAATGGCGTGGTAACACTGTGGCGTTCATTACATGTGTTGTCATAGCGATATCCTCGATTGAAGTGAAATAGTCTGTTCAATACGAAGTACCGCCAGCTTGCCTTGCTGTGACAAAAAAATTCAAAAAATATCAAAAATTTTTTCGCTTGAAAAAACCAAGTACTTAAGTCAGACCACCCGCCCTATATTTCAGCGCTTGCCCAATCGCATCAGTTAACGATTAATTGCTAAAGCTAACGCTTCATCGGCATAAAAAAACGCCAGGGTTGCCCCTAGCGTTTTTAGAATTCCTCGGCAGTTACAAGGTGTAACTGCCAGGATCTGAGTCTTAGTTCACTTGCTTAGTTACATTCAACACTGGAGCTGCAGTATCTGTCGCGTTTACAGAGAACTTGTAGCTGCCGGCATCTGGGATGCTGATTTTCAAGTTGTCATTGCTGGTGACGATAGTTTTGTTGGTACCTAATGTCACATTTGGACCATCAGAACCTGCCCCAAAGTTCACTGTTGCCCAGTCACTTGACGCAACTTTGAAGTCATAGTTGCCAGCATTCAATGGGATAGTGATGCTGTAAACACTTGAACCTTCATAAGTAAACTGATCGGCTTCACCCCAACCATTCATACCGCCACGCAAGTACACACGGGTTGCACCGTATGGCACGTATTCAGAAACAGTCAGGACCGGCGCTGTTTTCACTTTGGCATCCAAGGTGAATACATAGCTTGAAGTTTTAGCAAAAGTAATTTTCAGGTTGTCATTGCTAGTAGCTAACGTCTTCGGAGTATCTAAACTGACGTTCGCACCTTGAGCACCAGCACCCATGTTCACAGTTGCCCAGTCACCAGAAGCCACTTTAAAGTCGTAGCTGCCTGCATTGATATTGACTTTCACTTTATAAATGCCGTCGCCTTCATAAGCAAATGCATCCGCTTCGCCCCAACCGTTCATACCACCACGCATAAAGACAGTGGTTAAGCCATAAGGAGCAATGTCTGGTGCGCCCATTGTTGCATCAGCTTTCAAACCAACCCCTTGCTCGCCAGCTTGAGCTTTCACAAATACCGCAGCAGTATAAGCTGGCACTGTGAATTCACCATCAGCACCGACCGCAGTGAAACGGCTAGCAGTGACCACATTGTCTACTGAGGTTTGTTGGACAGAATGTAAGTCGAAGCCTTGGGCTGTTGGAACTTTATGAGTTTTCTCCGCGTTGGTGCCGTTAATTACCACAACTAAGGCATCATGCTCTGGATCCAAATCAGTTAAGCCAACACCGTCATCAATACTCATGACAATCAAGCCTTGCGTCATGCCTTTGCCGATGTTGTGGAAACCGACACGCGCCATGACGTCTTCACCAGTGGTTAAACGGAATAACGGGCTGCTCTTACGAATTTGTAAGAACTCTTGGAACACATCGCCAGCAAAGTTAATGTTGTTTGAACCCACGGCAGTGTTTGGATTATTGGCAATTGGTTTGATGGTTTCCCAAGCCGATTTATTATCTTGCGCTAAAGGTAAACCCACATTCCAGTTGTTGCTTTGTTTAGTGAAATCAACAAAGTTGAACCAATCCCCTGAATCATAGCTATTCCGGTCCATTGATTTTGAGCGTAATAAATCATCACCCATTTGTAAGAATGGTACGCCTTGGCTTAACACAGGAATGGCTAAAGCAATGTTGTGGATCCGCACACGGTCTTCACTTGAAACGCTCGCTTTCAGGTTAAATTGCAATTTATCCCAAATCGCTTCGTTATCATGCTTACTGACGTAGTTGATGATATCGGCTGGATCTGCCGCATAACCTGCAGGTTGACCATTCCACATGATGCCACTGGCTTTGCCGGTATTGCCTTTGTAATCTTTCAAGACGAAGTCTTTCAAAGTCCCTGCCAAACCAATTTCGATATAGTTTTGCTGTTGCAAATTGCCAGTGTCTGGGTCGTTCGCAAACAAGGCTGCACTTCTGACTGAGTCACGAATACGGTCGTTGAAAGAACCAACTTCAGTGCCTGCTAAGTTTGCTTGCGTGGCTTGTTCAAACCGAGCATTGTTCGCAACTTCGCCGAAGTTCCAGCCTTCACCGTAGAAGTAAGTGTCTTCGTCTACTGCACGAACTGCATCACGCGCTGCCAAAATACTGGTTTTTGGATGGTGGCCCATGATGTCAAAACGGAAACCATCAAACTTATATTCTTTCGCTAAAGTCACTAAAGAATCTTGCATGAACTTGTCAAACATGACGTTTTCAGTCGCCGTGTTTTCACAGCAAGTTGAACGCTCGATGCCGCCAGAGACTGGGTTATAACGGTGGTAATAGCCTGGCACGATTTTATC
The DNA here is from genome assembly GCA_964540955.1 of uncultured Rheinheimera sp. Classification (GTDB taxonomy): domain Bacteria; phylum Pseudomonadota; class Gammaproteobacteria; order Enterobacterales; family Alteromonadaceae; genus Pararheinheimera. Next base: position 16,537 of record CAZIPG010000028.1, read on the forward strand.
GAACACAGAATTATCGAATAAACCTGACGAACTAGTGTGGTTATACACAACGTCCAACACTACACGTAAGCCCATGCCATGCAGCGCTTGGTTCATCGCGCGCATTTCTTTGATACGAGCAATGCCTTCAGGATTTGACGCGTAAGAGCCTTCTGGCGTGGTGAAGTGATGTGGATCGTAACCCCAGTTGAAGCTATCAGTTCCGCGCATGGCTTGGGCTAACTCTTGAGCATTTTCGCCAGAGTTTTGGTAGCCCTTCATCACATCTTCCAGTTTAGCAGTGCCGCCATTTAAGCAGACCGGCGCTTTCGGATTGACTTTACATAAATCAGCCACAGTGTTGTTTAAATCGACACGTTTGCTGGCATCTTCGTTGATGGTCGCGATATCCATTGCTGGTAACATATGGAAGTGCGTCACACCCGCTGCAGCTAACTGTTTTAAATGCGTCACTGGCGCAGAATCTGCTTCAGTGAATGCTAAGTACTTACCACGGTTTGCTTCTGAAGTAGACATATCACGCGCTGAGAAATCACGGATATGGCCTTCATAAATCACGGTATCTTCAGGATTGCCTTGCGGTACCACTTCATGAGTGTCCCAACCTGTTGGCTTGGTATCTTCATCGGCTAAGTTAACAAATTGGCTGTAACGACCATTGGTCGACGTATTGTATGAATACGGGTCTGTGGCTTCGATAGTTTCAATTTGTTTAGTCAGCGGATGATACACGGTCACTTCAAAGCGATAGAACTGGCGGTCCAGCGCTGCTTTCGTGCCGCTGTAGCTCCAAATCCCGGTGTTGGCATCCATGGTCATGCCATGTGTGGCAGTCAAGGCCTTGGCTGCATTGTAGACTTTTAATTTCACGCTACGTGCCGTTGGTGCCCATACCGAAGCTTTGACGTTATTGCCGTCGTAGACAACACCCAATTTCGCTTCGTTCGCATCGTTTTCACCACTGGTGTACAAGTCATCGAGCACTTTGGCCGCTTGCACATAAGACGCAGCAACAATTTTGTTGGCAGAATCGTATGAGCCAATTGCCAACTGATTTTTCACGATGGCTTTGGCTTGCTCAGCAGTCAACGTCGCTTTGTAAGCTGGCCATGCAGCTAAATGCGGCACTTTTGCCTTTTGCTCATCCGTCAATGAGGTTGGGACGACTTCAACGCTTTCGCCATTTAATGTCAGCGTATCCCCGTTGATTTTCAGATCTGCAGCAGCTGCGTGATGTAATTTCACTTTGCTGACGCCTGCGGTATCCGCGTTCCAAACAAACGTATTGCGGTCTAACCAATGCGCAGCATTGTCAGCAATTTGTACGCCCAATGAATCGATTGGGAAGCTATACACCGATGGTTTGGCATTGAAAGTCCAGTTCATCGCAATAAATTGAGTCGGCGTTTTTGGCCCTAAGTCCATTTTAAAATCGCTGGCACCTAAAGCTTTGCCGGCATCATCGGTACCGATATGGATAATAAAATTACCACAAGCTTCCGCTTTGCCTTTGACGCCTTCTTTCAGGTTCAGGATCCAATAGGCCCCATAAACCGGATCGACACCAGAAATCTCAAGACCATTATCCCAAGCTTTCGCCAGTGAATCGGCAGTGTAGGCATCACAGGCATCGTTATTCCAGGTATGTAAACGATAGCCGTCGTAGCTGCCTTTTTTGTTGAAGAACAACACGGCTTGGTTTGGCCCTGCCATCACGGTGGGTGCTGGTAAATTCGGGTTGTAACCCACGATACAGCTTTCGTTCTTGGCATCAGGGAATTCTGGTGCTGTACATTTCAGTGGCGTAGGAGCCACACAAGCAGTGCCAGCAGCATTCGGCACTTGTGGTACCGGGCAGCTTAACAATGCTTGGGCTGGGGCAGTATCGTCACCGCCACCACAGCCGACAACCAGCAGAGCTATCGCTCCTAAGGTCGCCGCCTTCAGTGTATACATCGTATTTTTCATAACTGTGTTACTCCGTAAATTCGGGTTCAACTCGCACTTAATTCACGCATGCGAGTTTTAGAACGTGTAATTAGCACCCAAGTAGTATTGGCGACCAAAGAACTGGATGGTGCCGGTATAGGCGGTATCACCCCAGTAGCTCTTGGTTGGCTCATCCAGTAAGTTGTTGACTTGGAACAATAAGCCCAAATTGTCATTCACTTGATAAGACGCTTGGTAGTCCATGACTGTTTCCGCATCATAACGAACTTCTTGATCAGCCAATGCCGATTGATCTGATAAGAAATCATCACGGAAACGGGTGCTTAACCGCGTCTCGAAGCCCTCATATTCCCAGAAGAACGTCACGGTATAGACATTCGGTGATAAGCCTTTTAAGTCGGCTTTGAAACTTTGACGACCGTTAATCACCTCAGTTTCAATTTCGCTTTCCGTGTAGGAGTAGCTGGCACTCACCCCTAAGCCTGACCAGAACGACGGCAGATCTTTAAACACTTGGGTATAGGCCAATTCCACACCACGGATGTAACCGCCTTGGTCGTTATTCACGGCAGTGGCATAGTCACCGATTGGATTGACCACTTTCGGTGGTAAACCATCTGGGTTACCAGGCTCAGTGCCTGGCACGTATTCTGGCAGTGGGAAACCAGCTGCGGCGAAATCAAAGTTCGCAATCACATCCTGTTGAATGAACGATTGAATATCTTTGTAGAACACCGCGGCAACAAAGGCGCCGTTGGAGTCTTCAAAATAGCGCTCATACGACAAATCATATTGATTTGCTGAGAACGGTTTTAAGAACGGGCTACGTGTTGAAGAACCAGAAACATCACCGTTCGAAGCGATGTTAAAGCTGGTGACAGAAGCCAATTGGTTAATCGGTGGACGCGACATGACCTTGGCATAGGCAAACCGCAGTTGGTCGTTATCGGTGAGTGCTAAGTTCAAGTTTAAACTTGGCAGGTAATCACGATAGGTAAAACCAACAATGGATGGTGCATAGTCATCAGTCACTAAGCCTGCTTCGTCGGTGATGTACTGCGCACCTTGTGCTGGGTCGCCATCAACGAAGGTTAAGTTAGTCGCTCTTTGCGTGGTTTCCACCATACGCACCCCGACGTTACCCGTCAGTGGCAGGTTGAATACTTCCATATCCAAATTCGCCATCAGGTAAGTGGCAACCACTTTCTCAGCCACATCACCACTTTCGGTGACGCTCCAAGGTGATTGTTTGCCGCCAGCGACTGGATTCGCTAAACCGGTATAACCATTCCCCCACGTTTGTTTCGGTTGTGGTACGCCATTAGGGAACCAAGCGTTTAATGCTTTATTCAAATCGATGGCTAAGTAACTTGGGAAAGCCGCGAACTCGCCTTTGAAATCAACCCGCTTCACCATATCTTGCGTTAGGCGTAATGGCGCTTCGGTGGATAAAAACATGGCATCAGAGCCATATTCAAACACTTGCCGATCGTTGGTGTAATCACGCTCAGAATAACGTACGCCTACTTCAATAGAAGCGACGTAATCGTTTTCTAATTTGTAAGTACTATCAAAACGATAAGCATCAACTTCGTCGGTATTTAAGGTTGGATAAATACCATATTTACTCACCAACATCTTGTTGATGTCAGTAAACGAAGCGGCGTTACTGATCCCAATGCCAGGTAAATTCAAACCGTTCAGTTTGTAAGTGATTGACACGTTAGGGTCAACAACAGGTCTAGCTGCTGTTGCATCCGTAGATGCTAATGACCATAACAAACCATTACGGAAGTTACTGGAAGACGAAGAATGCGCGACGTCGACACTAACTAACCAGTTATCCGTCACATCGTATTCGGTATTAAAGCCATAACTGCGCACTTCATCAAAGTCAGTGTTGTCATCGTTGACCATTTCAACGCGAGTGAGACCATCGCTCTTCCGTTTGATAGTCCCGCCAATCATCAGGTTATCTTGCATGATTGGGTTATCGATGATGGCTGAACCGCTTTCAAATTTGGCACGGAAACCCCGGGCAAAAGCTTCAGTATCGAATTTAGAAATGAAGGCATCCGCTTTGACGCGTAATTTATCATTCGGTTGCCATTCAACCGCGGCAACATAGCCATTGCGCGTCTCTTCGCCGCCCCGGTGTTGCATTTCGAAACCTTCGCTCAGTAATTCAAGTCCTGAATCACCGACGATGTCGCGCTCTTGGTTGTAGTTAAAGCCAACGAATTGCGTGGCAACGCTCGGTTGGAATAAACGCGCATAACCTAATGAAAGGCCTAGCGTTTCATCTAAAAATTTGCCTTGATAAGAAAAGCTTAAGCGGTTACCTGCTTCGGTCGCATCAGATATTTCACCAGCACGGTCGTTGTAACTTCCGCGGGCATTTACGACAAAATTGTGTTCTTTTTGCGCTTTTAGTGGGCTGGCTGTTTGTAGCTCAACCGTCCCTGCTACCCCGCCTTCAATCAGCGATGCTTTTGGCGATTTGTAGACTGCTGCGGAGTTAATCAGTTCTGATGGGTATTGATCAAACTCAATGTTACGTTTGCCGTTGGTTGATACCTGCTCGCGACCATTCAGGGTAGAGAAAACGAAACCACCTTCCATGCCGCGGATGTTAATTTCAGAAGCCTGACCGCCAGTACGAACCGCTGAAACACCGGGTAAACGGGTTAATGCGTCGGCCATTGAGACATCAGGTAATGCGCCTAAGTCATCGGCAGAAATAGTTTCAGAAACAGTATCATTGAACCGTTTCACGTTAAGCGATTGAATCAAGCTGCCAGCGAAGCTACGCACTTCAATGACTTCGATTTCTTCTTCCGCTTTTTTCGCTTTTTTGCTGTCGCTGGTGTTTGTTTCGGCAGCTGCGGCCGGTGCAGCTTGCTCTTGAGCGGCAGCCCAAGCGCTTTGCGCACTGAGCGCCATGCCGGCACTCGCGAGCGCGAGCGTTAAAACACTGAGTTTGAACTTTAACATGCCATCA
>CAZIPG010000029.1:0-21217 GCA_964540955.1 uncultured Rheinheimera sp.
CATTAAAAAAATATTACAAAGAAAATTTACGATGTTATCAGCTCGCAAAATTCTTAAATGCCTTGATGAATACTGGCCCGTTTTAGAAGCATTAGCTCGCACGAGCCAACTCCAAAGTTTTAGTTTTCATGATGTGCAATCACTATTTCAGCGTTACTACCCAGGGCTTGCCAGCGAACAAATTTTTCGTGAGGCGCAAAAGCTTTTACAACTAGAGGTGCTGATTCCTCAGGCGAAATCGAGCCAACTTGAACTCAACCGCGCCGTGCTGGAATTTATCCAATATCTAACCCAAGAACATCTCCTAGGCACAGTAGGTGACATTCAAAGTCGAATTGAAGAATTGGATCGGCTGAAAAATCGGCTGGCAGCAGCCGCTAAACAAAAAGATGTCGCTGAAATGCGTCGTTTTACACGTTTAATGGATGAACGGGTGCGAGAAGTTGTAAAGCATTTTCGCAAAAATGAAATGGCCATCTTGCACTTGGTGGAAAAAGCCAAAGCGGATGATTCTCAGCTTTCATTGCAACGTCGATATGCCGCTGTGATGGAGGCGTTCGATGAATATATCGAGCCTGTCTTGCAAATGATTGATATTGCAGGACCCTTTCAGAAACATATTTATGCATTGGAACAGACGCTCAGCGATTTGATCCATTGGATTGAAGATACGGGCTTTTTGGCACAGGATAAAGAACCGCTGATTCAACTCCGCACTCGCCTTTTAGATATGAACCAAATTGGCCGCGAATCATTAAGTCGCAGCACTGATGTCTTGATGCCACTTCGCGAGGAAATGCGCAAAAACACCTTGATTTCAAGGAATGCGAGCTTAGTGCTTGCGACCATGCGAAAACGTGGTTTGGAGCCATTAATGGCAGAACTTGCGTTGAAGTTTAGTTCTGATCATCAGAAATTTAGCTTAGGTAGCGCGAACCAAATCACTAGCTATGTGGCGGAATTGGTTGATTATCAGGATGAGAACTATCAACTTCCTGAACAAATCGATCAGAGCATTCCCGACAATATTCGAGTCCCTGAACTACGTGATGTGCTGAATTCAGCGCGCCTGCAACGCAGCAATACCGACTTATCCAAGTGGCTTGCGACCAGCTATCCGCAACTGCCTGTCGATGAGTTATTATTTTTGTACCAAGAATTAAGTAGATCGCCCAGTTTGGAACTGCAACATCAAGAGCAGCTTAGCACTCTTGAAGTGAATGGTTATCGTCTTAAGCTCCACCCTTTTGTCGCAACTGGTGCCGATAGGAATTAATATGCCGATTGAACTCGAACAACTGACCCATCTTGCTGATATTCATAAGCGCCTCACTACTGGCTACCATATTTCCGAGCAAGACTTTGCTTTATGGCAAGAATTAGACAGTCAAGAACAAGCTTACAGTGATCTTTTTGCGGCCTTAGGGAACCAACTCAAACGCGATAGCCGTGGTTTTTTCTATTTTGAAGTCGATGATGCCACTGTGAATATGGGAAAAATTTCCCGCTTATTTGCGCTGACGACTTTTGCGTTAGTCGAGTATTTCTCTGACTTAGGCCAAGATCCGTTGCGAGCCTTGTTTGATACTGAAATCACCCATGAAATTTTGTCTTCAATTTTGCAGCAGCAATATCATTTATTCGAACAACTTGAAGTCTATTCAGCAACCGACCTCAAACGAGAGGTTGCCAATCGGATGATCCGCTTCGGTTTTGCCAAAGTTTATGGTGATAATTTTAAATTACTCACGCCTATTTACCGTTATCTGGACGCCCTCATGGCTGTAGAAAAATTAAGTGACACGGAGGAGTCTGCAGATGTCTGAACTATTCGGTTTAACTAAACTCGCCTTATTAAACACTGCGGGCTATGCCAAATGTGTCATTCCTTTGGATGATGCTGCATCCATTTGTGCGCCCAATAATACCGGTAAAAGTTCGGTCATTAATGCTTTGCAATTCCCTTTGATTAACGATCTGCGTTTAACAGAATGGGATGGCCATGATTTAGATGAGACGCGTAAATTTTATTTTGGCACTGACCAAAGTTACATTTTACTGGAAGCCAACTTGCCGGAAGGGCCTGTGGTTATTGGTGTCGCCGGTCTTGGTAAAATCGCTGGCTATCAATTCCAATACTTCTGCTATCGCGGCAAACTAGATCTTGAGCATTATGTAATTGCCAACAGTATTGTGAAATACAACAAGTTAGACCATCACCTGCGCACGCTGGGTTTTGAACCGCTTGAATTGAAGCCGTCAGAACTGAACGCCATGCTGACAGGTGGCGCAACACCGTATGACAGCAAAATAAACCTTCGCATGATCCCACTGACCAATGTCAGTGATGCCCCGGTCTATAAAGACATATTCCGCCGAATTCTGAATTTACACCGCTTAACCGCGCAAGATGTGAAGCGTTTACTCCTGCCTGTCTTTGCAAGGCATCTGAGCGATCCGAAGGTCGATTTTTATACGGTATGGCATCAAGCTTTTGAAAAGGTAAACCGCGACCGCCGTGAACTTAAAGCCCTAGAAAGCCAACAACAAGCAGTGGAAGCACTGGAAAATCTCATCGATCATCGTGCTGTGCTCAAAGGTCGACTGGCTGCTTATGCACCGAAATTGGATACTGCCCTGATTGACTATCAAAGCTATGTTGAATCGCAACAACAGCAACTGGCAGATCAGTTAGAAGAACTATCACAAGAAAAACAAGGCCTTGAAGATAAGCAACGGTTATACGTCAGCCAAATTAAGGAACTCACTAATCGGCAACAGGGTTTGAATCAGTGGTTTGATGAACACGATGCCTTAGCTCAGCGTTTTGGCTTAACGCAGTTACCGACGCTGCAATCGAATTTACAAAATATTCGGCAAAGTTATGAGTCACTCAGTCATAGCTTGCAGGGGGCGGCAAATTTAAATCCAGTCACCTTGGCTCATCAGCAAAGCCAAACCCAGAAGCAGCTCAAGAGCCTCAAACTGCAACTGAAAAACTTAGAATACAACTTGTATTCAAGATTGCGAGAAGACTTGTCCCTTTCTGAAGTGACGCAACTGAGCAAATTGTTGAATCCTGATTTATTGGCGCTGTCCACTGCGGCCGGCGGCGACGTTGTGATCAGTGATGATGCACTGTTTGCTGAACAACTGGGTTTAATCGCTGATTGTTTGAAGCAAGGCAAATTGCAGTTGGCAGGGGCTACCATTGAACTAAGCCATCTCAGCGCACCGGACATGACCGGCGTCGAAGGTAAAATTCAGTTGAAAGAGCAAATTGATGCGTTGCAACTGACCTTAGCCACGCTCGAACAACAATCAGAAGTGGCGCAAGATTTAGCGGGTAAAACTCGTGAAAAAGAGCGTCTTTACCATGACATGCTGCAAGCTGAAGATGATTTGAAGAAGTTTGGGCGCTATAGCGAAATGGCGAAACTGCTGGAATCGCAACAAGCCTTGGCTGATGAATTAGCGCAGGAAGAAGAGGTTCTGCACGAGCGACTGGCACAAGTGCAACAACAAGCCAGTAGTTTGTCCGACCGTCGAAATCTGATCAGCAACCGCCAAGATCAATTAAGACGTCAGGCTGAACGAATTGAGCATGAGAAAAAAGATCGGATTGATTTCCAACTCGATTTTTATAGTGGAAAAATTACGCCCTACCCAATCGATATTCGTTTGGAATTCGATAATTTGGCGGATGAACTGCGCAGCTATAACAAACTTTGCCAAGAGCTAAAGCTGCTCGAAATCAATGTCAAAAATACCTATTTGTTTATCTTCAACGCTGGCATCAGTAAATTTGAAGCTGAAAGTGACGAAGAGACCAAATATCAAAAGCTGATTGCAGCGTTTCACCATTTAGATAAAGAGCGGGAAGCGATCGAACGGCGGGCTCGGGTCGCCTTAACTGAAGTGGCTTCAACGTTGAAAGGGTTACGCAGTGATCTTGATCGCTTGCATCGAGAGCTGAATAGCTTTAACCGTGGCATTTGGCGTCATCAAATTTCAAACCTCCAAGACTTTAAGATTGAGATTGTTGACCGCAAGGTGTTAGTCAACCATATCGACACCATTTTGCGCACGTCGGAAGCTTATGAACAAGGTGATACCTTAGATTTGTTAGCCAGCGGCTTGAGCACTGAAACCAAAGATATTCATGAAGCGAAAGATTATCTGATCCAAGCGGCGAGCGAAAAAGCAGGACTGACCTTGTCAGATTTGTTCGACATTCGCTTCAAAGTCGTCAACCGTGCCGGCGAAGTGGAATACTTCGATAAAATTGATTCAGCCGGTTCGAACGGCACTCGGATCACCATCAAACTGCTGTGCGGCATGTTGTTTATTCGTCAATTGCTGGCAGAGCGCGAACGTGGCAAATATCGCATTCCAATTTATATCGATGAAGCGGCAGATATTGATCCACACAACCAACAAGCGCTCATTGAAACCGCATTGAACTTTGGTTTTGTGCCAATTTTTGCGTCGGTTAAACCGCAAACCAGTTGTCGCTATATTGTCCCTATTCGCACGGTGAAAAATGGCGCGCAAAATTGGGTTGATGAAAAAGATTGGATTTTGTGCGAGCAAATGCCAACGGATCCGTTGATGGATTCATCGTCGGTACAGGCTGAAGCGACTATTTAGTAGCTTGAGTAGCTGACTTGACTCTTGCTCCGCTGGCGGTCTATAGGTTTTCGTGGCTAACAACCGCAGTAAACTGAGTATGACCGCTATTTGACTGCTAGCTGCCGATTTTGTCGGCAACTAGCAACGGCAAATGCAACTTTTCAAGCCATACTGGCTCAAACAACATTATCTGTGGAACATGGTTTGATGGCCGAACGGCCAAAGCTTCAGGGAGTCGAGCACCTTTTGCGTAATTTTTTCTGCCAGTCAATCTTGTTTTGTTGCAGCTTGCTTTTACTTGCTTTGCCGGTCCATGCTGCCAATCGAATTGAATTTACCGGGGTCACCAAAGAGCGTCGTGAAAACGTTGAACTCTATTTATCCTCAATTGATCCTGCGCAAATTAATAAATCAGCTCGCTTTAAAAGTCGCGTCTACCGAGATATTAAACAAGCGCTGCGTGGCCTTGGCTACTATCAAGTGATTGTGAATTTTGAAGATAAACAAGAAGGCGATGATTACGTGCTCTTGGCGAAAATAACCGCCAATAAATATGTCTTTATCCAAACAGCAGATTTAGCAATCTATGGCGATGCGCTAAAAGATGAAGAATTCCAAGCCTTGACTAAAAAAATGGCGCCGCGTCAGGGCGAGCGGATGCACCATGGCAAATATGAGGCCTACAAACAAGCACTGTTAAGTTTGTCCCATCGCAAAGGCTATTTTGATGCACAATTTCGTAAAGCCGAATTAATTGTCACGCCCGGCAAACGTCAAGGTACGATGCGGTTACATTTTGACAGTGGCGTTCGCTATAAATTTGGTGATATTAGCTTTCATGGCTCACAAATTCGGGAACCTCGATTGCGTTCTCTGCTCCCTTTTAAAAGCGGCGACTATTACAGCGCCGAAAAGCTGGGAAAGCTGAACCAAGCACTCGCAACCACACTCTGGTTTAGTAGTATCAATTTAGATGCAGACCCTGATCTGCGTAAAAACGGGCAATTACCACTGCGGGTTGAACTGGAACCTGCCATTAAAAATATTGTCGAAACTGGCGTTGGTTATAGTACTGATGTTGAAGGTCGCTTGAAAACCAAATGGGAACGGCCTTGGGTCAATGACCGCGGTCACAGCATGTCGGCTGATTTAGAACTGTCGAATCCGGAACAACTGTTTGAAGGGCGCTATAAATTACCACAACGCAACGTCAGCCATGATTATTATCAGATTGTGCTCGGTCTTAAACACCGTGATGTGCTCGACACCGATAGTGAGACTTTCAGTTTAGCTGGTGAGCGCCAATGGTTATTAAGCAATGGTTGGTACCGAAATGTGTCTTTAAGATGGCTGTACGAAGACTTTACCCAAGCAGCACAAGAGGATACATCTAATTTGATTCTGCCTGGTCTTAGTTTTTATAAAAAAACCGACAGTGGCGGCAGTATGCCAATGATTGCTGATAACTATTCGATTGCGATTGAAGTGGCCAATCAAGCATGGGGTTCAGACACTGATTTCATTCGCTTGCGCGGTCGTTCGGGTTGGATCGGGCATTGGAATGAAGACCAACGCTGGCTTGCTCGTTTAGACGCAGGAGTCATTTTGCAAGAGGAAGTATTTAATATCCCACCAACACTGAGGTTTTCGGCTGGTGGTGATAACAGTATTCGCGGTTATAAATACGAAACTGTGGCACCAACTGATGAAAACGCCGAATTAATTGGCGGCACCAAGCTTGCGACCTTTAATCTTGAGTATCAACATCGGATCAAAGGCGATTTTTGGTTAGCTGCTTTTACCGATGTTGGCAGTGCTTGGTATGAAGATCCTGATTGGAAAAGGAGTGTCGGCTTGGGGGTTCGTTGGGCATCTCCTGTGGGTCCTATTCGGCTAGATCTCGCCTATGGCCTCGATCAAGAGCCTAATGGCAAGTTCCGTTTCCATTTCACCTTGGGACCGGAATTATGATGTTGAAGCTGCGTAAACTCACTAAACTCCTGATGTGGTTGATACTCGGCTTGTTATGTGCCCTTGCTATTTTAGGCAGTCAGCCTGGCTTACAACTCTTACGCTTAGTCGGCAATCAGTTCGTACCAGGCTTACAGCTGAAGGAGTTGAATGGCAGTCTATGGCAACAAATTGAATTCACCGAACTGAGTTTCAAGTCCAATACAGTTGAGCTCCAGATCGCAAAAGGTGCATTTTCACTGGATTTAGTTTGTGCCTACCAAGAGCAACTCTGTTTGCACAACCCTCTGTTGCAAGGCGTCAATATTCAACTGACCGTTTTGCCGGAACAACCTGAACAGCCCTCTGCGCAACCTGCTTTGGCAAAACCTTCTTCCGCAAAACCGTCTTCGGCAGAACAGGCAAAAACCAATCTCACTGCTTTTGCATGGCCCTTCAGATTCCAATTACATCAATTACAAATCGACGACTTGACTCTGCAAACCAGTGCCATGGATATAAAGTTCGCTCGCCTGCAACTTACCAACGGCCATAATAGAACAGCATCCATCCATGCTGCGACTGAACCAACAATCAAGGGTGTTGAAGTGCCCGCACTGCAATTGTTGGGTTTAACATTACATCAGCTCGACATTGAAAATAAGAGCAAACCCAATGCCAAGCCGACCGTGTTTGATCCAGAGCAACTTCGTAAAGATTTACTGGCCGTGCAATTGCCATTCGCTATTTTGCTCGAAAACGCACAACTGACTGACTTCAAACTCTCTCATCAGCAGCAACTGCAATGGCATAGCGAAAAGCTAACCACCAGTGCTGAATTCAATAACCAAGCTTGGCGACTGTCTCAACTGCAACTCAACAATGTGCTGCCAGCCTTTAGCCTCAGCAGTTCCACCGAGTTACTGCGAACCGAGCAAGCCTTGCATGCGGATTGGCAAATCAAGTTCAACAAGCATCAATTATCAGTCGCTATGGTTGGCCCTTTTGAACAGCTGATGCTGGATGCCCACTTGGCATTCCCAGAGCAAACCGTTCAGCCGCTGAAACTGCAGGGGCAATTAAATTTGATGAAGCTGCAATATCAAGCTGAGCTTCAGGCAAGCCAACTTGATGAATTACTTGCGATTTATCTCCCGCAAACCCCCAATACCCAAGGCCAGCCTCATGCAGCTCAGATCAATCTTCGAAATTTTAATGTTCTGCTGCGCGGCAATTTAACCGAACTCAATGTGCAAAGTGAGTTTGATCTTAAATGGCCAGAACTGCCCTCTAGTCAAATCAAACTTCAAGTCTTATGGGATTTTGAAAGCCAGCAAATCCAATTTGAACAATTCGATGTAGCCACTTTAAATGGTCTCATTGCAGCAAACGGCAGTTATGAGATTGCCAAGCAACAACTCAAGTTAAATACCCAGCTGACCGATTTAATGCCTGGTTTATTCTGGGTCGACTATCCAGGTTTACTGAATGGTCGGTTTGCTTTGGCATTGGAACAAAAACCCCAGTTCATGGTTGCAGTGAGCGATGTTGACTTGCAGGGAGAGCTGCGCAACCATCCGTTAAAAATTGCTGGTGGGTTTGCTTTACAGCAAGTAAAAACCGAACCAGTAAAAAAACCAGCCAAAAAATCGAAGCAACAAGCTGAGACTAAAATAAATACTGCCGAAACCCTGTTTGATTTCAGTGCAATTGCCGCCCGTTGGCACCTGCAAATTCCTGAACTTGTTGTGGTGCATGGCCCAAATCAATTTCGGGCAAAGGGTGCTTTGGAACAAGACTGGCAATTGGCGCTCGAACTGAATGCCAGTGATTTATCCTATACACTCCCGCTCACTGAGGGCCAAATTCAAGCGAACTTTAAAGTCACTGGCAATGCCAAGGACCCCTTGGTCAGCGGAAAACTTCAGGCACAACAGCTCAGCTACTTGGATGATTACGCACTTGGCGAGCTCAATATCGAGGGCAGTTTAAAACAATGGGGACGTGCCGCCAGCTTGCTAAATCTCACCGCAACGCAAGGCCAAGCGCCAAACTTACAGTTACAAAAGTTTGAATGGCGTGCAGATGGCACCTTAAGTTCGCATCAGAGCATTGTCCTGTTAGATAGCAACCAACTGGAATTAGCCACGACCTATGTCGGTAGTTGGACAGGCCAACGCTGGCAAGCGCAAATTGATGAAGCCCGCATCAAATCCGATTTTGGCGATTGGATGCTGCGCCAACCACTCAAACTGGAGTTTGATGATGTAGAGCAACAATTGAGCCTAGCTGATTCTTGTTGGACCGATGGCCCCGCAGAAATGTGTTTACTGCCCGGTAAAAAGCTAAGCTTAGTTGCGGGCAATTTGTCACTGAAATTAACTAAAGTCGATTTAGCGATGCTGGATCCGTTAGCCCCTGCAGCATTAAGCTTTAGCGGTCGGGTCGATGGTCAGGCGAATGTTGATTGGCAGCAAGGCAAACTGCGAGGTTTTTTCTACCAACTCAGTGGTCAAACAGGCATGGCCAAACTGCAAACCAACACCTTGTTGCAACTGCCTTGGCAAACTATCCGTATCGAAGGTAGTTTGGCGAAAAATCAGCTGGAGAATCGCGTAAATATGCAATTAACCGCTGAAAGTCAGCTCGATATTACAGCTAATTTGCTGCAGTTAGACCAAGCAAATCCGCAAATTGCTGCCACCGTAAAATTAGATCCTTATAGTTTAAAGTTCCTGCAACCCTTAATGAATGAATGGACCGAGTTTGATGGCAACGCCATGGTGGACTTGCGCTTAGCAGGCGCACTGACCAATCCTGAAATTCGGGGCAGAGTGCTGTTTAGCGATCTGGTCATGAGCGGTAAACAAGCCCCACTCGAATTAAACCCGTCTGAAGTTCGTTTCGAATTTCTAGGGTATCAAGGCTTACTCAACGGTCTTTTAAAAACACCGGATGGAGATTTAACTATCGGGGGGCAAGCCAGTTGGCGCGAAATGAGTAGTTGGTCGGCTCGGCTTGATGTGCAGTCCGCGTTATTAAAATTACACTTAATGGATGCCGATCTCAGTATAAGCCCAGATTTAAGCTTCACGGCCAATCCGCTTGGCGGTGAAATTCGCGGTTTAATTAAAGTGCCGCAAGCCAATTTAGCCTTTGAAAGTCTGCCCGAAAACGCCATTCGGGTTTCAGACGACGAGGTGATCATCGTCAACACCACCCATCAGCAGCAAAAAACCAATTGGAAATTGACCTCAGACGTCAGATTACAGCTTGGGCAACAAGTTAAATTGGCAGCTTTTGGCTTAAAAACACGGTTAGAAGGCGAACTCAGACTGAGACAAACCAGTTTAGTACCCACTGTGCATGGGACTGTGCACTTAAAAGAAGGGAGTTTCCGTGCCTATGGTCAAGATTTGAAACTGAGAAAAGGCCGATTAATTTTCAATGGGCAAGCCAGCCAACCGATGTTGGCAATAGAAGCGATCCGCAATCCTGAAAAAACAGAGGATGATGTAATTGCGGGCCTGCGAGTCAATGGTGTGGCAGATAATCCAGTGATAGAAGTGTTCAGTGAACCGGGTAAACCGCAAGCAAACGCCCTCGCCTATTTATTGCTGGGGCGCGATATTAGTAGCAGTGCTGGTGATGGTTCAGTCACCGCAGGTCTGATTGGTATTGGGATCGCCAATAGTGGGAAATTAGTTGGCAAACTGGGCGAAGCTTTTGGCGTCTCCGATTTAAGCCTAGATACCGCTGGGAGTGGCGATCAATCGAAGGTCACCGTCAGTGGTTACCTATCGCCCAAACTACAAATTAAATATGGCGTCGGTATTTTCAACCAGTTAGGTGAATTTACCTTGCGCTATCGTTTAATGAAACAGCTTTATGTTGAAGGAGTCACCGGCGTTGCTAATTCTGTCGATCTGCTTTACAAGATGGAATTTAATTAAAGCCGAATTAAGTAACGCCGAATCAAGAACTGCCCAAAAACTTAGGCTATGCACTGGGTTTGCGTAACAGCAAATGCTGATAACGGCCCAGTGAGGCATAAGGTTCGGTGCGATTAAAGCGCAATTCAACTTCAACAAGTTTATCGAATTCAGACTCTTGCTCACTGCGATCACGGAGATAGTCATGAAAACAACGCACGCCTGTTTTGCTCTGTAATTCAAAGCCCTGTGTTTCACACCACGCGAGAACTTGTTTGGGATCGAGCGGATTTTGCGGGCTTAAACTGACTTTCTTTTTGTAAGCCAGATCGCGCAGCACATAATTAAAGTTGCCATAGACAATGTTAGAAAAACGTTTGGCATCGACATTATAAAACATCAGCGATAACACACCGCCAGGGCTGGTTAATTGCCATAACTTGGCAATTGCCGCCTGCGGGTCGACCAACCACTCAAGCACCGCATGGCAAAGCACTAAAGGATAGCCGTCGTCGACTTCAGGAATATCCTGTAAACCGATGTGACTAAACTGAACTTGCCCTTGCAATGAAAGTTCTTGGCTTGCCGCTTTGGCAATGTCCAACATCTCAGCGGATACATCCGTTAAATGGACCTGATGGCCTTGCTGTGCTAACCACAGGGCTAGTTGGCCTTGGCCAGCCCCAATATCAATCACCCGCAGCGGTGCAGACTGCGGCATCGCTAACTCAGGCAGTTCAGCCAAGTCGCGCTGCAACACAATTTGGCGCAAACGGCCTTTGGTGGTTTGATAGATATTTTGCTGAAATTTTCCGGCAATATTATCAAAATTCCGATCAGATTTTTTTTGCGCCATCGCAATCACAAATTCCTAAAGACTGAAAACATCAAGGCTAGTGCCTAAACTTAACTTCGCAGAATGACTGCAAACCGCTCAATCTGCGGCCAGCAAACGGAGCAAATGAGCGGTCTCAAGTTTTAAGCAGGATTATAAATATCAATAAATTCAACTTCGACGTCGACCTGCTGACTGAGCCATTCACCGAGGGCTTTAACGCCATAGCGCTCAGTCGCATGATGCCCGGCAGCAATAAAATGGATCCCCAATTCATTGGCACAATGGATGGTTTGCTCCGACACTTCACCACTGATAAACAAATCAACCCCCGCAGCCGCTGCCGCTTCGATATAACCTTGCCCACCGCCACTGCACCAAGCCACTGTCCGCACGGCGCCAATCCCAGCGTCATGCACCAGTGGCGTGCGGCCAAGCACCTTTTCAAGATGATTGGCCACATCCACCAATGAGCGGTGATTGGCATATTCCCCGGTTTGCACCACGCCGATCGGATCAACGGATGGAATAGGCCGTACATGATCAACGCCAAATAATTCAGCTAACTGCGCGTTATTGCCAAGGCGTGGATGAACATCGAGAGGCAGATGATAGGCCAGCAAATTGATGTCATGTTGCAGTAACCGTTGCAGCCGTTGTTTTTTCATGCCAACAACTTCAGCGGCTTCACCTTTCCAAAAATAACCATGATGCACCAAGACAGCATCCGCCCCTACGGCAATTGCTCGTTCAATCAGCGCCAAGGAGGCGGTCACCCCTGTGACAATTTTTTTGATCTCGACTTTGCCTTCCACTTGCAAACCATTCGGGCAATAGTCACGAATTTTACTGGCGGCAAGTTCCTGCTCCAAGAGTTGCACTAAGGTATTACGATTAATCATTGGAAACTCCTTCCACAGATGCCGCTCGCTGATTGGCTCGATTTTTCGCCTCAATCCACTGCGCCATATACTTGGTACTGCGTAAATGATGATGTTTCAGCATAGTGCCGACAAAATTGGCGAGACGGTGTTCTGGCAATTGCGCTTTCACCGCCATCATGCGTTGCCAAATCACTGGGATTAATTGAGTCGAATCAAAGCGTTTTACTAAAATATCAAACCCAATTTTCTGGGCATCATGCCATTGTTGCTGGTTTTGATAAAGCGATACGGTCGAATTGATGAACGTCTCGTCATCATCGGTCACTCTGCCACACCAGGCGCCGGTCTCTGGCTCAGTCATCCCTTCCGCGCCAATCGATGAGGTAACACTCGGGGTGCCAACTTGCATCGTATCAATAAATTTACCCTTCAAACCGGCACCGAATGGGATTGGCGCTAAACATAAACGACTATTAGCCAGCACCTGTTGACTATCATCCGCCCAGCCTTTGATTAAAAAACCCGTTGCAGGGTTGTGGAGCGCGGTTGCTTTCGGTGGCGGGTAAGCACCATAAATATGTAATTCAACCTTTGGCAGCTGCTGGCGAATTGCAGGCCATAACTGCTTGAGCTTCAACACCGTCTGCCAATTCGGTTCATGGCGAAAATTCCCAATAAAGCAACAATGTTGGCGCTGAGCAAACGCAATTGGATGTTGCTTAGATAACTCATTCAGTAAGAAAGGCACATACAGCAGCTGGCTTGCAGCCACGCCATATTCTTGTTGTAACAACGTCATTTCGAATTCAGAAATCGTCAGCGTTAAATCACAGCGATGAATAGCCGCAATTTCTCGCACCGCCATCTCAGAACGTAAGTCGGCTTGCTCGAGCGCTCGTTTTTGCTTAAAAGCCTGCTGACGGGCATGACGTAAGCAATGTAAATCTTCACTATCAAGCAGTTTTAAGGCATTCGGACAATGTTCATCCACACGCCAACCAAATTGCTCCTCCAACATAAAACGATCAAATAACACCACGTCGGGTTGCCATTGCTTGAGTTGGTCATCGAAATTTTGCGAATTTAACTCAATTTGAACTTCACTGATGCCCAGAGCCGTTAAATCAACCCGATGCATCGATAATTCTGCTGGGCTTGCGAAGATAATCCGATAGCCTTTGGCACGGAATAACTCCAGTAAACTCAGCATGCGCCAACCGGCGGCAGATGATTTGGGTTCTGGCCAAACGTACCCTAAGACTAATAATAACGGCATGCATCACTCCTAAAACTGCAGCTTATTCTAACCTATCTGTTAGAAAGATGGATCAAAGCATCTGCAGCGGGGATTGGCTTAGAGCCATTGTTAACCAAAACTCACTCAGGGGCTTCTAATTTATTCAACGGCCTGCGAATTGCAGAGCTTGAGAATTACAAAGATCCTGCAACTGATGAGTCGTCGGTTCACAAACAATTCCTATGATAAAATTCGAGCGAACAGGATTTGATGGTGGCTTATTCCTTGCTCCTTGGCCAAGCAGTGGTATGATGACCCGACCAGAATTGGAAAAGGTTTATTTGCTTGATGGAAGTCGCTCGTTATCATCAATTAGAAGAAAAATCACATGCGATCAGTCATGCGATAGGCGCGTTATTGAGTGTGATAGGGACACTATTGTTGATCCAAAAGTCAATACAATTGCCCGACATCGCCCAGAGCCTCGCAGTCATCGCTTTTGGTATCAGCTTGATTTTGTTGTACAGCTGCTCAGCTTGTTACCACGCTTGCACCAATGCGAAACACAAGGCCAGGTGGCGAAAACTCGATCATGCCGCAATCTATATCCTGATCGCGGGTTCTTACACCCCATTCACCATGATCAGCATGCGAGATAGCTGGGGTTTCTATCTGGTGTTAGTGATTTGGGCGATTGCCATCGCTGGTGTGGTGTTGGAATTTGTTGCTCATTTAAAGTTTAAGCGACTGAGTCTGGTGTTGTATCTCGTCATGGGCTGGTTAGTCATCGTCGCCATTGGGCCATTAACCACACATGTGCCAGCGGATGGTCTCTGGTGGCTGATTGTCGGAGGTTTATTTTACTCCGGCGGTGTTATTTTTTATGTGATGCGTAAACTTCGCTATCATCATTTGATTTGGCACTTGTTTGTCATGGCGGGCAGCCTCAGTCATTTTATCGCCGTCTATCGCTACGTTCTGCCGCAATAAATCAGCTAAAGGGCTGGATCGAACCAGCCCTTCCTTCACTGAAATACCTGATTAACAACCATTAGTTTGCAGATAACTCAGTGCATTTTGTGCTCTGACAATCCCGAAGCCATAATAAACATCACGTCCGGCAGTGCCTCGATCTTGCGCTGTTGCATTCAGCGCCGTTCTGATCCTGGCAGGAGTACAACTTGGGTAATAACTCCACACCAATGCAGCAACACCCGCAACATGTGGAGTTGCCATGGAAGTACCACTCAGCGTTGAATAACTGTTGTTTTTATAGGTCGAGTAAACGCTAGAGCCCGGTGCTGAGATCTCCACTTGGCTGTTGTATTGCGAATAACTCGCCCGATTGCGACTACTGTCCACTGCAGCGACCGACACCACTGAACTGTAAGACGCTGGATATGAGAAACTGCTATTGCCAGCATTGCCTGCCGCAGCGACCAACAACATGCCACCCGCATAGAAATTGGCCAGTGCTGTTTGTTCAGTCGCATTTGAGCTACTGCCACCCAAACTCATGTTGACCACTTTCGCTCCGGCATTTTTACAACTTTGAATGGCCGTGACTAAATTCGATGCAGTCGTCCAATTGCCAGAATCATTGAAAATTTTGACAATATGCAAGCCGAGCTTGGCTGAAGGATTCACGCCAACCACACCAATATTATTCCGACCAATGGCCGCAATGGTGCCTGCAACATGCGTCCCATGACCATTGCCGTCTGTTGACCACGAGCCATGCCCTGAAAAGGCATAGCCGCTGACGCCGCTTGATGGCAAGTCTGGATGGCCATAATTGTAACCAGTATCAATGATACAAACCTTGGTATTGCTGGTGTAAGCGTCGCTTAACAGCGGAGCTTGCACCATGGTAATGCCATAAGGGACTGATTCAGCATATAAATAACGTTTGCTGTCGACTTCGATGTACTCAATTGCCCCTGAATTATTTAATTCTGATATTTGTTCGAGCGTTAAATCTGCCACGCTAAAATTGAACTCAGGAACATGCTTAGCCTCTTGCACCAAGGCATTACGAAGAATGGCTGCAGCGCCTAATTCGGAGAAGGCCTCGCCTGTATCGCCTTTAGCGCCAGCCGCTGTTGCGAAACCGGCCATACTCGCAGTTGCGCCCGTTTTATATTTGATGATGTATTGCTGGGCATTCACTTGGCTGCTAATCACAAGACCAAGTGCGACAGTCGATAATTTTTTTATTGTTGCTTTTGAAATTTTCATCGTGGATTGTCTCACACAAAGTTTTTCTGCGCTCATTCAGCTGAAAATACTGAAGAGCAGGTGCACGCCGGTAAAAGCTAGCTCCGGCTCATTGGCACCTTAATGACAATTCCAAAGAAAAAACATGAAAGCAGATGATAAAGATTTGATATTTTCTTGATAAATTTGTTAGTTTGGATTGCAGCGCTGCAACTGCACGTAAAAGGTCGTGCCCTGCTGTTCCTGACTGGTAAAGCCGATCCGTCCTTGATGACTTTCAATGATCTTCCGACAAATCGTTAACCCTAAACCAGTCCCCTCTTTCGCTCGGCTATCCGAAGCATCGGCTTGACTAAATTTTTCAAAAATCCGCGATTGAAATTGCAAAGGAATCCCTTCCCCTTCATCAATCACTTCAATGAGAACTGTGTCGATGTCGGCAGATAATTTCACCCTGACAATGCCATCTTTAAACGAAAACTTCACCGCATTTGACAATAAATTATCGATGACTTGACGAACTCGCAGGGCATCGACTTCCGACCAAATATCTTGCTCATCGGTAACAAACTCCAACTGAACTTGATATTTGAGCGCATAACTTTCCATTCCTTGGATTGCTTCACTGCAAAGCATTTTTAAATCGACCGGAATGCGATGGAGGACAAATTTACCTGCCTCAAACTTCTGCACATCCAACAAATCGTTGATCAGTTGAGATAAACGATCACAATTGCTCATCGCCGTCGTCACCAACATTTGATAAGACGCAGATCCAGGCTCAACCACATTCTGCGCAATCAGTCCCACGGCACCTCGAATCGAAGTGAGCGGTGTTCGAAGCTCATGAGAAACGGTGGAGATAAATTCATCTTTTAATTTATCCAAACGTGTCAGCTCTTTATTGGCTTTTGCCACCTCATCTAAACTTTTTTCTAACTGCCGTGTGCGCAATGACAATGTTAATGAACTCTCTTCCAAAGCTCGGGTACGTTCAGCAACTTTACTTTCCAGTATGAGTTGTGCTTTTGCCCGTTCCTGAACCGAATTTTGTAGAAGTGTATTAATCAGGCGGAAATGCCGGAGGCGATACATGTGAACAGCCAAAATAAGGAGTAGCAGCCCTATCGCGGCGAGGATTTGGAACAGCGTGTTCTGCCACCATTGCGGCAACACTTCGATGGTTATTTGCAAAGGTTGGCGATTAAACAAACCATGATTATTACTGCCAAACACTTCTAAGGTATAAGTTCCCACCGGCAAATTTGAATAATAAGCACTGCGTTTGCCGGTCTGTAAGATCCAATCTTTATCAAATCCTTGCAGCCGGTATTTAAATTGATTGCGAGACACATCATGGAAATCGAGGCTGGAAAACTCAAATTCGATACTGGTATCAAGCGGCGATAACACGACCTTGGGCCAATTCAGTTGCTGTGGTGTTATGGGCAGTGTCTGGTTATTCACTAAGATCCGAGAAACCGCAATATGGGGTTCATTATCATTCTTCCAAATCAGCGCAGGTTCGATGATCGAAAGTCCCTCTATCGTTCCCAAATAAAAGGTGCCTTCTCCATCATCAAAAAAGGATTTATAAATTAACTCAGTGGCGACAAGGCCATCTTCTTGCGAGAAAGTAATGAGACGAGAACCGTCTTTGTGCTGCAAACTCAAGCCTTTGGATGACAACAACCAGATATTGTCTGCTTTGTCAGTATATGCACCAAAAATGTTGTCACTGGGCAGTCCAGAACGCGAGTCCAATAGTCGTTGTTGTTGTTGAGCAGGCTGATAAATCACTAAACCCTTTGCAGTGCAAATGAGCAGTGCCCCCTCAGGGCCGGGTTCAATACATTGCACATCCAAACTGGGCAAATGAAGTCCAGACATTGAGTTTTCACTTAAATTCGTGACTCGACCCGTAGCACGGTCAATCTGAAAAACGCCCGAATAACGACTGCCAACCCAAATCTTGCTCGCAGTCACATGCATTGCTTGAACGGCATCACCCACTTTACTAGTGATTTCGCTATTGAGGAATTTCCGCACTGAACCGGGGCTTTGTTCAGCAGACGGCCGCCAATGTAAAACCCCATCGCCCCATAAACCAAGCCATATGCTGCCATCGGCTTCAATGGTCAAATCTCTGATATTGGCAGTAACACCTTGTGCCAACTGAAAAGGTTCAGTCACCGCCTCAAGCATGTTGGCTTTGTGATCAAAACGAAATAACCCAGTGTCAGTTGCAGTATAAATATTGCCCTGATGATCAGGTTTAATTGCATTAACACGCCCGCCAGTTGCATAGCTTTGTATTGTTTGCGATGGCTTGTCGACTCGATACAGATGCTCTGCGCTGCCTAACCAAATAACCTCATCATTTGCATAAACACTGGTCACGCCAAATGATAAAGCCTCTCTATTTGCTTCAGGCATAAAGTCCGTCAGTTGTGTGAACGCAGACTTTGAATGGCGTGCAAAGAATAAACCACTTTCACGCGAGCCCAGCCAGAGCACTCCGGTGCGATCCAAGTAAATCGATCGAATGTTAACGGTCGGCAACAACGAATACTTCTGACGAAAAGTAATAAACTCAAAATGTTGAGGATGAACCCGATACAACCCATTGTAAGTGCCAAGCAACAACATCCCATTTTGATCTGCGGCAATAGTGTTGATAATCGGAGTTTTGCCTTGTGCAAAGAAAGGCACTTGCTTCAACGTTTGGGTGGAGGGATCTAATTGAAACAAGCCCTGCCGAGTTCCAACCCACAATTTATCGTTATTGCTAAATAAAGCACGAATTTCATTGTCGCGGCCGCTGCCGTTTGGAAATGGTAAAATTACAGGACTTAACCCTTGCTGTTCAGAATAAGCATGCAGGCCTTTGGAGGTTCCTACCCAAAGGGTGCCATCGGCTGTCTGGGCTAAGCTCCATACCCGAGGACTGACTAAACTTTGCGCTTGTTGAGGTCCTGCAACACGCTGCATCTGGCCATTTGGGCCTACACGATTTAAACCGCCAGTACTCCCAATCCAGATCGAGCCGTCCCTTGTTTGCAACAAGGTTTGAATTTGCATACTGGCTAAAGCGTTTGGATCAGCAGCATCTACCACATAGCGAGTTAAAGCACCGGTTTGCCCATCGATGCGACTGAGGCCATAACCCCAAGTACCTGCCCACATATTTTTATCACGATCGATGAGTAAATAACCGACATCTTGCGAACCAAGTTGCTTCTTTTCTTCAGGAGTTAGGACTTGAAATTCAGTGAATTGATAACCATCAAAGCGCAGTAAACCTGAATTGGTCGAGGTCAACCAGATATAGCCTTGACTATCTTGTGTGACGCTATAAATCGTTGCGTTGGGCAAACCATCGCTGACGCCAATGCGTTTAAAATCTTGGATTGACCAAGCCATGGCGCTGAATAAAGACAAGATACACAGCAAAAAATGCAGGAGCCCTCTTCCGAAAAAAACCAGTGTCAGAATAACCTCCTTGCAGAATGCCTCGAGTCTTTATTGAACGCTCATTGGCCGAAATGGATGATGCTGTTGTGCTAAAATAGCACAGCACACAAGACTTTACAGTGAAGCAGAATTAATTTCATGGTTTTCCTTTCGTAAGCCATTGCAATCCCCTAAAATCGCCCACAACTTATGAATGCGAATATTTTAACGGAGATTTTCATGTCAAATGCCAAACATAGCCGTTTACTGATCTTAGGTTCAGGACCTGCAGGCTATACCGCGGCAGTCTATGCAGCGCGCGCGAACCTGAATCCAGTGTTGATCACAGGGATGCAACAAGGTGGTCAATTGACAACGACCACAGAAGTAGAAAACTGGCCCGGTGACCCACACGGCTTAACAGGCCCAGCATTGATGGAACGGATGCGTGAACACGCAGAAACATTCAATACCGAAATTGTTTTCGACCATATCCATACTGTACAGCTGCAACAAAAACCTTTCCAATTGATTGGTGATAACGGCAGTTACACTTGTGATGCGTTAATTATCGCAACAGGCGCATCGGCCAAATATTTAGGGTTAGAATCTGAGCAAGCATACAGTGGCCGTGGTGTTTCTGCCTGTGCCACTTGTGATGGCTTTTTCTATCGCAACCGCAAGGTTGTCGTGGTTGGCGGCGGGAATACTGCTGTCGAAGAAGCGCTTTATTTGTCAAACATCGCCTCTGAAGTCCATTTAGTGCATCGCCGTGACACCTTCAAAGCTGAGAAAATTTTAATTGATCGCCTGAATGCGAAAGTTGCCAACGGCAATATCGTCTTGCACACCCATCGCGAATTGGCGGAAGTGCTAGGCGATGAGATGGGCGTGACCGGGGTTCGCTTAAGTTCAACCCAAGGGTTAGCCGACGAACAAGTTGACGTACACGGTGTGTTTATAGCAATCGGTCACAAACCGAACACCGATATTTTCGCTGGTCAGTTGGCGATGAATGGCGGTTATCTGGTCGTGAAAAGTGGCACAGAAGGCAACGCGACTCAAACAAGCATCGAAGGTGTTTTTGCTGCAGGCGATGTTTGCGATCATATCTATCGCCAAGCTATCACGTCTGCGGGTACTGGCTGTATGGCTGCTTTAGATGCCGAGCGTTATTTGGACGCTTTGGCGAAGTAAAGCCGATGCCAATTTGGCTGCCGGAATTAACTCAGGATCTGGACTGGTTTCCAGATCCTGAATTTAGTCTGCCAGAACCTGATGGCTTATTGGCGTTTGGCGGGTGTTTAAGCCCACAACGTTTAGTCAGCGCCTATCGTCAAGGGATATTCCCTTGGTTTAATGAAGAAGATCCCCTACTCTGGTGGTCTCCTAGCATCCGTGCAATTTTCCCGCAAAATAGCCTCAAACTAAATCGAAGCCTGAAAAAGTTTTTAAAAAACAATCATTTTAGTTT
Source organism: uncultured Rheinheimera sp. (assembly GCA_964540955.1). Lineage (GTDB taxonomy): Bacteria > Pseudomonadota > Gammaproteobacteria > Enterobacterales > Alteromonadaceae > Pararheinheimera. Next base: position 20,615 of record CAZIPG010000029.1, read on the forward strand.
CAGCTGTAACACTGCATTTGCCGAAGTAATCGCACAGTGCGCACTCACTCGACAAGAGAAAGGTACATGGATCCAAGCCAATATTCAGCAAGCTTACCTGCAATTACATCGTCTTGGTAAAGCCCATAGTATTGAAGTTTGGCAAGATGGTCATTTGGTTGGCGGTTGCTATGGGGTGCAAGTTGGCGAGCTGTTTTGTGGTGAATCAATGTTTAATTTAGCGCCAAATGCAGCAAAATTAGCATTACTGGTTTTACAACAAGAATTACAAAAGGTTTGTGATGGCATCATAGATTGCCAAATGCCGAATCCCTTTTTAATGCAAATGGGGGCTGAACCGCTGCCACGCAGCGATTATCTCTGTTTATTAAGGAAAAAACGCGATTTGGCATTCCCGCAAGAAGTTTGGCGACCACGCTCAATTCAACTGTTGCAAAGTGAGGCTTCGTGATGGCGCAAAGCATGCAGCTGGCAATTACCGATCTGCATCCATGTAATTATTTGCCCGAGCAGCAAGAGCGTTTGGTCTTTACCTTGCCAGAGCAACCGCTTTCCGCTGAATTATATGCGCATCTGATGCAATATAATTTCCGCAGAAGCTCT
>CAZIPG010000030.1:0-278 GCA_964540955.1 uncultured Rheinheimera sp.
GTTAGGCCTTGCCATGTTGCTAGGGCCAATCATCGTCAACAATCCAGGGTATATTATGCTGGTCGTCGGCGGAGTGACGATTGAAGCGACTTTAGTCAACATGTTGATTTTAATTGCTTTAGCTGGATTGGCGCTTTGGCTTTTCACTTGGGTACTGAAACGCCTGCTCAATCTGCGCCATCTCTCGTTTAGCTTTTTACGTTCACGCAAAACCCGTCGCGCTCGTCGTGCTTTTGAACAAGGCATGCTTGCTTATGCTCGCCATGATTTTGCGACGG
>CAZIPG010000030.1:288-5935 GCA_964540955.1 uncultured Rheinheimera sp.
CAATCAATTGTTTGATATTGCGCAAGCCGAAGATGAGCTGATTAAAATTAAGCAAACGATGGCGTCTTACAGTGCTTTTTTTGCTGGCGAAGTCAAAAAGGCCAATCAGCTCGCCGCGCAGCTTGATGAAGATGATGTCGATAGTTGGGTTGTGGTTGCCGATCTGTTGGTTCGCCAAAATAACCCGCAAGCAGCGGTGAGTTATTTACAAAGTAAGATCCAACAGGCCCCTAAACACGCGAAGTTAGGGCAACTTTGGCTCTCAGCGCTCAAAGCTGCTGAGCAATGGCAATTGTTGCTTGAACAAATTCCGCAGGCGTTGAAATTGCAATGGTACAGCAAAGCGCAGTGGCAGCAGCAACGATTTGAACTTTATCCTTTTGCGGTCTGTGGTTTAAGTCAGCAGGGGCTATTCGATGAAAACCAAAGTTGGTGGACGGCTTTACCGGCCAAAGATCGTAAATCTGTGGCTGTGGTGCTAGGTAAAGCATGGGCTTTAGCGCGGCAAGGTCAAGCGGAACAAGCTGAACAGTTAATTCTCAATAGCCTAGCCTTAAACGATTTGACGGCCGCTTGGCCAGTTTTAGTGCAGCTGCCTTTAGGACGCTCAGTACTCCAACTGCGCAAACAGTTACAACACTGGTTGCGTGATCACAGCAATCATGGTCATATTTATGCGTTATTGGCCTACACCTATCAGCAGGAAGGTGAGGATGCATTGGCTGAGCAAAGCTGGAAGAAAGCCTTGCAATTTGCCCCCGCTTTAGCGAAACAGGCATTCATCGAGTAAGCTCGATGAATGCTGCGCCCCCAACCAGCGTTGGCTTTGCTGCCGTCTGGCGTTCGGACGCCAACATTCTGATTCTGGGTAGTTTACCGGGCGTAGCTTCGCTGAACGCTGCGCAATATTATGCCCATCCCCGCAATCAATGTTGGCCAATTCTAGAGCAATTATTTGGCATTGATGCCCAGCTGGATTACCCGTCAAAGCTTGCAGCTGCACAAAATCAAGGGATTGCCTTTTGGGACTTAGTGAAGAGCGCAAGTCGACAAGGCAGTCTCGACAGTGCCATTATTCACTCGAGTATGACCCAAAATCGACTGGTGGATTTGTTGCAGGAATTACCTCAGTTACAGCATATTGCACTCAATGGCCAAAAAGCGGCGCAATTATTCCAGCAACAAATTCAGCAAGATCCCGCTTTGCAGGATTGGTTGTGCCAAGCGAAGAAAAGTCAGGGGCTGAGTTGGCATGCGTTACCTTCAACCAGTCCGGCTTATGCGGCCATGTCATTTGCGCAGAAAGTTGCATGTTGGCGCCAAGCGTTATCTGTCGACTCCAGCGCGCCGATCGCGCGCTAGCGCACTCTGACTACTCAAAGTGTTAGAGCAATAAGCCTTTTTTTACAGTTTCGGCAAAGCGATATTTGCGTGCAATCGCCTCATCAATCAATTCGATCCCTTCAGAGGTATTGCCCGCAGTGTACAGACGAGCGCCATGCCAGGTCAGGGCTTGCGGATCTTTTTTCGCGACCAAATATAACAACCAGCTTTGATCCTCTTGTGCCAACGACCACTGGGCATCACGGTTGCCGTTCTTCGCCGCCAAAATTAACCAATAGCGACTGTGTTGGGTTTTCGGCACATACAGGATCGGCTGAAGCACTACTGCATCAGGATCTAAACTTTGGATCAGATACTCACCGGCGCGAACATTTTGATCGACAAACTTGCCTTTAATTTTGTTGGCGAGGTGCTCTGAAGAACTACTAATCACCTCTTTAATCGCACCGCGATTGCTGATATTGACTTGTGCTAAGCCTTTCACGCCCAAGGTGCTATTGGGTAGGTTGGCTAATTTCTGCTCATAAATCGGACTGATATAAGCTTGAGGCTCAGCAAAAGCATGACTGTGACGGATCACGGCATTGGTACAAATTGCCATTTGTTGAAAGGCTTGGCTCAGCTGGTATTGCGATGTCGAATTATTACTAAGAGCAGATTGTAGCAGCTGGTTTTTGGTGACTTCAGTGCGAATTGCTGAGTTTTGGCAGGAGTCTAGGCGAAAACTCAACTGCACAGAGGTAACCCGTTTTTTGTTCATCCGAGGATATTGCCACTGCTCAATCGCCTTTAAGGCGGCTTTGTCGAACATGCCTTGCGGATTGCTCTCAACAACTTCTGGCGCTACCACTTTACCATTGGCGTCTATGAGAAAAGTCAGTTTAACAAATCCGCTGATGCCATTTTTGGCAGCCTGTGAGGGATAGGTTGGCTCTTTGCGAATCATCTTCGCGCCTTTCGGAAGATCCACTTCATCGACCGGAATGCGCGTTAAATCTTGGTTGGCTTGCACATCATTGACCAGCAACGATTGTCGCAGAGCACTCAGACGACTTTCTACCTCAGCTTTTTGCGTGTCGTTAAAACTACGCATTAACCGCTGGTATAAAACATCGGCCTGTTGGTGTTTCAATTCTTTGGCTAAGGCGAAATAAGCCGCCGCTTGAATATTGTCTTGAGGACCGCCTTCGCCGTTATAAGCCATCATGCCTAAACGATGAGCCGCAACTTCATTGCGGAGCGGTAATAAGGTCAGAAATTCTTGTTTGGCAATTGTGTAATCTTTGCCTGCATATGATTTCAGCGCGCTTTGTAAGTCAGCGTGCGCTGCAAAAGTACAAAGAATAAATGAGCAAATGACCCCAATGCGCAGCATGTCACATCCTTTTTTGACGGTGAATTTTTATGCTACTGAGTTTGGCGGCGAACAGCAAGCCTCAAGCGCTCAGAAAATGCGAACATTCTGCGACAAATCAAGCAGTTTAATTCGCATTTTCCTAACATTTGCCACGAAAGGCCAATTTCTACGCAATGACTCGGTTAATCGTTTAAATGCTGACTTAACCGAGTGAGCAGCTCACCTTCGATGGGCACGGCTTTGCCGGTGCGTTGATCAAGACAAACAAAAGTGATGTCGGCATCCGCCACCACGACATCGCTGCCAGCAATACTGATCACTTGATGGATGACCGCACTTTTACTACCAATTTTACTAAATTGGGTGGCGATATTGAGTGTTTGGCCGTTCGTTGCCGCTTGGCGGTAGTTGATGTTGATGTTGACTATCACCCAAGCCAATTTCAATTCGGCAAAAAATGCGACATCCCCAGCATCTTCCAGATAACTCCAGCGTGCTTCTTCGAGGAACTCGAGATAACGTGCGTTGTTGACATGTTGATAGATATCAAGATGATAGCCGCGGACTTTAATTTGGGTCAGATGTGGCATAGGATTTTCCCTGGTTGGACCTGTTGATGCGCGGATTGTGCCGCAAATTGTGGCTGGCGGCAATCATTGCCGCCAGTTGAAAGTCAGAACCTGCACTGCAACTGCAGTAAACAAGGCCAATGATTCGTTAGTGCGATACTGGCGTTTTGCGCAATCTACGCCAAATGAAGCCCGCAATTGTCAACAGCACAAAGCCGCCCAACGCAAGAAGATGCGAGCGGTATTCGCGGCGCCATTGTCGCCATTGGTGGGCTTGGTTTTTGGCGAGTCTTTCGTTGGCCGCAACGAAATCTGGTTCAGGGCAAGCTTGACCAAAGGCTTGACCCCAACTGACATAAGGCCCTTCGTTGAGATAGCGGCGATAATAAGGCGCAGCTGCTTCAGCATCGCGTGCCAAGAGCCACTTGCTGGCATAACAAAGCGTTGCGGCAAATGCCTGACTATTCGCAGGCAGCAAGTCGGCCGCCTTGTCGGCCAGTGCTGATGCGGTATAACGATAGTGGAAACGCTTGGCTTTGGCATCGCTGGCCCGTAATACGCGCTGCTGTTCTTGCGGCGGTATAAGGTCTGGCGACTCAGCATTCCATAACTCGTAATAGCCATCAAATACTGCGTAATCCGGCGCCAGTTCATAACCAAATAAAGCCATGCCATGCTCGCGCGTGAGCTGCGCCATCTTGAACAAGGCTTCGGCTTTGGCGATATCATCCTGCCAAAAACCACTCGCTGCTTTCATGGCGGTCTGATATTGCAGCGCGGCTTGATAATCTGCTTCTTGATTAAAGTAGCGCAGGGCTTGAGGTACTTTACCGGAGCGCATTAACCGGCGGGCGAGTACTGCGCGTAATCGATTTTCCGCTTGCTGTTTAGCGGTAATTTCGGCTGAACCCTGCAGACTCACCGGTAAGCCTGGTGCCTTCGCTTCTACATACTGCTGCAACTCTTCGATGGTTAACACTCGCTCTGCCACATAAGCGGCGTCGAGCCAATAGTCACCACTTTGCATCAGCAACGCCAAGGCTTGGACATATTCACCTCGCTGCAGTGCTAACACCCCTTGTTCGGCTTGGACCCGGCATTGCTCTGCCGTCGACAGCTGCATGGCTGAAGATTGGGTGGCAAAGGCTTGGCTCGCCTTGGCATAAGCGGCTGCGGCTTCAGTTTGTTTGCCTTGGCGCAGGGCAAGTTTCGCCGTTAACCAATAGCCAAGAGCACTGGGTTTGGCGACTTGTAATAATTGGCCAGCCAGATCATATTCGCCTTGTTGGTAGCTGATCGCCGCAAGTTCAGTGGCGTTTTCAACTTGAACTTTTGGGTTGGCAAGCAGCAATTTGGTCAAACGCGGCAGCGGCGAATTGTCCTCATAGCTGAGGCTTTGGTATTGGGTCAGCAGAAAGCGAGTTAGCAGTGTGGCAACGCTTGGTTGTTGCAGTGCGCTCTGCAGCGCTGCGTCATCAAGTCGCAGCAACTGCCTGGCCACCATGCGTAAGCTATCTTGACCGGATGGGTCATACTTGGCTTGACTGCCATAAAGTGCGATGGCTTGCTGGAAGTCGCCCTTGGCAAGCATGATGCGGGCTTGTTCACCTAAAGCACTGACCGCTAAATTGAGAGGATCGGCCAAGCCATCAGCCACTTCTTGGAAGAGCTGCTGAAATAGTGCCAATGCCGCATCAGGCTGATTTTGAGCCATCAACACTCGCGCTAACGAATACAAAGCCCAACTGCGGCGCTGCGTTTGTTCTTGCAGGGGCAATGCTAATACTTGGCGGAAAGCCGAAGCTGCCTGCGCCCAGTCTTGCTGGGCAAAGGCTACTGCGCCAGCACTGTACCACCGCAGTTCTGCAGCAAGGCCTTCGCCGAGCGCAAAGGCATCCGCAAAGCTAGTTGCCGCGCGCATGCGCTGCACTTGGGCTTGGGTTTCAGCGGATAACAATTGCCGTTCTGCGACCACGCTGGCAGGCACTTGTTGCTGGCGATCCCAGCCATACTCACTTTGAAAAAATTGGGGTTGCTCCGGTAATGCAGGCAGTGGCGATTGGAAAACAGTCAAAGCCTCGGCAAAATTGGGCTCGGGCAGTTGCAACAGATTTTGCTCACGGCCATCCAACAGCTGCATAGGGAATTCAGGGCCACAGGCGTTGGCTTGCGGCAATATTGCCAACAGCGGTAAGCACCAGACGAGCAGTTTGCAGCGTTGAGAGGTGTGAGCTTTAAACTTTGACATCGCGCATCCTTGAGGTTGTGGATTGTTATGCTGTGGCTGGCTGTTTGAGCCGGTTGTTTTCATCTGCTGCTTTTACAGCTGGGCTTCGCGCTGAACTGAATCATCGAAAACATAATCATCGACAACTTA
>CAZIPG010000030.1:6035-8502 GCA_964540955.1 uncultured Rheinheimera sp.
AACCAGCCGAGTTTCAGCTGTTGTCCAGCGGCTAACCCCAAATTTTGTTGCCGTTGCAAGCTGATTTTATCGCCTTGCTGCTGCAGGACAAAAGCTTGTAATGCATCCATACCGACACAGTCCGTAGCGTTTAATTGAATGTTATTGGGTAACACCCCGGTGCTATTGCCTTGGTTGTACGCATTGAGCTCAAAGAGTGGCGCAGTGCCTGTGAGTTGCAGCGTGACATCAGCCTTTAACTCTTGCTGACGGATCACCGCTTGTAACGTCGCTAACGGCCAAGCACGTTGATCGGTTGCAAGGGGTAAACGAAACCAAACCACCTGCGCTAAACCTTCTGGGTTTTGCCGTTGTAACCACGCCAAAAATTCGGCGACAGTTGCCGGCGCAACATACATTTCTTGCCGAGGGCCTGCGCTTGCGACGGGAACTTCACTTTCGACTTGCCAGCCGCTAGGGGTATTGATTAAAGCGGAATGATAAGCGGGCAGAGCGATGTTAAAGGTTTTCAGCTCAAAACTTTGTAATTGCCTCACCCACGCTTTGGCCACATCGACATCAAACAAACCTTGCTCTGGGCTGAGAATGCTGTGCAGTTGCAACGTCACGCCATCGACCGTGGCGGCAAGTTCAGGAAATTCGCCAGCGAGTAACCAATCAGGCAAGGCGGTGATTTGCAGGGGCATGTCGGGGGGCAGTTGGCTTTTCAATTGACGCAACCAAGCTTGGTAAAGTGGCAGTTGGCTGCGCGGGCTGTCGTAATCGATTTCCACCCCTGAAACTTGAATCCCCGCAGCTTTCCAGCTTTGCAGCAGCGGTTTTAACTGCCACAAAATCGACAAATGCTGCAGCTCACTGATCCGACCGTCAATCCGCACGACTAAAATCACCGGACGGCCATCTTGTTGCAACGAATTGAGCGCTACTCGCGCCTTTTGCCACAAGTAGGTGCCATTATTTAAGTCAATTTGCAGCGCCAAGACTCGGAGCGTATTGAAGTCAGTTTTGCTGGCGGCCAGCGCAGCATCGTGCTGAGCTGTCCATTGCCGCTGCCAAATATAGGCTTGATGCTGCAAATTTGGTGGGGGATCAGAACAGCCGAGCAAGCTCAGCAGCATCAATCCCCAAACCAGCAGCGTCCGTGGTGCAAAGGTCACAGAGTGCATCCACTTACAGCCAAGCAAAGGCGTCAGCATACATCTGCTGGCGAACAGCCCCTTGTGCTAAAAAGGCATCCCGCACAGCGCCCACCATCGGGAAAGGCCCAGCGATATAAATATCGAAAGCGCTTAAATCGGCGTGGTCCGCCAACACCACTTCATGCACCAACCCCGAACGACCTTGCCAATTGTCACTCGGTTCTTGCACCACAGGCACCACGTTGAGCGTCGCGCAGGCGGTTTGCCAAGCAGCAAGTTCGGCTTGATAGTAAATCGCGGCTTCTTGGCGTAAGCCCCAGTACAATAACACGGGGCGGTTTGGCGCTTGTTGCACCAAGGCTTTGGCAATGCTGGCCACATAGGAAAAGCCTGTGCCGCCTGCGAGCAATAAGACTGGCCGCTCACTGTCCCGTAAATAGGCTTCACCTAACCCGACCTGCACTAATACTTCAGGATTGTCACGCAGGTGGGTTAAGGCTTGGCTCGCATAGTTATCAGTCACATTGCCGCCAATGTGGAGCTCTAACAGGTCATCGGAGGGTGCGCTGGCAATCGAAAATGGCCGTTTATCGCTGTCCGATAAATAAATTTGCAGATACTGGCCTGGCAAAAAGCTCACAGGGGCTTTGGGTTGCAAGAACACTTGGAAAACGCTGGGCGTCAGCGGTTGGATGCTGACTACGGTGCACAAGACTTTGTTGCTGGCCGCTGCTGGAATAGGTTCTGTCATAATCTGTTCTTAGTTAGCGGCTGGACCGCGGATAAAAGGATGTCGCAACACTAAGTCGGAGCTTGGCGTGGCAACACAGCAATAAATCATACTCTGCCCTTGGTGCGCAGGTTCGGGTGGTGAATACTGCACCGAACCTGCTTCTTGACGGCACACACAAGCCCCGCACACACCTTGTTGGCAACGAAAAGGAAAATCAATGCCTTGTCGTAACGCCGCAGCTAACACAGTTTCGTTGGGTTCAACCGTGAAACTAAACTTTGCCGGCAGTAGGGTGACTTGGTAGCTTGCCATCAATAAGGGCCTGTTTTCTTCAATGGCAATTCAATGCCTAAACTGTCCCACATTTGGTCGACTTTGCTGACGATTTTTGGATCCATCACGATGGGTTCGCCCCATTCACGGGTGGTTTCACCCGGCCATTTGTTCGTTGCATCCATGCCCATTTTAGAACCTAATCCGGAGACTGGCGAGGCGAAGTCGAGGTAATCAATCGGCGTATTCTCGATTAATGTCGTGTCGCGCGCCGGATCCATCCGGGTGGTGAGAGCCCAAATCACGTCTTGCCAATCGCGAG
>CAZIPG010000030.1:8512-21023 GCA_964540955.1 uncultured Rheinheimera sp.
ATAAGAACAACCTTCCGGCGGCAAATAAAAATCGACAATTTCGGGGAATTGTTTTTGCAAAATCGGCACAAAAACTTCATTTAAGGCCACGCCTAAAATTGCGGGCTCATCTGGCGGCCGTCCAGTGTAAGTGCTGTGATAAATCGGCTGTTCGCGGTGCGTAATATGGGTGACGGTAAATACTGGGAACGAATCGACTTCGTTGTAATAACCCGTGTGGTCACCGTATGGGCCTTCAGGCGCCATTTCGCCCGGTTCTAAATAGCCTTCTAACACAAATTCAGCGCTGGCCGGTACTTGTAAATCGTTACTGATACATTTGACGACTTCGGTGTTATCACCCCGCAATAAACCAGCAAAAGCATATTCCGACAAGGTATCTGGCACAGGCGTGACAGCGCCAAGAATGGTGGCCGGATCGGCGCCTAAGGCGACCGCGACTGGGAAACGTTCGCCCGGATGGGCTTTTTGCCATTCTAAGAAATCTAATGCGCCGCCGCGATGCGATAACCAGCGCATAATCACCTTATTTTTGCTCAGCACTTGTTGGCGATAGATGCCGAGATTTTGCCGTTCTTTGTGGGGGCCGCGCGTGACCGTCAGTCCCCAAGTGATTAAAGGTGCGGCATCACCAGGCCAGCAGGTCATGATCGGCATTTGGGTTAAATCGACTTGCTCACCGCTGAGCACCACTTGCTGACAGGGGGCTTTTTTCACCACCTTGGCGGCCATATTCAGCACTTGGCGAAAAATCGGCAGTTTATCCCACGCGTCTTTTAAACCTTTTGGCGGCTCAGGCTCTTTTAAAAAAGCCAATAACTTGCCAACTTCCCGCAACGCCGACACATCGGGTTGCCCCATGCCAAGCGCTACTCGTTCCGGGGTGCCAAACAGATTGGCTAGCACTGGGATTTTATAACCTTTGGGATTTTCGAATAACAGTGCGGGCCCACCCGCGCGTAAGGTGCGGTCAGCAATTTCGGTCATTTCCAGCACAGGATCAATTTCTTGCTGGATCCGTTTGAGCAGCCCTCGTTGTTCGAGTTGACTGATAAAATCGCGCAAATCTTTATATTTCATGAGGTTCCAAACTGTTGCTTGCCAATGATTGCAAGGTTTTGGTCGTTCAGCACATGTCGCCATTATACATGCTGAAAGCAGGGTTGCCATGCTCACGCCATGAATTGCTCATGCGTGACGCGTCGCTCGGTATTGCTATACGAAGCAACTGGGGGGGCCAGATCTGTGGTGTGGATGGGTGTGGCAAGGCTATGTGAGCGCAGGCGAGCTTAGGGGGATGGATTGACCCGGGGTTTGGGCCAGCACAAGCAAATGCGCGCGCCGCCGGCATGGTGGTTATCAATGCTCAACTCCCCTTGATGCCACTGTGCCACTTTGCTGACGATATAAAGGCCAAGACCAAAACCAGAACTGCTCGCGCCACGTCGGAAAATGCGTTGTAACTGGTCCGGATGTTCTGACAGGCCAGGACCATCGTCTTGTACAATCAACCAATAATGTTGTTCGGTGGCGGTCAATTCGACATCGATCTGTGCTTGTGCATAACGCAATGCGTTGGAAATCAGGTTTTGCGCGGCCAGTAATAGTGCCGGTTCGATCCCTTCGCAGCGTTCAATATTGGTATGAAATTTCAGTTGTAAATGATGTTGGTAGATATCAAAACGGTCCGTTAGCTCTTGCAGCAGATCGGCACAATAAATCGGCAGCAATGGCTGTTGCACTTGAAAATATTCCAGCCGAGAAAAGTCTAAATAGTTACTGACTAAATGTTCGATTTCTTCAATATCATGCTGCAGTTGTTGTTGAAATCTAGGCTCCAACTGGCTGGCGGCTAGACTGAGCGTGAATTTCATCCGCGACAGTGGCGTGCGGGTTTCATGTGCCACTGTACGGGAAATATCTTGGTTTAACTCGATGAGTTGGCTGACTTGTTGTGACATGCGCTCGACGCTCTGCGCGAGTGGATACAAACTGGCTTGCGGTCGAATACCGCTGGCAATCGGCGTGGGAGTTTGGGCAAATTGGGCGGTTTTGTGCATCAGCAGGCGAATATCGCGAAAAAGCGGCCAAAGCAAGCCAAGGAACAATAACGCGAGGGCGACATAGAGCATTAAATCCAACCAATGTTCGGTTTTTAGTTCCGCGGTGGGCATAGGACCGAATTGTGCGATCAACTCGGCATCGCTGTGTTGGCGATAGTACAAACTGCTGCCATTGGCTAAATCCACGGCCACCACTTTGCCTTGCTGTAGCAACACAGCAATGTCCGGGGGGAAATGCAATTGGTGGCGTGGGATCAGGCTGAGCTTCGGCGGTTCGCCGGATTGCGCAAAAATTTGGTCAACGTCCAGTTGATAGCGTTGTTGGTCTTCAGAGAGCCATTGATAAATGCCACCCAAGGCAATCAGCAAGGTGGCGCAAGAGAGCAACAGCAACAAATAGAAGCGAATAAACTGGCGTTTGATCATAGCGAGCCTTGTTCGCGCGAAGGGCTGAGGTCGTAATTAAATAAATAGCCCTGACCGCGGACTGTGACGATGGTTAACCCTTGCACTTGCCGTTGGTCTAGATGTTTTCTCAGCCGACTGATCCGCACGTCGATGGCGCGATCTAAACCATCGTATTCGCGGCCCACCAAATGTTGAAAGAGCGTTTCTCGGCTGATAATTTGACCGGCTCTTTGCGCGAAAAAACTCAAAATATCAAATTCTAACGCGGTTAACCCCAAGCAGCGCCCAGCCAATGTGGCGCGGTTTAGACTGCGATCGATCACCAAATCATGCAGCACAATTGTTTGGCTGTGCTCGCGGCGATGCGCGCGTAAGCAGCTGCGAATTTTCGCCAATAACAAGGCAGGGTCGATGGGTTTGCATAAGTAATCGGTTACGCCAGCTTCAAGCCCACGGATTTGTTCTTGCGCGCCACTTAAGGCAGTCAAAAACAACACCGGACATTGATAACGCTGTTGCAGCTTCGGCAATAAGCTGAAGCCGTCGCCATCAGGCAGCATAATGTCGCAAATAATTAAATCAAAAGGGCCTGACTGAGTGAGCGCACTACTTGCGGTGGCGGCATGTCGAATGTGGATGAGTTGTGATTGCAAATATTCGCACACTGCATTCGCCAACGCGAAATCATCTTCAATCAATAATAACTGGGCTTGTTGATGCATTAGAGCAAACTCCAGACATAACCCCGTTTATGGCGTTTACTCGGGCTTTGGTAGCGCACAATTTGTAAGGCAGTTTGCTGTAAGATGTTGCCTTCTGCATCGGTAACAATGATAGGTAAATTGCTCGATGTTTGCACTTCGAGCATAAACTCACTGGCAATTTTGGCTAAATGACGCTGGCATTGCTTGGGCTTTTCAGGCAACAACACACATAAATCTTGGTTCTTACCCCCGCGTAAACTCAAGCGTAATTTCAGCACACAAGTCGGTTGTTGTTCGGTGGTGATACAGGTATTGGGCACCAACTCCAGTTGTAGCGCTTGCTCAGCCTGCAGTGGCATGCTGAGTACGCTCAAAATGCAGATGAAGCCCAGGTATTTCATCAAAACAGGTATCTCAAGCCAACAAATTTGCTTTGATAATCTAACCGCCGTATTAAAGGCGTTAATTGCAAATCTGTATCCATTTGATGATGTTGCCAATGAATTAACAGCGACCAACTGGGATCAAGCTGATAATTCATCGAGGCGCCGTAACTAAAGTTCCATGCCGCATCCAGCGTGAACCAGCTGGGAGAGTTATTTAGCTCGTAAGGGCGAACGTTGTAATAATAATTCAGCAGACGTTGGTCTTTGCGCTCGGCAATCGCTTGCAAGCGCAGTGTGAGATGTTCGCCAAAAACCAAATCATGGCGCAGGCTCAACCGCATCACTTCGCCATGATGGACGCCAGTCATCTCTTTTAAATAGGCCGCACGCAGGCTGATCTCTTGCCATACAGCGGTTGCACTGAGCCCGGCCATGTAGGATAAATGGCGCTCAATATCCTGAAAGGAGTCCGGTGGGTTGCCAGTTTCGGTATTGTCGGTACGGCCAATTCCCAACGCATCCCACCAGCCAAAATTATTCACGCCATCGAGTTCGAAAAACATGCCATCATCATTGAGTTCGCCAACCAGATCGACATAACCCCGTTCGTGCTCAAGTAAGGTGTAACCCAGATGGGTATTTTCCAGGTAAAACCGTTCGCCGTAATAACTGATACCCGGCAGGATATTGCCAGCGATTTCATCACGCCCGGCGAGCGGAGTACTGACCTTACCTTGGCCCAGCGCCAGTGACAATTGCCAGCCTTCTGCGGTTGATGCATGACTGAACAGTGGCGGTAACAATAATGCAATGCCTGTAAGGCCGTTGCGCCAAGATGAAAAAAGCTTCAAAGCAAGGAGTCTCAACTTCAGAATTCTGAAAGCACTTTAGCAAGACTAGTCGATAAAATCTGCAGTATTTGTTGAATGATACAAACTGATACAAAGCAAAAAAATCCCTCAGTGCAGCGCACTGAGGGATTGTATTGTCGTATTACAGGAAAGCTTAGTGCGAGTAAGCTCTACGGCGACGCCACACCAGCGCTAGCACCCCGAATAAACCGACAAGGTTAAAGCCAAAGGCACCGCCTGACTCTTGTGGTTTTACTTCGGTAACCACTTGCTGATCGTTCACTTTCAAGCTGACATCGGCTTTGCTGCTCAACTGACCATCAGACACCGTCACTTCGAAGTTATAGCTGCCGCTGGCCACATTGCTCAAGCTCAACTTACTGCCGGTTGCTGTGGTGCTGAGAGTGCTCCCTGCGGTTTGTACCCAGTTGTACGTCAATGCATCGCCATCCACATCGTGGCTCTTGCTTGCATCTAATGTGATGGTTGTGCCTGTGGTCCCGACCACATTACTGCTGACTACGCTGGCTACTGGGGCATCATTCATTGGTGTTACCGTCAAGTTAAAGGTCGTGCTCACTTGGTCGGTTGGTTGCTCAATATCCGCAACTGTCACTGTGACTTGGGTGGTCCCATTGAAGTTAGCCACCGGTTTCACGCGGATTTTGCTGCCGGACGTATGGCTGTCCACAACCGCAGTGATGTTGGCACCTGTCACTTTGATGGTGTTGGCGCTATTGTTTTCATCGGCATACAACACTGTGATGCCCGCTGACTCAGTATCTTCTGCGACGGTTTGATTGCCGATCACACCGATGCTCAAATCAGTAGGTACCTTAATTGCTTGGCTCATATTGATATTTGCCATGCCAGACACTTCACTGGTTGCGGTGATTTGCATTTGCGTGCCAATCGCTGCCGGCACCACGGTTCCTGTCAGATTGACTTTAAACTGTGACGACTCAGGACCTACGTAGTTGTAACACAGGACTTTGCCAACACTCAGCTTGCTGTCTAAATCATCAAAGGCATACTGAGAACCCAAGTAACCTTCTAACGGCCCCCAAATAGAGGTTTGGCCACGGTAGCCCTGCACACCGACTGAGCCACGATAATCGCCAGCAAAGTCTAATTGGTTATACGCCATGTACAGTTCGTACTCGCCAGCACCGAAGCGGGTTTGAGTGTTGAAAATCAATTGGAATTCAAAGCGATCATCGCCTTCGCCGAAAATACCCTGCCAGTTTTCATCTTGGCCTAAGTACGGCATGGTGCGCATGCCATCCCATTCGACAATAGCCCAACCACTCGTTGTACTGGCGAGCGTGATGCCACTATCCCAGCCGAGAGGTGTAGCTGCTGTTTCGAATAAAAATGGGTTGCCACCCCAACCGCGCCATAACGTGCCGATGGCTTGATGAGGGAAGTTGTCATACGGGAATGGTAAGTGTGCAGGGAAGAAGTAAGGATCTGCACCAAAGGTCACATTGCCATTCCCGCGAACTGCCATCACAGGCGCTTTGGCATGTTCATTGTTATACAATCCAAACCCTTCACCATCACTAAATAGCCAGTTGTAAGGAATTTGCGTGCCTTGTCTCAGGTAGTTCGGGTCATCCCCAAAGTTTGGTGCGAAGCCAAATTTGCTTAAGTCGACATACCGATCGTTATTCTGCCCAAAATTAGGCACGCGACATTGTAAATCAGTCTCGCTGTCAGTGATTTTGTAAGACGGTGTGACATCTGCAGTGTTTGGTTGAGTCCCTTTGATGGTTAACACGCCATCTTTCAAGCTCGTTTCCTTCACGATGGCCGGATCGCTGACTTGAATTTGGTTGGCATTCACTGCTAAACCCGTCGGAATTTGTGCTGTGATGGTAAAATCGCGATCGGCGCCAGACAAGTTCGGCAGTGTGGCGAAGGTCAAATCGACTGTCTGGCCAACACGGGCACTGGTTTTCGAAGTAGACATCGTCACATCATTGTCACCGCGGCGCAGTTTTAAAGGCACAAAACCAATATTGCCGGCATTGGCTGCGGAAGTTCCTAAGTCGAATCCACTGTAATATAAATCACCCAACATCATGTCAGGCTTATTCCAATTGATTTGTAAATCAACAGGTGTTTTCCCGTCAGACTGTGCAGGCAATGTCACATTCACATCACTGGCCTGTTCGCCCGAAACTACGGCATAGGTATATTCAAAGGTATCGGTGCCTGGATTCATCCAGTCATTGGCATTGTATAAAATGGCAAAATACTTGCCAGCTTCTGGCTCATTGATGTTACAGAAGTTGTTGTAGCTGACATGCCAAGAGACACAGAGCATTTCTGTATCGAGATCCATTTGGCCGTTGTTATTGAAGTCTTTACCGACATAAACAATGACATTACCAAAGTTATAGGCCTCTTTATTGCTAGATGCCGTGCGCTGCAAGTTTTCTACAATCAGTCGCTTACTATTGGCTGGCACATCAATCCAGAATTGATGAGATGCTTCGTCCAGACGATTTTCTACTAAATCGCCATCTTGCAGTGGCCATGGGAAAGTGAATTCATCATCTTTTTTCAAAGTGATTGAATGTCGTTGTGCTTTCACCGGTTGATAAGCCCGAGCCACTGTTGCTGGCGCTGGCGGCAGTTTGACATTTTTCACGGTATAACTACTGGTGTTGCGATGTGCTGTTACATCAACTCGCTCCGGTAAATCACCGTTGTCATACTTAAACACCACAGGCAAACGCATAGCAGGTGCATTGTCATTGACTTCTTTAAATAACAGGTGCGAGTGCAACTCTACTTCAGAATTGCCCGCGACATCCTGTGAGTTCATGATTGAAGCTTGCACCATCACGGTCTGACTTTCCCCGGCTTTCAGACTGAATGTGCTTGGCACAATTTCAATTTTCGCGCCTTGTTGGACAAAGCGTTGGGTATCTGAAGGTGACCAGTTGGTGATTTCATCGGCTGACAGCGACCAGCTACCGTCTTTGGTGGCGGTAAATGTGCGGATCCACTGACAAGTGGGTTTACAGCTGAAATTGACCATTTCAGGTAAGTTTAGTTTGTGCACCACACCGCCATTGGCGGGGTTGGCAGCCAACAGATTGTCATAGGTTTCATTCATGATGAGACCTGCATCGATTGCTGCTGCCACATTAATTCGACCGGTGCCTGCACGATAAATTTCCGCTTTCGGGTTTTTCTCCCATGGCTGGCCTTGATTAATAGCGTAAGTCACCACTGGCTCGGCGGTTAATTGCAGCGCCGCTTGTTTTTCGGCGACGGTCCAATTCGGTCGAGCTTGGCTTAATAACGCCAAAGCACCGGCCACATGGGGGGCAGCCATCGACGTTCCGCTATAGATGCCATAATCCCCAGTTACTGGGGTTTGGCCCAAGCGCTCGGCAAACGGACTTTCATCATTGATGGCGGCATAAATATCTACGCCAGGGGCCGTCACTGACGGGACTAAATGTTCTGGGTTCGCGATGCCTGGGCCGCGCGAAGAGAAATCAGCCAGTTTGTCAGCTTCGCTGTCATCGATTGTGCGTTCAATCGTGGTTGCCGAAATTGTCAGGTGGTGACCATTGGCGCTGTCGGAATTTAACCAACTATTGAAGCTTTCCCACCATTGGTCGTAGGAAATATGGATGCCCGGCACGACGTAGCTATCGGTTTGCACCACGTTGGCTTCGTCACCATAAGGGGTGGTATTGACCAGGATAAACCCTTCGGCGCCCCCGGCTGCGACATGTTCGGCTTTTTGTACGCGAGGATTGGTGCCGCGTTGACAGGCGACAATCACCTTGGCTGGATTGCCATCGGCGTCGACATACGCTTGGCCTTCGCTATTGGTTAAGTTATCGAAGGTGCCTTCAGCAAAGGGCTCTAAACATTTGGCGTCGCCAAATTTTTCCGCCTGAACGACTACCCCTGTGACTGAGGTGTTGTTGATACCACCGCCACGCACAGGTGCTGTCGGAAGATTGCTGCCGCCTTTAAAATCTTCGGCGTAAGTTTCAACTTCAATCTCACGTCCCGTGGTGGATGCCGCGACATTCAGTAACCATGGCGACACGTGATCGATATATGAGGTTAACTCCTGACCGCCATTACTACCTGCGTTACCTGCTGAAGCAGCCACAGCAATACCCGCCTGATGCGCGCCTAAAAATGCCAATTCAATGCTGTCTTCCCAAGGCGACGTGGTATTCATCACGTTCCCAATCGAGAAGTTGATGGCATCCACGCCATCCACTACCGCATCTTCAATTGCCGCGATTAACGCCTCACTAGGACAGCCTTCCAGCGGATAACAAACTTGATAAGAAATGATATTCGCGTGTGGGGCAACACCAGAAATTTCTGGGAATAGTTTTTCTTTCAACACCCGGCCATCGCTGGCGGCACCGGGAACAGCCGTCACAAAATCAACGTCTTTCAACACGTTGCCGGCTGCGGTTGATGCGGTGTGAGAACCGTGGCCAGAGACGTCTTCACCAACTTTCGGATAAATATCCGCATAAGTTGAGGTGATGACATCATAGCTTCGGATCCCGATCAGCTTGTCGTTACAGCGATTTTTAAAATCATCGAGTGCACAATCACCGACGTAATTGCCGGCACCGCGAGGGTTGGTATGGTCATAACCATCGCCGCCAATGTCGGCAAATGCTGGGTGATCACTGTTGACGCCGGTATCAATAATACCAACGATGGTCCCTTCGCCCTTGAAAGGTAAGTTCAGACTGGTGTTGCCAACCCACACCTTGTCTGCGCTGATGCGCTTTGGGCCAATGTCGGTATGTAGCTGATGCAAGGTCGAACGCTGCACGCTCACAACATCCGGTAAAGCAGCAATTTGTTCGGCTTCATCTTGGCTCATCGTGACACTAAAGCCGTTAATCGCGTTGACAAACTGCTGGCGAACAGGACGATCGCCGAGCATTTGAGTCATTTGCTGGACCACTTCCGCCTGTTGTTCTAATAAAAATTGTTGATATTCGGCAACTGCGGTGGTGGCAGGCTTGCCTTGTTGATACAAGCGTTGCTCACCGGTTTCTGATGATAGCTGGGTTGCCGCTAAGCCTTTAATGCCGCCACTGTATTGGCTAATTGGATTGTGGCGCAGGCGGACGATATAGACTTGTTCGCCCTTGATGCCGTCTTCGCGCACGAAATTAACTTTCTTAGGCTGCAGCGCCACATTCAACCCGTCGTTTTGCACGCGCGAGTTTTTGAAAGCGCGACTTTGCTGACGCTGTTTGATTTGTTCGGCCGAAAGTGTCACAGGCTTTAACGTTTGCACGCTGGTTGGATTATTCGGGGCATAAGGCACTTGCGTTGCCGCGGCCTGCCCAATCACCACACCGCTGAAAGCAGCGGCAATGGCATAGGTGAGTGTTTTTAGTTTCACTGGATTCTCCATGATGATTATTGCTGCGACTGGTTATTTTTCCGTCGCTGTTTTCATCTAATCATTGTGGAAACTGAAACCGTAAAGCATTTCATGTATCAGTTTGTATCACCCTAAGCTGAGTGACTCTTTGCAGTCACTGGATAAACACTAGCCAATTGGCGCTGGCTGCCCTAGAATGCAGAAATGAGAAATAAGACATCCAGATGTCTGAGTAGGTGAAAGATGAAAGTTGCAACCCGAATTGTCCATGCTGGACGTGATAAACGTTGGGCCGGTTATAGTGTCAATGTGCCGGTGGTCCGTGCATCGACGATCGTTTTTGATACCATGGCTGAAATGAAACATGCCACTCGTCATCGTGGCGAGCATGTGCCTTTTTATGGCCGACGCGGCACGCAAACGCATTTTGCTTTTAGTGAAGCGGTCTGTGAGCTCGAAGGCGGCGCGGGTTGCGCCTTGTATCCTTGTGGTTCGGCGGCCATCAGTGGCGCCTTGTTATCGTTTTTGCGTCAAGGCGATCACCTGTTAATGGTCGATGCTGCCTACGAACCGACGCGGGCTTTTTGTGACAAAGTGCTCGCGGGCCTTGGCATCGAAACCACCTATTACGACCCCATGCTCGGGGCTGATATTGCGAAGTTGCTTCGACCCAATACCCGAGTCATTTATTTGGAATCTCCTTGCTCATTAACGATGGAGGTGCAAGATGTGCCGGCCATTACCGCCATTGCTAAGGCCCACAACATCATCACTATCTTAGATAACACTTGGGCGTCGCCGATTTTATGCAAACCCTTTGAACTGGGCGTTGATGTGTCTATTCAAGCCGCAACTAAATACATCTGCGGCCATTCTGACGTCATGCTGGGGACCGCCAGTGCCAATGCCAAATACTGGCCTCAGCTGCGAGAGCATAGTTATTTGATGGGCTATTGCGCTGCCGCTGATGACGTGTACTTGGCGGCGCGCGGGCTGAGAACCTTGGGTGTGCGCTTGGCGCAGCATCAACGGAATGTTGAGCCGATAGTCGCCTGGTTGTTACAACAACCCGAAGTTGCAACGGTATTGCATCCGGCGCTGCCAGAGCATCCTGGTCATGCGGCATTCCTGCGTGATTTTAGTGGCGGCAATGGGTTATTTTCCTTTGTGCTCAAAGCAGGGGACGCCAACACAGTGCAAGCCTTTGTTGAAGGCATGCAGCATTTTAAAATGGGGTTTTCTTGGGGCGGTTATGAGTCGTTAGTGGTGGCAACTTTGGATGTGCAAGCATTGCGGACGGCCACGGTATGGCCGTATCAAGGGCCGTTAATTCGCCTGCATATCGGTTTGGAAGATCCACAAGATTTACTGGCTGATTTGGCGGCGGCTTTTGCCAGGATCCGAGCGTTGGTTTAAACGTTGAGTGCGGTGTTGCCGAGGTGTGCAACACCAGCTGCCAACCTTTGTTCTTTCTTCAGAACCATTACAAAATGCAATCGCGAATGCAATCGCGAATTGCCGCAAATAGCCCCAAACTGCCGTAAACGGCCAAAGGGCTGGCCGTTATTCGTTGAGCCCTTATTCGTTGATAAACGACTCTAAGGATTCGCCAGTCAACTTTGGAATGCGACTGAAAATATACCAAACAGCCCCCATCATGATGACGGTGCAAGGCAGGGCGATGACGGGATAGCTCAATGCCGTCATCCGCGCCAGTTCAGCATTGTACGCTTCGCTACCCGGCTGACTGACTAAAATCCAACGCGCTAAACCGTAATTCAGTGCAGATGAAAACACAAAGGATAAACCGATGATGCGATTGGCGTTGGCCAAAGTTGCCTCAAAGGCCGCTTGATTGTTGCGCTCACTGAGCTTTTGTTCCAGCTTAGGCAAATCCAGTAGCTGCATGTTTTGCAATAAAGTTTTCACCAGTGGAAACCGCGTATGGCCGCTCACCAACACTAACACCGCAATAATGCCAGGCACAGCCGCCTCTTTAATCGCAATGTATTTGGGATCCAGTTGCAACAAGCTCATACCGCCTGTGAGCAGCACACTGATAATGCCGACGATCGACAAAAAGTTCATTTTGCCCGATTGCACAAGCTCATAGATGCCAAAACCGATAGGGAAAGCCAGCGCCACCACTAAGCCCCAAATTGGCCCTAAATGGGCTTCGCCACTGAACTTACTCAAAATAAGCACTGGGATAATGATGTTAAACGCCAAATTGGCGAGTAGCCCTTTGCCGGATTGTTGTTGTGGCTTGGCTGCATTCATAACGAAAAAATCCTAAAACGACTTCGATGGGATGATGGGGCTGTTTTACCACAGTTCAGCGCGCAGCGGTAGCAATCGACGATGAGCTTCAACCTGTAGTCGTTGCTGGTCAGACAATATTGGGGCTGGTTGCTGAGCGTTGCGGTTATGGCATTGCTTTTATGACGCTGCTTTTATGGCGTTGCGGGCAGGGTGACGATGCCACAATCTCGCTGCTGGCGAAAAAAAATACACAACCGACTTGCATTATTACTGTGTCGCGCATAGTATACACTGTGTGGCGCACAGTATGTGTAAGCCATAGGTGACAACCTGGATGTCTCAACCAATATGTAAAACAAGATGGAATCAGGAGTCCGCATGAGCGATGAACGCTTGGAAAAACTGCGGTTGGAATTAAGGCGCGGCGTGTTAGTGC
>CAZIPG010000031.1:0-19362 GCA_964540955.1 uncultured Rheinheimera sp.
TTGTTGTTGTAATTGATGAAACCGCTGGGGCTGTGCTGCTCGATCAGGCCATTGAGTCTGTGCAAAATATTGGTTGAGCACATCATGGCAATAAGTCAGTAAATTTAAATCAATCGAATTTGGATGAGTGAGGTAGTTACTTAATGCATCCAAAGTTTCATCGATGTAGTCGAGCGCGAAAATGGATTTGCGCGGGATCATGCATAAGCCTTTTTCCAACCGATGAATATTGCGGCGTAGGATCACACTTGCGATTTGGCTGCTTTCATTAAATTGGGCATAAAAGCTGCGTCCTGCCAGCGTAGCATGTTGCTCTCGACGAAATTGAGAATTAAAAAGACTGTAATAAAGCGCTGCAGTGAATTTTGAACGGGCGGCAATCGGCACTAGAGTGCTATCGATCTTTGCATAAATTTTGCGCAGTAGATTTTTCATTGCAGACTCATTCAGTTGGCTCGTTCAGATATGACCACGTCGAACTTTGACAAGTTCAAAGAAGTGCTGGCGAGTATTCTTGGCAAAAAAGATAAAGAATACCGAAGCGTAGGCATAAGAGACTAATGTTGCCCATGCAGCGCCTTCAATGCCATAAAGTGGGATCCACCACCAGTTGAGAGCCACATTCAAAATGGCACCAACCCCATGGCTCAACATACTTAAAGCTTCATTGCCAGTAATAATTAAATGCTGGCTTATCAATGCTCTTAAGAAAACAAAACAGCCTGCCCATACGTGGATTTGCAGCACCGAAGCGGCCCCCACAAAACGCTCACCGTAAGCGTAGAGCATGATCCACTTGGCAGTTAAAGTCATGCCTATGGCAATCACTAGTGCGAGTAAGAAAAATTGAATACTTTGTTTTTTCAGAAGTAATAAATATGCTGGCCAGCTCTGCTGAAAGGTCTTCAGTAAATCTGGGTAATAACGGGCAGCGAGGGTCGTAGGGATGACATACCAAAGCTCAGAAATACGGGCAACAGCTGTATATTGGCCTGTCGCAGCAATGCCGAGCATACTTTCAATCATCACACTGTCAATTTTTAGGTAGATGACTGATACGATTGCTGAAGTCCAAAGCCAACTCGATCTTTTCAACATCTCCTTGCCAGTTTGCCAATCAAAATAGGCCCACTTTAATCCAGGTTCGGCAGGGGCGAACCTGCGCGCCCAGTAGTATTGTAAGACGCCGGTGAGCGCGAATTCGATGCCAACCCAAAGCAATAACATATCAATGTTTGCGCCGGTCAGTAATAACCAAATTCTGGCGATTAAAGTGATTAGACTGATCACCACTTTGCTAATAGCGACTGAGCGGAAATGACCCCGATAGTTTTGATCGTATTCATACACTATCATCGCAGTAAAACTTTGTAAGACGAACAGCGTGGTTATTTGCCAAGGACCTTGCCAAAAATAGTGGGGATAGAACAGCATGAAGCCGGCAATCATCACGGCAGCAAAGAAAAAACCAGCAAAGAAACGCAGCCAAACCGCCGTTTGTACGTAACGACGACTTTGCTCGATATCAGGGGTGGAATTGGCCAGTTTTTGCACTAGGTTGTTTAAACCAAGATGGCTTAATGGGGCAAGAAATGCAGCCCAAACCATCACGATGCCGTAAGTTCCTAGCGCTTCATCGCCGAGCATCCGAGCGACCATGAAGGTGATAATAGCGCCTGCGCCTAAGCGGAAAAACCGTTCGGCGAGCATGATCACCGAACGGGCAGTCAGAATTTTCAGCAGCTTATTTGACACGATTTTTCGCTTTATAACGTTTGATAAAACGGGTGATCCGCCAAATGTATTGCAGGGATAACGAGTAGATCGCAAAAATTAATAAGAACAACAGCAACATAATAATGTCGGGGATAGCGAGGTATTCGCCAACAATGCCAATCGTTGCAAGCATCGAGGCTAAGCTGGTGATGACCACCAAGGATTGCCGTGAATTGAGGCCTAAACGCAGGAAAATATGATGTAAATGCTCCCGATCGGCCATAAAGGGTGACTGACCTTTTCGCACGCGTCGGATCATAATCGCCACCATATCCATCAAAGGCACTGCGATAATCCATAGGGCTGTTACCGGTCTAAAACTGGCGCTATCACTTTGTGAGCCGATAATTAATAACCAAATGACGGATAAACCAATCAGCATACTGCCGGCATCGCCCATGAAAATTTTGCCTTTGCCTTTGCCGATCAAGTCCAAATTGAAAAGCAGGTAGGGGATGATTGCAAACACTAACACCATCGGTAAAACCGCATGTTCCAGTTGTCCGCCAATGCCCATCATCAAGGTCAGGGAGACAAAACTGACACCACTTAGCATACCCGCTAAGCCATCAATACCATCAATCATATTAAACGCGTTGATTGCTGCAATGACTGCAATCACAGTGAATGGAATGCCAAGGTAACCCAGATGAACTTCGCCAAAACCAAACAGATCTCCCAAGTCACTGACATAAAGCTGTAAGCCATACATCATCACCAGTGCAATGACGACTTGGGCACAGAGCCTTAACTTGACACTTAAGTCGAGGAAATCATCAAAAACTCCAAGAATAACGATGGAGCCACCACACAATAAATAGTACCAATGACTGCTCTGGGGCAGGCCAAACCAAGACAATGTGAGGGCAACACCGATGAAAATTGAAATGCCACCGATTAAAGGAATGGCCCCGACGTGTTGCTTTCTGCCTTGTGGTTTGTCGACTAACCCAATTCGATTGGCCACAGGAATGAGAACGAAGATTGCAGCTAAAGTTAATAAAAACGTGGTTGCAAATAACACAAGGTGTTCGTGCATAAAGACTCGCTAAAATTCTGATTCAGTTATTTATTATCAATATTGCTCGATTATAGGTGATGTTGCAGCGACTTACTATCGGCGGCGTATTTATTCCTAAAGGATTGATCTTCATCTGTTAAATTTCAGCAATTTTGCTTAGAAAAGGTAGTGAGCAATCAAAGTTATGATCGTCGTTGTTGTGACCTCACTACTTTTCACAGTATGATCAGCCAATAATGGCAGAAGTGAAGGGCTGAATGACGGTGAAGTTGCTAATAGTGACCAATATGGGCCCCAAAGCAAGTGCGCCTTTTCAAGGGCAATTCGTTAAAAATCAAGTGGATGCATTGAGTAGTTGCACACCAGCTTATTTTTATATGACTTGGCATAATGACTCAAAGTTAAATCGTTTATGCAAATACCCATTCTTATGGCTGCAATTTGTCTGGCAATACGTGTTTTCTCGGCAAAGTTACGATTTGCTGCATATTCACTATTATTACCCAACAATTTGGCTCGCTTGGACCTATAAACTGTTGCGAAACCCAAAAGCTAAAATTGTTGTGACTTGCCATGGCAGTGACATTTATCTGTATAAACCCGAATCTGGCCTCTATAAATTCGCGAGTAAAATTGTCGATCACTTTATTTTCACCAGCACGGCACTGCGTGAAAAGTTTTTTAACCCAGCAATAAAGTCGACGGTACTCCCTGCAGGCATCCACCCAACCTTTGCGAGCAGTTCCTGTTTGACCATGGTGGAAAAATCGATAGATGTATTATTTGTCGGTACATTGGATCGCAACAAGGGGATTGATCGCTTATTGAAGTTAGTTGCTGACTTGCCACAAGTGAAATTTGCAGTGATTGGGCATGGTCCGCTTCACAACAAAATCCTAGAAGCGACGCAAAAATACCCCAACTTGCAGCTGCTAGGCTCACAATCACCGGAAAGTTTGCGTAACTTTTTAGAGCAAAGTAAATGTTTAGTGAGTCTATCTCGCAACGAGTCTTTTGGCTTAGTTATGACAGAGGCTATGGCCTGCTATACTCCAGTGATTGCAACTTTTACCGACGGCAGTGCTGCCCAAATTAAACAGGGCTACAACGGTTATTGTTTGGATCAGACTGATGAGCTCCAGTTACATCAATCGCTGCTGAGTTCAATTCAGCAATTATTAATGTTATCAGCAGCAAATTACCTGCAATTACAACAAGATTGCCGCGCTAGTGCGGAACCTTATTTCGTAAAAAATATAGCCAATGAGTTGATGGCTTTGTACGGAAAATTGACTCAATCGCAGGTTTAATTTTTTTAAGTGAGTTTTTATGCAGCAACACGCAAAACCCGAATTGGTCAACGTTGGTGGTATCGATGTCATGGCATTTGCCAGCATGCAACAATTGGTTGAGTATATCATCCCAGATAATGGGCCAGTGTTCGCAGGTTCAGCCATCGCGATTAATCCTGAAAAAGTGATGAAAGCGCAGCAAGATCCTGAACTGAGAAAAATGCTCAATAGTGCGGAATTACGCTATGCCGATGGCATGGGCGTCGTAAAGGTCATGAAGAAAAAACTTGGCAAACCGGTGCAACGAGTTCCTGGCTGTGAAACTTGGGAAGCCTTGATGTATCGTGCAGCTCAAAAGAATATTCCAGTGTTTTTGATTGGTGCCAAACCGGAAGTGCTGGCACAAACAGCGGACAAATTGCGTGCTGCCGGGGTTCAAATTGTGGGTCTTCAAGATGGCTACTTTAAGGATGAGCAGGCGCTGATTACCCAAGTTAAACAATCAGGTGCCAAAATCATTACTGTAGCAATGGGTTCACCGAAACAAGAGTTATTTATTGACCGAGCCAAGCAACAAATTAATGATGCCTATTTCATGGGTGTTGGTGGCACCTATGATGTGTTCACTGGCAATGTGAAACGCGCGCCAGAGCTATGGTGTCGTTTAAATTTGGAATGGGCGTATCGTCTGATTGATCAACCTAGCCGTGTAAAAAGACAGTGGAGTTTGGTCGAGTATCTCTGGTTATATTTACGTGGTAAATTGTAATTCTGCTGGTGATAACAACAATAATTCAAACTAATTGAACATGAGAATTTAGCAGTGACAGCTCCTTTACCCGCCGGTGTCGGCAACTCTCAGCCTTTGATCAGCGTTTACATGCCGACTTACAACCGTAGTCAAATGATGCAACGTGCGGTCAATTCTGTTCTTGCGCAAGATTATCCTCATTTTGAGCTGTTAATCGTTGATGATTGCTCGAAAGACGATACTTGGCAGGTGCTGAATGAGTTGTATGGTCAACATCCGAAAATTCGTTTATTCCGGCAAGAGGTCGGGCGGGGGGCTTGTGCGGCTCGTAATTTAGCGATTAAAGCGGCAGCTGGCGAGTTTGTAACAGGCATCGATGATGACGATGAATTTCTACCAAACCGTTTGTCGAGTCTACTCGCCGCGTATGATGACCAATATTCTTGCGTCTGCTCAAGCTATTACTGGGATTATGGTTCCGTTCGTAAGCAACTTTACCCAGTCGGCAAAGTAGTTCGTCTGCCTGAAGTGCTGGATGTCCATTGTCTTTCGAATCAAGCTTTAGTCCGCACCAGCCGCATGCTTGCGCAAGGAGGCTTCGATGAAACCTTGGCGGCCTTCCAAGACTATGACATGTGGTTGCGGATGGTTGCTGCGTATGGGCCTGCTCTGCGTTTAGCTGAGCCCAGCTATATAGTCCATGTGGGGCACGAGTTGGGACGCATCACGACATCGCCCAAACGACTGAACGCCCAAGCGCAATTTGTTGAAAAGCATCGTCCTTTGATGAACGAGCGGAATTTGCAAAACCAAGCTTTCTACCGGCAAACCATGTTGCAAACTCCGATGTCATTGTCTGAACTGCTGTCTCAGTGCCGTTATGGCCTCGTAGAAAGTAAATTGCGCTATTACTTAAAACACCGCTTACAGTGGTTTATTCGCTGTCGTAAGGAGTTTTTAGCAAAAGGCTTCAAAGGAATTTTTCGCTCAAAATGAAACCAACTGAATTGCTTCACTCAGAACTTGAATTAACCAACCACTTAGTCAGCGCCATTCGTCGCAGCTGGTTGTGGTTGTTGGTTGCTGCTGCATTGGGTGCATTGCTCATGGCACTTTATCTGCAGAAGCAGCCACAACTGTACATCGCGAAATCGCAATATACTTTGGCAAAAAGTCGGATAGAGCATCTGGCGACCGACTACCAACAGATTAAGCCCGGCAACCAGCTGTTGTTGGGGGCTTTAGAAATTGATGAATTGGCGCGTTTTGGTATGTTATTAGATCAGCCTGATGTGTGGCAGCTGATTTGGCAAGATGCTATGTTTTGCCAAAATTATGCGGCTATTTGTCAAATTGATGCCAACACGAACTATCAGCAATGGCGTAAAAGATTGCAATTTGAACACCGACGCCGTGGCAACATGTTATTTGTCCAACTCAGAGCCGAAGATGCGGAGTTAGCCAAGGCTTTGTTGGCTGCTCTTATCCGTGCTGCAGAGTCACGTTATCAACAGCATGGGATCAGTCAACTCTCGCAGCAAGTTCAATTACTCCAATCGACGTTAGCAAACACAGAATCTGTGGGTGAGAGAACAGTGATTGCAACTAAATTGGACAAGGATCAAGCTCAGCTGCGTTTATGGCAATCAGGTGCCTATCAAGCGACGCATAGCTGGACTGCTGAAATTAGTGTCAACCGTCAGACTAAAAAGACCACATTCTTGCTGGTATTTGCTGCTTTGTTCAGTGCTTTATTGGCGAGTGTGGTTGCCGCTGTTGTATGGCGTCGATAACCGCTATGCGAGCTTCTGTGACTTCGCAACATTTAGCTATGTCAGAACGCCCGGTTCATTTACTGGATCATGCCATCATTTTTATGGCGAAATGGTATTTACTGATTGATGCGCTCAATGGTTTTTTGCTGCAGCAATTGGGTCAAGGCATGCCGTTATCTGTTGGCTACAAAGCTTTATTGTTGTTGCTGATCTTTCTGAGTTTGTTAAAAGAACGCCGTGCTCATTTATGGTTTATTCCGCTGGCGGTATGCACTTTATTAATTGGGCCTTTCTATTCCTTTCTGTTGACAGGTCACCAAGCTGGATTTCATTACGATATCAGTATGGTGGTTAAACTATTATCACCAGTACTTGCTGCTATTTATTTTTATCATCTGACGCAACGAGCCGAACAGTTTGCTCGCCAGGCTTTAGCTCAAGTGTTCCTGATCGCTTTTTTGATTTTACTCAGTAATATTTTGCTTGGGCAATTCGGCTATGGCTTTACTGCCTATCAACCCAATGATTATTTACCGGATCAAAATCTTGGGACCAAAGGTTTTTTCCGCGCCACCAATGAATTGTCAGCATTATTGCTGTTACTCACGGGGTTTTTATTGGCTTACTATTGGCCCTCGCAAAAGCTTAAATTTTTTGCTGTGCTGATAGCCGCATTGTTTTGTGCACACTCGATGTTAACGAAGACTGCGATGGGCGGTGTGCTTTTATTAGCTGTATTGATCCCACTTTTGCAAAGTAAAGCCTATTGGCAGCGTTTTAGTGGGCTCATCAAAATTGGCTTGGGGTTATCCGTCCTTGTGCTTGGATTGGTCATTTGGCAATTACCAATATTGTTAGAGGTGTTGCCATTGTCTGCCAAACTGCGGTTCACTTATCAGCAGCAAGGTATTCTGGGGCTGGTGTTATCCTCACGAGACTTATTCGTCCTTGAAAATTGGCGTCTGAGTGAACTTTACTTTACTGATTGGCATCGCTTGTTTGGGGTGGGTTATACGGCGATGGACACTTATAGTGGCAAACCTTTGACCGAAATTGATCCTGCAGATTTGGTATTATGGTTTGGCTTACCAGGTCTTGCTTGGTTCTGTTGGTTCTTTGTTGGTAACCTTCGGTTAGCGTGGTTTGCCTGGTCACAGAATCCTTCTAGTTTGGCCGCAGGCGTGCTGGCGGTTAATTTCATTTTGTTGATAGTTGCCTCGATGGCCGGTCATGTATTGACCTCGGGCATGCTTTGGATCCCTTGGGGAATGTTAAACGGCGCTTTATTGTTGTGTTTATCGCCGAAGGGGATTGTCGATGAAGCATGACTTTTTACGCAAGATGATGAGTAATAGCGTTGCCCAAGGTTTAAATTTTGGCTCGCGTTGGCTGCTGAATTTGGCATTAGCTCGACATCTACTTGAAAACGAATTCGGCATTTTTAGTTTTGTTTACATGCTCGCTAATTTGTTTTATCCAACGATCGCCTTTGGTGTGAATTTTTATCTCATTCACCATGTGGCAAAAGCGCAAAATCTGAATCATTTAGTGAGTAGTTTACTGATTAGCATATTGGTGACTAGCGGCTTATTAGCTATAGCGATAGCCTATAGTGTTTGGTTTGCAGCGCCTTTACCCTTAGAGCTTTATGTTTTAAGTGTGTTGATTGGCGCTAGTTGGGCCATCAATCAGGCACTATTTTGCTATCTGAAAGGTCAACAAGATTTTGCCGCGGAAATTAAAAGCCAATTGTTTAATGGCATTGCTATGTTGGCTCTGGTGGCGGTGATTTGGTTTGAAATGCTGACTGATACGGCCTCGGTTTTATATTGGGTATTGTTGATCAGTCTAGTGCCATTAAGTTTAGGCAGCTTAAAGCTACTGCCAGAGTTTAGGCTTTGGTACAGTCAGAAGCCACAGGTATTGCCATTAATGCATTGGTCACGCTGGCGTGAGCGTTTGAGCTACGCTTGGCACGATATGTTTGCGATTTATCTGACCAATATTCCGTTCATTTTCCTGGCGATATTTAGCTCTTTAACTGCTTTAGGTCAGTTTCGAAAAGCCTTCATTTTGTTCATGCCTGTGACTTTATTACCCGTGGTGTTTTCACAGGTGCTTTTAGCGAAATTAAGTTCGCAACCAACGTTAATTGCTAAAAGAAGTTTATTCTTGCGCAATATGACTTGGTCTTTACCCATGCTAACTTTGCCATATGTCATGTTATTGCTGGCTTGTGATTGGATTTATCCTTGGCTGCTTTCAGAAACCTTAACCCATGAAACGGAGCAACTGATCCGGCTTGTGGTCGTCGGGTTGTGGCTCACATTGCTCAAAACTTATTTTGAAGTGTGGATCACCTCATTGGGTTATAACCATTGGCGGGCAGTCAGCGTCACCGTAGTCGCTCTAATCGGTTCTAGTTTCTACATCTGGGTCAATCATGGACTCGATGCCGCATCGGCAGCTTGGATTTTCTTAGCTTCGAATGGCTTGGCCGTTTTCTTATTAATACTGTTGAGCGGGGTTGCGTACCTGCGAGGGCGAAAAGCCTGACTTGAGGCTTGGTGGTTAGGTATAGACTCGATTGGATTTGGTTTTTATTCTAAAGCGCGTTCCTTAAAGAGAGCCAACCTTGCAGGGCTGTGAAATCAAAACTCGCTAAGAGTCTGGGTCATTGTAATTCTTATAGTCCAATAAAAAACGCTCTAGCGATCATAGCTAGAGCGTTCATAATGGACGTTTCTTATGTCGAAACCAGAATCAAATTGGTTCTGGTTTCAGCATTTATTGACTGAATTAGTACTCACCGACCACATTAATCACAGTTTTTCCAGCGAAATTGCACTGAGCAAAAGCTTTATGTTTGACCAGAATCACAATGATGTCGGCATTGAGTCCCGCTTCTAAAGAGACTAATTCTGCCTTCGGATCCAGTTTGTTCGTCTCTTCGACATTCGGCTCAACGGCCAACACTTTGCCCTGATAGGTATCAGCGAGTTTGTTGACGATGTGTAACGCTGGGCTTTCCCGCAAATCATCAATATCCGGTTTAAATGCTAAGCCAAAACAAGCAACTGACGGCTTATTCAGCGAGTGGTTCGCCACTGTGGTCATGATTTTTTGTAATACCCACTCAGGTTTGAAATCATTGACTTCACGTGCTGTTTTGATTAGACGAGCTTGCTCTGGCGCAGAATGTACGATAAACCATGGATCGACCGCAATACAGTGACCACCAACGCCTGCGCCTGGGGTCAGAATATTGACGCGCGGATGGCGGTTCGCCATTCTGATCAATTCCCAGACGTTGATCTTGAGCTTGTCACAGATTAACGATAACTCATTGGCAAAGGCGATATTCACGTCACGGAAGGCGTTTTCAGTAAGTTTCGACATTTCAGCGGTGCGAGCATCGGTAACCAGTAATTCACCTTGGACGAACGTTAAATAAAGCTCTTTGGCTTTCTCCGAACACGCGGGTGATAAACCACCGATAATGCGGTCATTAGAGATCAGTTCTTGCACAACTTTGCCAGGTAACACGCGCTCAGGGCAATAAGCCACATGCAAATCAGGCGTGTTTGAATCGGTCGGCAGCGTTAAATCTGGGCGTACTTCGGCAATCCATTTGCACATCAATTCTGTAGTACCAACAGGGCTTGTAGATTCAAGCACTACTAAATTGCCTTTTTGTAACACAGGAGCAATCGCTTTGACGGCAGATTCGACATAAGACAGATCTGGCGATAGATCATCAAAAAATGGGGTTGGTACAGCAATCATGAAGGCGTCGGCAGCGACAGGCTGCGTTTGCGCTGATAGATAACCGCCAGTCACTGCCGCGTGGACCAACATATCCAAGTCCGGTTCAACAATGTGAATCTTCCCTTGGTTAATCGTGTCAACGGCACGTTGGTTGACATCCACACCTAAAACTCTCACTTTCCGCGAAGCCAACATGGCTGCTGTCGGAAGACCAATGTAACCTAAACCAATGACTGAAACAGTCTTTAACATAGCGTCACTCCAATTGCTTGCTACTTTTTTCGATATAATACCATAGCTGAATCTGAATAAGGCAGACAGCTTTTCTTCAATATGCTGGATTTATCTGATTCTCAGCTGAACAGGGTATAGCACTTCTTAGGCGCTAATGTCATGATAGTTGAAAGATTGTGGCCTTGATTGTCGCGATCAATAATAAAAATAACTCATCCTCAGCTAATGAATGCAAAGCTATACTGCATTTTACTGAGGACACTTCGATTGCTGATATTCCTAGCTTGGAGTCTTTCATGAAAGATTTTATCGAACCCTTTTTGTATCCACACAATCTATTTCTGTGGGCCTTCCTATTTGCAGCTATCCGTTATCGCAAAATCGGCTTATTTGCTTTACTCATTTGGTTTTATGCATTTGGTAATACTTTTTTTGCTAACTACGTGCGGGATTGGTACGGCACTGCAATTAGCACCAGTCAAATTGATCGTTCATTCACGGGCAATTATGTTGTGTTGGGGTGCGGCGGCAGTATCGATGCTTTGCCTGATTGTGCCAAAAGTCGACTTGAACAATTAGTCGCGGTGAGTTTTGGCCGAGAAGATAATTTTACTGTCTACATTACAACGTTGTTTTGTCAGCCTTATGTCGATTATCTGAAAGGGCGCATCCAATCCAATGCCAAAGTTGATTGTTTCCATGGCGGCGCAACGACTTACCATGAAATGTATAATTTAGCCGACCGACTGGATCGAAATATTCCTTTAGTCTTTGTCAGTAGTGATTATCACGCCTTTCGAGTGAAGAAGCTGGCGGAACAGTATCAACTGCCTGCGCTAGTGTTTGCAGCACCAAGCTCAACATTTCGCAGAGTCAATTGTGGCAGTGGCTGTTTTTTAACGGTCAATTTGTCGAATTATGATTTATTTGCCAAGTTAACTGCAGAGATGGTGAGTTTTTATACCTATGATCTAACAAGAGATTTAAGTGATTGGTATAAGAAACCATCAGGTGCTTAACTGTTCAAATGAAAACGCTAGCAACCTAAATTGCTAGCGTCCATCTTTCAAGCTTTGTTGTAACGGTCATGCAAAATCTAGGCACAAAATCTAGGCACAAGGTGCAGTCAAAGCGCATTCAAGCGCAATGACTTGTTTTTGTTACTTCCGACCACGCGCAATAATTTCTTGTGCCATTAGGTCTGCAATTTCATTCGTCGGTTTATTTTGCTCATCGGCGCGTTTGAAGATATCTAACAGCGTGTCATAAATTTTTAAGACCATGCTGGTAGATTCGTCCACATTGTAGCCCTCAGGACGCAATTCTAAGGATACGTTGATGATGCCACCGGCGTTGATGACATAATCAGGCGCATACAAAATGCCCTTTTGCCGCAGCAGATCGCCATGACGTGGTTCTTTCAATTGATTATTGGCACAACCCGCAATAATTTGGCACTTGAATTGTTCAATCGTGTGATCGTTGATCGTTGCACCTAAAGCACAAGGCGCATAAATATCACACTGCTGGCTATAAATTTCATCTAAACCTACTGCAGTTGCTCCAAATTTCGCAACAGCACGACTGACGGCATCTTGATTGATATCTGTGACAATCAAGCGAGCGCCTTCTTTATGCAGATGTTCACACAAGTAGAAGCCAACACTGCCAAGACCTTGAATGGCGATAGTTCTGCCTTCAAGATTATCAGTACCAAATTTATGTTTAGCAGCTGCTTTGATGCCTTTGTAGGTGCCTAACGCAGTAAACGGTCCTGGATTGCCGCTTTTGCCATCTAAACCAGCAACGTAAGGAGTTTCTTGACCAACAATAGAGATGTCAGCGGTGGTAATATTGACATCTTCTGCGCTGACGTAGCGGCCGCTTAAAGAATGCACAAACTGACCGAATTTACGGAATAATGCTTCAGATTTGATGGATTTGGCATCCCCAATAATCACTGATTTGCCGCCGCCTAAAGGCAAGCCAGCCATCGCATTTTTATAAGTCATACCACGAGATAACCGTAACACATCGACCAGGGCATCTTCATCTGCCACGTAATCCCACAAGCGGCAACCGCCGACTGCTGGGCCTAATTTAGTGCTGTGTACGGCAATGATTGCCTTTAAACCTGTTTCTTTATCGCTGCAAAAAACGACTTGTTCGTGGTTATCAAATTCTGGGTGATTAAATACTGCCACTTGAGTGTGCTCCGTTCTGATTATCGCGGTGTAGGGCCGACTTTTTCGCGGCGCAATTTACCATTTCAGCAATGGTTGTGCCAGAAAACCTGAAAAAAAACGACTGGTCTGCCCAGTTGATTGTCGACAATAAATCTTGATAGTTGCTAATTTCTATTGGCTGACATAAAGTGCGGTCAGCAATTTTTAAGGGCATTACAAGATGGAACAACAAGAAAATAGTACCCCAAGAGCAATGACTGAAGCAGAAATTCAAGATTGGGTTCGTGCGCAATTCCAGCGAGCGAATATGCATTTAGCCGAGCAGGGCATCATCATGGAATCTGTTGCAGTGGCTGAGTCACGGTATTTACCGCCTCTGGTTGCGATTTGGAAAATCCATGGTATGAACAAGAATATCGTCTGGGTGGTGAGTGGTGATATGCCTGTTGACTATATCCCCCTCGGTTCA
Organism: uncultured Rheinheimera sp.; assembly: GCA_964540955.1. GTDB lineage: Bacteria > Pseudomonadota > Gammaproteobacteria > Enterobacterales > Alteromonadaceae > Pararheinheimera. The sequence goes on from CAZIPG010000031.1 coordinate 13,273, forward strand.
GCTAAGGATCCTCGTGAAGCGATGAAGCATTTTGCTTTACGTTGGCAAATGAAAGCACAACAAATTATCGAAGCAGGTATTACAGATCAACCCACTGCAGACTATGTTCAACTGTTAGTTGGCAGAGCTAATATGTTGTATGATTTAGCGGAATCAGACAAATTGTGGCAAGCGCAAGCTTAATAAAAAAACGGCCCATCAGGGCCGTTTTCGTTTGGTTTGATTTGCTCGGCAATTTATTCGATAAAATACCAATACCCTAAATTAATCAATTGAGTTAACAACTGAAGTTTGTGTGGGTCTTCTGCAAATTCTGCCGCTGTTTGCTGATCCAATACTGTTTTTTCGGCTAATTGTTGCACTGTGGTTTTGGCAGACGCTGGCAATTGGATGGTTAAGCCATTAATAAATAGCTGAATATCAGCTTCTTTATGCGGTTGAATATAACAAACTCGCAGTCCTCCCAATCTTGCCAACACCGAACCTTCTTCCAAGTATTCAGCAATTTCATCTGCACTGTAGTGCGGATCCGGTTCAGTCGCATCCAGTTCATGTTTAGCATGAGTGATGTAACTGCCAAAGTAGCTGGCCAGTAACTTTGGATCATCCAACAGGTTTTTCAGCAAGCCTTGCACATCGGCTAAATCCTTAGTAGTAATCTCACCGATATTTGGGCTGAGTTCTCGTCCTGCATCGCTGTAGCGAATGCCTTGAATTTCATTCTCGATTAAATAGTCAGCGAGACCGGTTAGCAGGTCTTTTTGCGCGGGAGCTCGAAATCCTACAGAATAACTCAGGCTTTGATCAATCGAGATGCCATCATGCGGACATCCTGGCGGAATATATAAAATATCACCCGGTTCAGTAATCACATCAATACAATCGACAAAAGGACTGACTTGTAATAAACGTGGGTGAGGACAGTGTGATTTGAGTGAAGGATCTGGCATACCGACGCGCCAGTGCCTTTTTCCAAGACCTTGAATAATAAAGACATCGTATTGATCAAGGTGGGGGCCAACGCCACCGCCAGGCGTTGAATAACTGATCATCAAATCATCAATGCGCCAATTGGGTATAAAACGAAAAGGTTCGATTAATGCTGCCGACTCTGGATGCCAGTGATCGACTGCTTGCACGAGCAATGTCCAATCTTTTTCGCCCCATTCACTGTAGTCTTCAAATGGGCCAGTTTCTAATTGCCATTGATCGCCTTGTTTTGCCACAATTCGCGACTCAATTTCTTCTTCCGCCGCTAATCCGGCCAATTCATCAGGTGAAATCGGATCTTGGAAATTGGCAAAACCCCTTTTAATGAGTAAAGGCTTCTTCTGCCAATACTCGGCAAGAAATTGCTCGATGGTTAAGTCATTGAGTTGTAATTGGTACATAACCAAGATCCTCTAGTAAAAAGGGCGGTTAAACCGCCCATAACAGCAATGATTTAATTCAGACTATCGACCAAGGCGATTGCAGCACCTAAGTAATTGTCTGGTCTGAATTGTTTCATTTGCGCTTTGACATCGTCTGGCAATTCTAAATTATCGATAAATACATGCAAATCGGCTGGAGTGATGCGCTTACCCCGCGTTAATTCTTTCAGTTTTTCGTAGGGCTTTTCGATGCCATAACGACGCATCACGGTTTGCACCGGTTCAGCCAAAAGCTCCCAATTCTGATCAAGTTCAGTCAGTAAATTGGCTTCGTTGACTTCTAATTTGCTGATCCCTTTGAGGGTTGCATGATAGGCAATCAAACAATAGCCAAAACCAACACCTAAGTTACGCAGCACAGTTGAATCTGTTAAATCACGTTGCCAACGTGATACCGGCAATTTGCTCGCCAAATGGTGGAAAATTGCATTGGCTAAGCCTAAGTTGCCCTCTGAGTTTTCAAAATCAATCGGATTGACTTTGTGTGGCATGGTCGAAGAACCAATCTCACCGGCAATGGTTTTTTGCTTGAAGTGACCTAGCGCGATATATCCCCACACATCCCGATCAAAATCGAGCAGGATGGTGTTAAAGCGAGCCACTGCATCGAATAGTTCAGCGATGTAATCATGCGGTTCAATTTGCGTGGTGAACGGGTTCCACTCAAGGCCTAATGATGTGACGAACTGCTCAGAAATTTGGTGCCAATTAAGCGCAGGATAGGCAGAAATATGGGCGTTATAGTTACCTACAGCGCCATTAAACTTGCCAAGAATGGCCACTTTGGCAATCTGATCGCGTTGGCGTTGCAATCGAATATAAACGTTCGCCATTTCTTTACCTAAAGTGGTTGGCGAAGCTGGTTGGCCATGCGTACGAGCCATCATCGGGATTGCTTTGTACTGGATAGCAAGGCTCTTAATGGCAGCTAACAACTGATCGCAAAGTGGTAATAACACCTCTTCACGCGCAGTTTTTAGCATCAAACCATGCGATAAGTTATTGATATCCTCTGAAGTACAAGCAAAATGGATAAATTCGCTAATCGCTGCTAATTCGCTATTGCCAGCCACTTTTTCTTTTAAAAGATATTCAACCGCTTTCACATCATGATTGGTTGTTCTTTCAATTTCTTTGACACGCTCAGCATCAGCGAGGCTGAAGTTGTCGACAATCTCATTGAGCAATTGGTTTGCTTCAGGGCTCAATGCTGGAACTTCGGCTATCCCTGCAATGCCAGCCATTTGTTGCAACCAGCGAACTTCGACGATCACTCGGAATTTGATCAAACCAAATTCAGAGAAAATATCTCGCAATTCGACACTGCGAGCACCATAGCGGCCGTCAACGGGCGAAATCGCGGTTAAAGCATTGAGTTCCATGAAGACTCCTAAGTTAAGCTAATTGTTTTAAAACGGCTTTGGCTTCATTCAGCAGCGCAGTGCGTTTGAAAAGGAAGTGATAACGATGACCACCTGCTTGTCGCCATAAAACGGCGGCTCTGAGCGCTGCGAGTAATAAAGCCCGAATTTTTTGCTGAATTAACGGTTGTTTTAATTGCTCAGGCTGGCCGGCAATTTGGATGCGATGACCGAGACCACTGATATGTTCAACATAGATATCAGCAAGGTTGGCAATGATATTGTCGTCGGTGATTTGAAAATGCAGCAATTGCTGCTGCAAGCGTTCAATCCGTTTGCCGACAGCGTCTAAGGCCGAAGCTGATTTTGCCAGTAAGCGTTCTAAGCGCAGAACCGCCATTTCATAACGGAGCAGTTCCATATCTTTGTTGGGCGTATCACCGAGCTGATCCACTAAGAGCTGATAACCGCTGGCTAAATTTTCGAGGCGGCCGCCATAAACATCGATGGCATCAGCTGGGGTCTGCTCGGCGATGCTTTGTAAACAGACCCGCATCTCTAAACTATGAAATTCTGATTTCTGTTCACCGCGAGCCAATAACTGCACTTGCTTAATGCACTGGCACATCGCAGCTAACGCCATGGTTTGAATCGAGATTTGCGGTTGCATTAGTTCAAAGCCTCATCGATGATCCCACCGCCTAAACAAATTTCATTGAGGTAAAATACAGCGGATTGGCCTGGCGTTACGGCTTTTTGCGGTTCATCAAACCAGACCTGTAAACGACCATCAGCCAAGTAGGTCAGGGTGCAATCAATGTCTTGCTGCCGATAACGGGTTTTGACAGTGCAGCGCAGGTTGTTTTCAGGCCCTTTGCGGTCAACCCAGTGGAGTTGCTCGGCAATCAAACCCTTGGCGAGTAAGCTCGGGTGATCATGGCCTTGCGCAACAATCAGGTGGTTATTGACTAAATCTTTAGCAACGACATACCAAGGATCATCGCCACCATCTTTCAATCCACCAATCCCTAAGCCTTTACGTTGACCCAGCGTGTGGTACATCAGGCCCTCATGACGGCCAATTTTGTCGCCATCGACAGTGATGATATCGCCTGGCTGGGCAGGCAGATATTTTTGCAGGAAATCTTTGAATTTGCGCTCACCAATAAAACAAATGCCCGTTGAGTCTTTTTTATTATGGGTGATTAAGCCTTGTTGTTCCGCGATAGCCCGGACTAAAGGTTTTTCCAGATGACCCACCGGGAATAGCGTTTGGGCAATATGTTCTTCCCCGATGGTATAGAGGAAATAGCTTTGGTCTTTGTTGCTATCTAAGCCGCGTAACAACTGCCAGTGGCCATCGACTTCACGACGTTGAACATAGTGACCTGTTGCAATGTAGTCGGCTCCCAAAGCCTCAGCGGCAAACTCCAAAAAGGCTTTGAATTTGATTTCTTTATTGCACATGATGTCGGGATTTGGCGTGCGGCCAGCTTTATATTCTGCGAGGAAATATTCGAAGACGTTATCCCAATATTCTGCAGCGAAATTCACTTTGTGTAATTTAATACCCAAGGTGTCGCAAACCTGTTGCGCATCTTTCAAATCTTCAGCTGCAGCACAATATTCATCGTTATCATCTTCTTCCCAGTTTTTCATAAACAGGCCTTCAACCTGATAGCCCTGTTGTAATAACAAGTAAGCTGAAACTGAGGAATCAACGCCGCCGGACATGCCGACTATGACTTTTTTGCTGCTGTTTTCTGACATTACATCCACTTCACGCGAAAAAATGAGCGCGGATTATAACACAAAGTTCGCCAGAACCGTAAGTTGCTGGCGTCGATGTTTTCAATCGGATTCTGCCAGTACTGGCAGAATTTTGAGTATCGTTAGCAAGAGGATGGCGTGTTGAATGCATTAACCATCGGGCTGATGTAATGCAAAGGCAAAGCCTGATTTGTTTGATGATTATGGACGGCGGCGATTACCAATTGGCTGCGCAGCGGCTGCATTTTTAGCTGTTCCGCCGAAAACCAATGGAGAGCAAGGATATCACTGTCCTGAGGTTCATGCGGTGGCGGTAACTCAGCCAGTTCAAATAAAAAATTAATTCGAAAATAAAATTCGCCATTGGCAGCATGGAGTTGTGAAATGCCTAGCCATGCGGTTGGGGCTGCGCGAAGGCCTGTTTCCTCATAAAGCTCACGTTCTACTGCCGCAATTAAATCCTCGTCAGCCTCAACATGACCCGCAGGTTGATTAATTACTTTTTTGCCCGTGTGTTTATCAATTTCTTCCACCATCAAATAACGACCTTGGCAAAATACCACTGCAGCCACGGTGAGATGTAAATTTGGTCTTAACATGGTGGGTTTCTCAGACACAAGTGAGTGATAAGTACTTCAAGATACTGGATTTGATCAAAACAATGGCAAAAATTTGCAGAAACAGCGGCTTTTTTTACGGAAATGTGGCGCAATTTGCATCTGGTCGGTCCACCGTTTGTTTTGCTTCGCGCCAGAAGGTTGTACTATAAGCACGTGTAATTCATAAATTTTCTCCATCAAACGAGTTCGACCAAAGTAGCAGCCTTTCCCTGAGGTTTCGCAGTTGTGCCACTACTTTCTTACTCGGTTGGCTGGTAAACTTGCATACCGAATGAAGTCACGAATGCGGCGCCGCTGTTGTGGAGCGCTTATGGCTACTACTGCCGTTGTATAACAGGAATTAATATGACCACTGAAACTTCAAAAATTATCTATACCAAAACAGATGAAGCCCCAGCGTTGGCTACTTATTCTTTTTTACCGATAGTGCAAACTTTTGCAAAAGCTGCAGATGTTACTGTTGAAACTCGTGATATTTCTCTTGCGGGTCGTATTATTGCGGTTTTCCCAGAGTTTTTAACTGAAGCCCAGCGTCAATCGGATGATTTGGCTGAATTAGGGCAATTGGCCAATCTGCCAGAAGCAAATATCATCAAGCTGCCAAATATCAGTGCTTCGGTTCCTCAATTAAAAGCCGCCATCAAAGAATTACAAGCGCAAGGCTATGCGTTACCGGATTACCCAGAAGAAGCGAAAAACGACCAAGAAAAAGACGTTAAATCGCGTTACGACAAAATTAAAGGTTCAGCTGTGAACCCGGTATTACGTGAGGGTAACTCAGATCGTCGTGCGCCATTATCTGTCAAACAGTACGCACGGAAAAATCCTCATTCGATGGGCGCATGGCGTTCAGAATCAAAATCTCATGTTGCGCATATGTCTGAAGGCGATTTCTATGGCAGTGAG
>CAZIPG010000032.1:0-19159 GCA_964540955.1 uncultured Rheinheimera sp.
TGCAGGTCGCGGATCAGTCGGTTCGAAAAGCTAAATCACCGTTTTCAAAGGTATTTTCGCAAGTTGCCATTGCAGCAAGTGTTGCTTTGATGGTGGGACTTTCTACCTTTTGGTTCTCTGTCAAATGGCTGGGGCAGCAGTCCGCTATTGCTTTAGACGGGCTTGGTAACACGGCAACATTGCTGGCAACCCAACCTAGTGGTCAGTATCAAGTCGATGAGCAGTTACTGACCTTACAGTTGAGCTTTCGCCATAGAGCAGGAGGTTATTGTCGGGTGTTTAATCTCGACAAAGCAGATTGGCAAAGTGTGAACATCGCTTGCCAACAAGGCGATGCACCTTGGCGGTTACAGTATTCTCAAGGCAAGCCAACTCAGGGCAGTGGCAGCAGTTATATAGCAGCATCGGCTGCAGCAATGGCCAACTTAGATCAGATCATCGATCCCATGATGCAAGATCAACCCTTGAATGCCGAAGCCGAGCGGCAGGCGATTGCGGACGGCTGGCGATAATTTCATGGAACTGTTGAGAAGTACTAACGACATTCAGCAATACCGAGCATGAGTGATTGGTATCTCATAAACAGGGCTGATTGGTTGTAAAAATAGCGGCACTTACCGCGTTGGTTGCATTAAAAAAACGGCCTCAAAGAGGCCGCAACACTACCACCAAGGTATTCAGGGAATACCAAACTTAGGGAAGAACTACTCGGGTTGTGGCGATAACCACAAAACTTGGTAAGGCTGCAGTGTGACAGTTTTGCCAGTCACTGGTTTGCCGGTTAATTGTTCGATAAAGCGCTCATGGCCTAAATCATCCGAAACCACTTGATGCTCAGAAAAGTTCACCAAACAGATTAAGCGCTCATTGGCCTTGTGACGTTCGTACCAAAATAGGTGTGGGCTTTGGCTGGCGCGGATCTGCGTTTCGGCATCGCCTAAAATGGCTAAGCGTGCACGGCAGCGGATCAGTTGCTGTAGTTGCTGATAAATCTTGCCAGAAATGGTGTTGGGCTGATCTGCCAGCGCTAATTGTTGCTCCGTCACCTTCACCCGATTCACCCAACGACTGTCCTCAACCTTGCTTGGATCGTCGCGATAGCCGTAATCATTCAGCAGGCCTAATTCGTCGCCTTGATAGAGTAGGGGTAAACCACCAATGCTCAAAATCACACTATTGAGCAGATAAATTCTGGCCAGCGCATGAGTCAGATACTCGGCGTTTTGCTGTTGTTGCGCCTGCTCAACCCCGGCTAAGGATGCCAACATGCCGGCTACTCGACAATCGCCAGTGGCTGGGTTTTCCTGGAATTTTTCGCCAGTGGCAAAACTGCCAGGGAACTGGCCCGTGTAAAATTGATTTAAAAATTGCCGATGGTGATCAGGATTAATGCCTAATTGCCAGGCGACATTGTCATCAAAAGTCCAACCGATATCGTCATGGCAACGAATGTAATTGACCCAACTGCATTTGGGATCAATCGCAAACCGCCGTTGCAATGACTCTGTCATCAAGCGAGTCTTGCGCGTTGCTAAACTATTCCAAAGTAAAGCCATCAGTAGCGGGTTGTAAGACAGCTGACATTCGGTTGGGGCAATATATTTCACCACTTCATCGGGATGCACTATGGCTTCAGATTTGAATTGCAACGACGGTGCGGCAATTTGTGCTACTGCGTTAAAGGCCTGAATTAAGGTGTGTGCCTTTGGTAAATTTTCACAGCAGGTTCCTGCTTGTTTCCAAACAAAAGCTAAAGCATCCAAGCGCAGCACCGAAGCGCCTTGATTGGCTAAAAACAGCATTTCTTCGGCCATCGCATTAAACACCGCAGGATTGGCGTAGTTTAAGTCCCACTGGAAACTATTGAATGTTGTCCAAATCCATAAGCCAGAATGGGGATCTTGCGTAAAACTACCTCGACGGATTGTCGGAAAAATTTCACGAAGCCAAGGGGCATATTGGTCACGCTGCGCCTCATCAAAAAAGAAATAATAATCGCGATATTCAGCATCGCCGGCTTTGGCTTTCTGCGCCCATTCATGTTCATCTGACGTATGGTTAAACACAAAATCCAGCACCGGCTTAATTCCTTGCTGATGCAGTTGCGCCATCAAGTCAGCGAGTTCTGGCATAGTGCCTAATTCCGGCATGGTTTGGCGATAATCCGAAACGGCATAACCGCCATCGCTATTCGGGACTGGCGCTTTAAATAAAGGCATCAAGTGCAAGTAGTTAATGCCTGTTTTCTTCAGATAAGGAATGCGCTTCGCCAAGCCAGCAAAATCGTTGGCAAATAAATCGACATAACAGGCAGCGCCTAAGGCGGCTTCATGTTTGTGCCATTGTTGTTCAGTGGCATCTTCCTGTTGCAAATACTCAGGTCGCGCAGCAGAACTCTTGGCCAGTAATTTCAATAATTGTTCTAGATAGAAGTAACAATCATAGCGTTCGCCATACAATTGCAAAAACAACGACAACAAAGTTGGCAACTTTGCCGCCAAACGCGGTTGCAAAGTGGGCCATGACTGCTTCGCTTGCGTCTTTAGTGTTGAGCTTAATCGTTTCAGAATCTTGGCGGATTCAAACTCTAGTTGTCGCTGGTTTGCCAACAACTGCGATGGCGTATTCTGCATGAATGAAATTCCATGACCTATTAATTGTGCTAAATAAACCACCATTTCAGCCTTTTCGCAAGTGAAATGTCCAAAAATGGTGCAAAATATCGTTGTTTTTTTCGCCAAGAGCGCAAAGTTAAAAGAATTAACTTAAACATTTAAGTTTTGGTGGTTTTGGTAGAGGTTATTGAACTCAGGTTTGAGGGCCGAGTCGACTGGATGAAGCCGCTTAGATCTGTCAGCTTTGCAGCGAAAATTGGCACCAGAGGAAGTGGCAAAAAAAGAGCTGTGCAGGCACAGCTCTTGTTGCGAAAACTAGCCAATAATCCGGCAGTCTGTTAATTAACAGGTTGTGGGATTGGTCTAAAAATCATTTTTCCAGGCACTGACAAAATAAACACTTGGTCATCCGGAGTAATTTCAAACTGCACATTCGGCCAGCTCATATCCTCACTAATATCAGAAAAATCAATAGTCCGAGCGACTGGGTAATCGCCATTGGCCTGGCCCGAAATATCCAGTTCTTTCAATTGCGGCTCATAAGGCGCACGCGCATTAAATTGTAAACGCCAACTGACTGCGCGGGACTGACTTAAGCGGTCATAGTTATAACTTTCGTAGTTATGCCCCAAAGTTCCCAACCGATTTAATTGGCCGTCATATAACTGATTCTCGCCCGCAATAATTTTGCTGCCATCTTGGTTCATATCGAGGAAACTGACATTGCCAAAGGCTGATGTTGGCAGTTTTTTATAGTCTAAGGTGTCAATCAATTGAATTTCTTGCTCAGGTGATACGCCATTTTGCGAAATCAATAATCGGCTGCCATCCCCAGAAGCCGCAACACTGGAGTTATAGGCCAAATAGCTGCCAAACTCTTTCCGTTGTGCTAAATCGTAGACGATTGCGGAGGTAAATCCTGAACAGTTGGTGTAGGTCATCGCCAAGGCAACTTTGTTGTCATTCAGAGTGGCGATATTCTTGAAGTACAATTTACAACTAAAGCCATCGCCGCGATCCAGCAGCATTGTGGCGGGTAAGTTATCTTTGGTGATATCGATACTCCACAATTGGGCGTCCACAGCTGCCAATAGTTGTTGACCATCTTTGGTAAGGGCTAAATCAGTAACTTCAGCAAATGAAGTGGTATGGGACAGCACCCATTGGCCTTGCCGCAGACTAAATACCTCAATTTGAGCAAGGGTTTTGTTGTAGGCATAAACACGATTGCGTTCATTGTCATACACCAGAGTATTGCGGGTACCTGGCGCTAACAGTTCTTGGCTCGTGGGGGTTTCGCGGGATTGCACCACGAGCGTTGCCGTCTTCAGCGGCACTGTTGAATTCAGATCTAAACTGACCGGATAACGACCGGTCGCAAAACCGGAGTGTTCAACCTTCAGTTGCGTATCACTATCCAACGATTTGATCGGATAGAAGTTATCACCAATTTTGACTCTTGATGACGCTGTCAGGCGGCTAAAGCCATAACCGCGTACGATAAAACTGCCTGCGGCATTCGGTTTTAACACATAAGGCGCCACCACTTGCACAGACGGTAAGGTTGAGGTGACTTTGACCGGCACTTGAACCTCTCGCTCAACATTGTCGCCGGCAACATAAGTGAAAATGAGCTTTTCATTGAAGGTGCCGGTTGGTAAAGCATTGATCGTGTTGTCGACACTTACCTGCAAGGTTTGAGCATTAGCGGTCGAACCTGCAGTTTTATCCACTTTTAACCATGTGGCACTGGATGATTTAAAATTCCACGGCACTGCAATGCCGGCAACCGTACTGTTGACCGTGTCGGTGATCGTCAGTGTTTTTGTTAGCTCGGCGAGCGTGGTCGTGGTGCCCACCGCGATTTCTAAAGTTTGCGGGGTAATTTGCAGGGCGTTTTGTTTGCGCTCGACGCTGACATTAAATTGTTTGCTGCGATTCGATTGGGAATCGGTGAAGGTAATGATGGCATTGCCAGCCCCTGCGTTTTTGCTGACAGTGAGTTTCACCTGATCAGCGCCTGCGCCAGAGGTTTTGCTCAACGTCAACCAATCAACATTGCTGCTCACAGACCAAGTGGATCTTGGGCCAGAAATTGCAAAGTTATAGCCAGCTTTCGGTGAGGTGTTTGCTTCATCGCCAATGATTTGCACAAAATTAAGCGCAGGAGCCGTCACATCAAATTGTTGGACCACTTCAGCAGACACAGGCAAATCGACATAAGTCAACGCAGAGCCATCTTGTTTGCCAGTGACGAATCGGACTGTGGTACTAAATTTACCCGGTTGAAAATAACCAATAAAACTCAACCGCACTTTGGCGGTGGTGTTGGTATTGCTAATCACTTGGATATCTAACCAATTGGCGGGCTGTACATTCGGCGGATAACCAACGACTAAACCGTCCCCATTAAAAGTCACATCCACATCGATTGGTTTCGTGGGCATCACATTTTGTGTTTCTAAAAACGACGCTTGCGAGATGGATATGGCGATTGAATATTTATCATCGTCACCGCCACCCCCGCCGCAAGCGGTTAACACCATGACTGCCATCATGACAATCAATTTGCGAATCATCGACATGGATTTTGCTCCTAGCTGGTATAGATTAATCAATGGATCAATTGGTTAGTTAAATGTTAAGTATTAATGTTGCCTATAGTAGAGCTTGCTTGCCGGCTGTAAAGCTAGTTCTGATGAATTTTATAAGGATATTTGTAATTGGATGTGTTTGCAAAATTGCCACACTATGTTTTGAACGACCGATGCTGGGATTTTCGCTCAACACGAACGGCAATTTGTTAAATAATAAATGGACTCAATAAGTTGGTCTTTGTTCGTTTTGAAACCATCTGCTTTGTGATGATGATGGCAAATCCTAGGCTGAACATGACGCCGTGTCGCTAAAACTAGCCACTGGCACCAACTTCTGACATAGTGAGGTGAAGCTTTTTGGAATTGACTTGCTTACTGGATTGAGCCGAGTACAACCGGGCATAACCCTGAATGAGAGCACCACGATGGCGATTGATGACACCCTAGCACAACTGCAAGCGCAACTGGCTGAAGCAAGAGCGCAAGCAGAACGAGCCCAACAAGCGGCCGCTGCAGCCGAGCAGGAAAAACTGAAAGCGCAAGCCGATGCTGAGCAAGCGCAGACTGCAGCACAGCAAGCTGGCGCGCAGGTGCAGCAAGTGCAAGAAGCCAGCCAGCTTGCGCAGTCGGCCGCACAACAATCGGAGGCGTTGGCGCAGCAAACGCAGAATGCGGCGCAGCAAGCACAAGCCGATATGACGGCAACGCAAAACTATAGTCAGCAAGCACAGTCATTGGCATCCGATGCGCAGCGTGAAGCGCAAGAAGCGACGCAAGCGAGTCAGCTCGCAGATCAACAAGCATCGACTGCCCAATATGCGGCGCAAACCGCCGAACAACAATCTTCGATGGCGAGCCAAGCCGCGGCAAGTGCTTCGCAGCAAGCGCAGGAAGCGGGGCAACAAGCCAATTCAGCGCAAAATTCGGCACAGGATGCATCGCAACAAGCCCAACAAGCGAGCCAAGCCGCCAGTGAAGCTCAGCAGCAGATGTCACAAGCAACCAATGCTGCACAGCAAGCTGAGCAACAATCGGATGTTGCTCGCACTTCCGCTGAACAGGCACAGCAACAAGCGGATACCGCAGAGCAAGAAGCCAAAGAAGCGGAGGAAGCTTCTGCCAAAGCAGAACAAGCAGAAAAAGAAGCCTTAGCCGCGCAACAGGCGGCGGAGGCTGCGCAAAAAGCCAGTGAGCAAGCGCAAGCTGAAGCGGAGCAGGCTAGTGAGCGCGCTAAACAGCGCGAAGCTGAAGCCCAAAAAGCACAAGAGCAAGCGGCTAAAGAGGCGGAAGAAGCTGAAGAGGCCGCAAAATTAGCAGAAAAAGAAGCGGAAGAAGCGAAATTAGCGGCTGATTTAGCCCAAAAAGAAGCTCAGGAAGCCACTCAATTTTCAGCCACGGCGCAACAAGAAGCCAGTGAAGCCACCAATTCATCCAATATGGCCGCAGGCTCAGCCAGCCAAGCCCAAGGTTCGGCCAATGTTGCGCAAAGTTCGGCAGGCACTGCACAAACTGCAGCAGGGCAGGCGCAAGCGTCGGCAGGCAATGCCCAAAGCTCGGCCAATAATGCCGAAGCCATGGCGGGTGAAGCGCGGTCAGCAGCGATGCAAGCGCACAGCGCAGCAGACAGCGCAAATACCGCGGCCAGCAACGCGCAATCGGCACTTTCGCAAACCCATTCTGCGCAACAAGCGGCGGAAGCGGCTAAAGTGGCCACTGAATTATTGCGCGACCAAGCGCGAGCTGCGATGGAGCAAGCTGCTTCGCATGCCAAAGAGTTATTATCGCAACTCGAAACTGTGCTTAAAACCGCCAATGATATTTTAACTGATATTAAAAATGCACAAACCACGGCTTGGAAAGAAGTGGAGAATGCCCAGAAGCATGCTGAAGCGGCGCGCACGGCCGCCGGGGATGCGGAAAATGGTTCAAAACAAGTGCAGGGGTTTCACGATACCGCCTCAAAATTACTGGAAGAGATTTACGACATGGCGCGCAAAGCTCGGGAAAGCGCAGATGATGCAGCCAGCTCAGCGGCTAAAGCTGCCTCAAAGTGTGGTTAGAAGTGCAATCAGAAGTGCAATTAGCATCGCAATTAGCATGAGGTGAATTGGCGTGAACTTATTGATCTTTGCGCCAAAGTTTTCGCCAAAATGTGCGTTTGGGTGCCTCCAGCACTTTCAATAAAATCGCACTGGCATTATCACTTGCCTCTGTGGCGAGCACCGCAGCCAGCAGCTGCTCAGCCAGTGTGGCTAATTCCTGCTGTGGTTGATGTAAGATGGTGCGAAGGGCGGCAGGCTCAAGCATATTGGATACGCCGTCAGAGCAAAGTAAATAGACATCGTCTTGTTGGTACTGAGCCTTGATGATGCTCGGCACGGGTGATTTTCCTGATAACTGGCCTAATGCCTGCGTTAACAGATGGCGCTGCGGATGAGTCAGGGCTTCTTCGGGCGTCAGCACTGCGCGGTCGATCAATTGCTGAACAAAGGAATGATCAGTCGAGAGCTGCTGCAGTTGCCCTTTTCGAAGGCGGTAAATTCGGCTATCGCCAAGCCAACTGAACAGCAAGTGTTGTTGCTGCGCTTGCGCCGAGAGTAAAGTTGTGCCCATGCCGTGCAGTTCTGGTTGTTGTTGCCCGCGCTGCAAAATGCACTGATGACTGTGCTGAACGGCATCAAGGATCGAGGCGCCTTGTTGTAACGCTTGCAACACTTGCTCGCAAGCAAGGTGGCTGGCGATTTCACCTCCCGCATGGCCGCCCATGCCATCAGCCAATAAAAAAATGCCCTCAGCTGCAGCGACTAGGATGGCATCTTGGTTATTGCTGCGTTGCCAGCCACAATGGCTAAAACTAGCCACCGCAAGTTTTGCAGACATAGACCTCCTCGCGTTCACCTTGGGGTAGACAGGCGCTTGCTGCCGCCAGTTATGGGTTAATTCGAGTGCCTTCAACCCAAGGTTGTTGTAACAACAAGTGATTATCCATGGCTTGGGTTTGCTCATCCATCAATTGCCGAACTTGGCGGCCGGTTTCCGGATCGCGGGCTGTAATCACGACTAATCCTTCCAAATCATAGGCTAATTCAATTTCTAAAGGGTAATTAGCCCGCGGATTATCGATGGCAAAAGCAAAATAGCCGAGGCTATTTTCGCTGATACTTTGGCCATTATCGCGTTGTTGCACAGCTTCGATAATCAACCGAGTTTGATCGGCTCTGTTGGTATAAAAGGTCATTCGAGCCGAAGCCGGCACCGGGGTATTTTTACTGACCAGCACTTTGACGGTGGGCTGGCCGTCTTTGCCCATCACGCGGATCCCTAGATCATAGGCACAAATGGATTGCAATTTTGGGCCCAAATGCTGATGGTTAAATTGCTGAGCCGCTAAAATGGCGGCGCCATACGCGACTGCTTGATGCGGTTGCTTGCAAACCAGCTGGTCGATTGGGCGGCCACTGACTTTGGCTAATTTCTCCGGCACTAACGGCAATAATGAAGAGCCGCCCGTGAGCAAAATGGTATCGATAAAACTCCAGTCCAAGCCTGCGGCCTGCAGACAGCGCTGACAAACGGCAATGGTTTCATCAATAAATTGGTTAATCATCTGGTGAAACAGTTCGCGCGTTAACACGAATTCAATGGATTTGCCGCCTAATAAGAAGGTTTTGCTGACGCGATTTTTACCCGGTTTGACCAAGGCTAATTTGGTGTCATGGGCGAAGCGTCGCAAAATCATCAAGCTCGTGTCGTCCGTTGGTCGGATGCCATGTTGACGCTGATATTCATCTAAAATGAAATCCATAATCATAGCGTCCACGTGAATACCGCCATGTTGGTTACTGCCTTCGGTGGCTAACGAATATAAGCCAGACTCACCGGCTTGTAGCACCGTTGCATCAAAAGTGCCGCCGCCTAAATCATAAACAAACAGCGTCTGCTCAGCGCCTTTGCGATTAAAGCCATAAAAGGTTGCGGCTGCGACCGGTTCATCCATCAACTTCACCCGCGTTAACCCGGCCATTTGGGCCGCTTCGCGGGTTGCCCGGCGCTGGGCATCGTTAAAATTGGCGGGCACTGTAATGAGCGCACCACCGATCTCGTCGTGCGCAAAGGCTTCAACATCATGCAGCATTTTCTTGAGCACCAAGGCCGACAGCGCCTGCGGCCACCAACCGCGCTGTAAATGGTCCTGATAGACGGGAGCGGGGGTGCCCATCGCCAATTTGAAAAATCGCGCTTGGCTCAGTTCCGGTTCGTCATCCAAGATAGCTTCCAAGGTCGCGCCCACATAACAACCTTCAGCACTGATATGCACAACAGAGGGCGTGCGAAATTCGTTGGCGTCATGATAGTCAGGAAACAGCGTGGGTTGACCATGGTCATTCATATACGCGACCAGCGAATAGGTTGTGCCTAAATCAATGCCCAAATACAACATGCATTCACATCCTTCATTTGTTTAACTGACTGAGCATCTGACGTGTTTTTTCCAGCAAACTTTGCACATCCCGGCTCACCCGCTGCACCGCACTACTGAGGCTGTTCAGCTCGCTCAATTGGCTATCAATCGCACCAATCCGAGCTTTGGCCTTGCTGGCCGCTTGGGTTTGTTCTGCTTGTTGTTTGTTTTGTTGCTCTTTGGCAAAGGCTTCGAGCTGTTGCAGCCATTGCTTTTTCAGCTGATCGGTAAATTCATTCAGTTTGGTCTGTTTCAAACGGTTTAAGTCGGTGATGGTGCGCCGACCCGCCGACAACAACTCTTCACGGACTCGGGTTAACTCTTTGTCTAATCGATATTCTTCATCTTTACGGAAACTATAAAAGCTATAGCCGATAGCGCCAAAAAACATCGGCACGACGATAAAACTCAGCCAAGGCGAGCTGCGCAAATCCATCCCAACATAACCGAGCAACATCACGGACATCATGACGACCATCACTGATTTGCGACCTTCGCTTAAGCGATCGATAAAGCCCCTTTTCGGTAACTCCCCTTGATAACGCAGTTCCAGGCTGATGAGTTCTTGCATGTCCTGCCAGATGGTTTTTTCAGGCAATTTCGGTAACTGCCAACCAATCAAGGCGCCGGTTTGTTTTTGCAGCTTGTCGCTGATCCGATCGAGCAGGGTTTGTAGGCGTTGCTGAATGGTTTCGCCATCTTGGCGCAGCTGTTGTTTGCTCTGCTGTTGAATAAACCCGGTCAAATCATCTTGCGATTTCCGTGACAATGATAATTTGATGACTTTGTAATGATCTTCGCGGTCTAAGTCGTCATAGTCGATGGTGTCGATGAGTTGTTTCAGCGAGACATGAGTGGTGCCTGTTGGCACTTCTCGTCGCCGGCTGGATTCTTGTAAGTCTTTTTGTAAACTTTGAATTTCGTCTGCAAGTTCGGTTTTTAACTGGCTCCAAAAACTATAATCCAGCGCGGGTGAGGATTCATCGGTGCGACGGCTTTCGCGCGACTTGCGGCTATTGAGTTGCCGTAATTCTTGTTCATATCGCTCTTTCATCGCCTCGCAGACTGAATGTAAACGTTTGGTTTGTAATGCAAATTGCAAACCTTGGCGTAAATTGTGGCTGACTTCTGCCAGTGCGGTGGGGATGGCGGTATCGACATGCGTTGTGAGCAACGTGGGCGATAAAGTGACGGCGCTTCTCAGCTGCGTCCACCAACCTTTTTCCGGGAAATGCGTATTTGGATTCAGCTCATCAACCGGTAGTAACGGCCAGCAGGCCACCATATCATCCAACAATTGCGCTAACACCGCCTGATCGCTGGCGGAAAGTTGTTGGTTGGGCTCGCCGGCCACCATAATTAAATTCGACTCAGCCAATAAACGGGACAGTAGCGCAGGCGAATTGGCAATAAATTCACAACTTTCAGGGATTAACACTTGCAGATTTCGTGCGGTCGTGACGCTTTGGGTGCCAATTTTTAATGCTCCTTTGGCACTGACTTGATCGGGCGCGACGGCGGCAAATAATCGCGCTTCCTGCGCCGCGTGCATAAAATCATCCCAAGAATCGAACTCTAAACGTTCACCGGTACTTTTTTCTAGCGAATAGCCTTGGTCTTTCAGCTGCACTTCTAACAGACCAATTTGCTGACTCACTTCCAGTGAAAATACCGCGAAGTTATGGCCATAAAGCCATTTTAAGGCGGCATTACGCGTCTCTGGCGTTAAACCAATCAAGGTGATCCCTAAAGGTTTATTGCCCAGGTTTTTTTGCAATTGCTGAAACAAATCGGCCAAAGGAGTATTGGCCTGACCGCGTTCTAGCACTTGGCAGATATCCAGACTGGTGTTGATATTGCTATTAAATTCACGACTCAGTTGTTCAATCATTTGCATTACAAAACCTTGGTTCAATTGCGCTGTCGTTCGCACTTTAGATGCTAACCATCATAGGAGTAAGCAGGGGATGGCGACAAGTAAAATCACGCAAAGCCTTTGTGCAACAGGTGGGCGCAACCGCAGAGTCTGACTCGCTTTGCCGGATTAAGCGTGCGAGAAAATCAACCCGAATACTTGCACATAAATTCATCATGTTTTGCTTACTGATAAATCACTTTATGTTAACTAAGTGACGAAAGTTCTGTGTTTATTTTGGGGAATTTCGCCGAAACTTGGGGCGCAGCAGGATTTTTGCTTCAATTCTAGTCATTGCATTTGCTATAACTTTGCTCAGATAAAAACAATAACGCGCTTCTGCAATTTCAGGTGCGCATAAATTTTGGGGTTCAGCATGGAATTCAATGACATTGTCGCCAAACTTGGGGTGGAGCCAACTAGCAGTCAAGCTGAGCTGATTGCTGCGGCAACACAGAAGCTTGCTAAAGTGCAGGACATGGCTGCACGAGCGCCGACGCCAGAGCTGCGGAGTAAGTACGAAGCGGTGCAAGCAGAAATGCAGCAGATTTTAGCTATCCTGACAGCGGATGATTTTGTGCGACCTGCGGCTGAAGCCACTTTGACTGCGCAAGACGATGAAGTATCCGAGCACACTGCAGCAGCGGCGGACAGCCTCATTGAACGACAAGAACCGGTCATTTCTGCGCTTGATAGCCAAACCCAATTTCAAACCCGAATTGAACCCTCATTATCTGCTGCGACGGACAGCGGCGCAGTATCCATTGCTCCAACCCCGAAAGCACCGCCAGTTGCGCCGGCATCTAGCCCATTAAGCCAAACCAAACTGGCTGATTTACCGCAGTTTGGCCCAGGTTTTGTGCAAGAAAACCAAGCGGCTTTGCAGTTCAAAGCAGGCGATGTGCTCGCAGGCCGTTTTCGGATTGAAGAATGTATCGGCATTGGTGGGATGGGCGCGGTGTATCGCGCTTTTGATAAAAACCGTGACCAAAGTATTGCCATTAAAGTGTTGTTACCGGCTTTGCTGAGTTCGCCAGCCGCAAAAGAACGCTTTTTAGATGAAGCGCGTATTTCGAGCCAATTAAGTCACCCCAACATTGTCAATGTCTATGACGTGCAAAATGATGGCGAGCTGTATTTCATTACGATGGAATTGCTAGAAGGGCAAAACCTGCGTCAGTACTTAGAAAATCTTGAACTGACCAAACAAAGCATGACGGTGGATGAGGCGTTGGCAATTGCTAAAGACGTCTGCGAAGGGTTGCAACATGCGCACGAATATACAGTCCATCGCGATATTAAACCTGAAAATATTTGGATCACGGGCGAAGGCAAAATCAAAATTATGGATTTTGGTATCGCTCGGGTGATGAACTCCAGCCAGATGACCAAAACTGGGGCTGCGATGGGGACCGCCTATTATATGGCGCCTGAGCAGCTCAAAGGGCGGACTGATATCGACGGGCGTGCCGATCAGTACGCCGTGGGCGTGATGCTGTACGAAATGATCAGTGGCCATGTGCCCGCAGGCCGGGTGGATAGCTTGAATAAAATTCACAAAGACGTCAGCAAACATTTATCCGATGTGGTGGATCAAATGCTGTCGGGCAATCCTGATGATCGTTTTGCTACCATCAAAGAAGCGCAAGAAGAGTTTTTAAAGAAAAAATCTTCATTTGGTTTTGGCAGCAAACCCAAAGCGAAACCAAGCAGAAAATCGGGTAATAATGCCAGCGGCAACGGGCTGAAATGGTGGTTAATTGGTGGTTTTGCCGTGGCCGTAGGTCTGGGAGGGTTGCACTTGACCGGCAATCTGATCCCGTTGTGGGATCAAATTCGGCCTTATTCGCAAGAAGAAATTAATGCCTTTAAAGCGGAAGGTTCAACCGCTGAAGGGAAACTAAAAACGCTCAATAATCGCTTGGAAGGCGCTCGCACAGCGGTCCGCAATCGCTTACAGGAAGTGAAGTTTGAGGCGCGGCAAACGGAATCTGAATTAGGCCGAGCTGCGGCCAAAGAGAAAGCGGCAATCGAACAAAAGCTGGCTGAGCAGCAAGAGTTGCAGCGCGTTCTGGAGGCCCAAGAAGAGATCCTAACCACGTATTTGATTGATTCGAATAAGCGAGGGGAATTAAACGGCAAGGCATCTCATGCCAAAGATTTAATGCAAAGCAAAGCTTATAAAGAAAGTTTGGCGGTGTATGACGAAGCCATTCGAGGTTATGAAGATTTATTGCGCCAAGCCGATGCCTCTGAAAATGTCGCTCGGTATAAAGCGGCTAGTGCGCATGAGCGCAGTATTTGGCAAGCCACGGCCCCGAAATACGACATCAAATCAATCCCAGCAACCGATGCATTAGAAAAAGAATTAGTCACAGCGACCGAGTTGCTGAGCAAAGAAGCCTTCGCGGATGCCGCGCCAATTTTGGAAAAAGTTGCCAAGGGCTTTGCCGCAGCAACCAAGTCTTTGATTGCTGGGGCTGAGTTCAAACCCAAAGCTGCCAAGGCGCGGGAAAGTTGGTTGGCCTATGCCAAAAGCAAAGGTTTACAGACCAAATTTACCGACGAATATGGTGCGCGTTTTGATAAAGCCGAGCAACAATGGGGCAGTGGGGATTTAGTCCCTGCTGGGGTTGAATATCAGGCCTTGTTTGAACAATACACTGAACTTGAAAATGCTTCGCGTAACGCCGGCGAATATAGAAATCGTGCCAGTCGTGCAAAAACAGCGTGGGAAGCTTATCGCAATCAGCGCGGTTTGAAACACAAACTCAATGAGCAATATGCTGGGCAATTTAGCAAAGCCGAAAACGATTTTAAAACGGGCGAAGTGGTGGGTGCTGCCAAATCCTTTGCTGATTTGGACAAAGGCTACCAAAAGTTACTTGCCGATGCGCAGCAGGTGATTAGCGCGCAAGCACAAGCGCAAAGCTTAAAGAAAAACTGGGCCGATTGGGTGAGTGGCGGTTATGCCACCGACGCGCGCGGCGGTGAAGGCCATGCCCGTTTTGGTGAAGCAGAAAAACTCAATGCCGCCGGCAGTTGGGCCGATGCTGCATCGCGCTATAATTTGGCTGCGAATGGTTATGCAGCTGCGGCGAATGCTGCGAAAAAACATTATGATGATTTTAACGCCCGCTTAGCGCAATGGCAGTCTGAGGTGAACACCCTCAACAGCAATATCTCGACGTGGCAAAGCTCGATCAGTTCTTATCAAAATACGATTTCGAACGAAGAGAGCACCGCGAATCAAGATTGTAGCCAAGATGGTTTAGGGATTTTTGCCGATGGCTTAAATGCCGCGGCTTGTGAAATGGGCTGTACACAAAACGTCTTTAACGGCACTTATTACGAAACGCAGACTGACCAATACTGTGTTTCAAATTGTCGCACGCAAGCACAGAACCGGGCTAATGAAGTGAATTATCAAATTGAGCAATGCCGTGATGAAGCAGAGAATGCCAGACAGGCTATGAGTAGTGCGCAGGACTCGATTTACCGCTTAGAGTCAGAACTCAGTGGCGCCAGAAGTCGGTTGAGTTCGTTAGAGGCGAACAAGCCGGTGTTCCAAGCTTACTAGGTCAATGGTGGCATAAGCCTTTCATTCACTGAGATTGGGATCCACCAAGATTGGGATTAGCCAGCTGCGGCCGGCTAATCCCAACACCACAACAAATACAATGTTACTTGCCAGTTTGGCCGTATAAAGTCCGGATCCAACGCTCTTCGTTGATAAAATTCCAGCTCCATTTTTTCCATTGGGCACTCAAGCCTTGTTTCACTGCAGCATCAACATCCAAGCCTTTGGCTTGCATTTGTCCAACTTCAGCTTGGGTTTGTTCGATCATCTGTAAGAAACGCGTTAAACCCGCCTTGTCCATCAATGGGCCGTGACCAGGAATAATTTTGGTCTGTTCATCAACACTGGCCAGAATTTGTTTAAGGTTGGCAATATAACCGGCGACCGAGCCACCGCTTTTCAGATCGATGAAAGGAAAACGATCGGCAAAGAATAAATCGCCCATATGCAGTACATTGACTTTATCGAATCTGACAATCAAATCCGTATCTGTGTGGCTGGCCGGCATGGTTTGCAGCACAACATTTTGCTGGCCCAGCGTCAAAGTTTCAGTCGCGCTGATGGTTTTGGTGGGGAGACCCGCCTTATTGAATTTTGCATCGGCGTTTAAGCGTTTGCTGGTGTTTGGATGGGCAATAATGGTGGCGCCTTGGCCTAAAATCGCGTTGCCATCGACGTGATCTTTATGGAAATGCGTGTTCACCAAGGTGCCGATTTTGCTGTCTTTCGCCAAACGCGCCAATTCAGCTTGTAGTTGGGGTGCAGTTTCAGCGTACTGTGCATCCACTAATAAACTGGCATTGCCATTGGCATAAAAGGCGACATTGCCACCACTGCCACTGATCATATACAGGCCTGGTGCTAATTCTGTGCTTTGGTAACTAGGCGCGGCGAAAGCGCCAAAGCTTGCCGCAGCCAACAAGCTCAGTACCAGCCCATTTCTAAAGGTTTTGGCCGCACGCTTTGCGGCGAATGTCGGGGTAAAAACTGTCATAGTGAGGGTGTCCTTGCTGAGAAAGTATGATGCTTAACAATTGAGTTTGAGTTTTCAGCATACAAGTAATCGCTAAACGTGCGATTGGATCATCCCCATAGTGATGTTTTGCGCATATGGCGCCACACTGTTGATTAAAGGCAGTGCTTCGGATCTGCCTCATGACGATTTCAAGACATCGTATGACAGTGATTTCATCAAAGTTTCCTGAAGTTGCCACAGCGGCTTCAAGGCTTCGTCATCTTTGCCTTGCATGATTGTTCTGCCAAACAAGTTCACTTGGCTAAGGAGCAAGTACGATGAAAACGTTCATGTCAATGATGGTCGGGATCTTCGCAGTGAGCACAATGAGTGTGCAAGCGGCGCAGTATAAGTTTGTAGCAACAGATGATTCATTCGAAACGCAGCTGTGCGTGGCGGTGACTCATAATGATGTGACCAAGCTCACTGAGTTATTAAAAAGCAGAGGCGAACGGCTTCGCAGCGTGCAAAAAATGGTGCGTTGCAACCAAATGCCCATCGCTGAATTTGCTGCGGAATATGGCTTTAGCCAAGTTGCACAATACCTCGGTGCAGAGAAGAATGAACCCGTACTTGCGGTGTTAAGCCAGTAATATCAATGGGGTCAGAGTCATTGAAACTCGGATGAATGACTTTGACCTCATCAATGCTCGTTGTAATGACGCTACCCTTCTTATTTGACCTCGCCCCTGCTCTCGCAAAATGATGATTTATTAATTATCGACGCAAAACTTGCAAAGATTACGCTTGTAATATATAAAGATTACAAATGTAATCTTTAGTGCAGTTGTTGTTTGCAGTTGTTGTTTGTATTTGTTGTCTGCAGTTTGCTAGAGAGCAGGCTTATGCCAGAGGAATTGAAATATGAAAGAAATTAGTCCAGCAGAGCTCGAAGTGATGAAAGTGTTATGGCTTCAAGCGCCACGCACTGCAAATGAAGTGGTTGAACAACTGGCTGATGCCAGCGAATGGCATGAGAAAACGGTGAAAACTTTATTAAATCGATTGGTATCCAAAGGGGCCGTGAGTTTTGAGAAAGATGGCCGTGCGTATTTGTACAGCCCAGTGCTACAACAGGCGGATTATCTGCAGCGCGAGAGTATGAGTTTCGTCCAGCGACTATTTTCTGGTCGCTTGGCGCCTTTGGTGGCGGGTTTTGCCGAGCAGCAACAGCTCAAATCTGAAGATGTTGCTGAGTTGAAATTGTTGATTCAACAATGGGAACAGGAGCAACAAAAATGATCAGTTGGCTGCTCAGTCAGTTGTTGCCATTCACTGTGCTATTGGCGCTTTTATTATTAATGCGACCCATGGTGTTACGTTGGTTAGGCGCTCGTTGGCAATATAGTTTATGGGGGGCTGTGCCCATGCTATTGCTGCTTTCAGCAGTGCCATTATCGGGGCTCTTCACGGGAGAGAGTGAGATTTATCAGCTGCAGGTCAGCGCCAGTAAAATCAGTTTAGAGCTTGGCAAGTCTTTAGAGACGGCCAATATTTGGGCGATTATTTGGCTCATCGGTGTAATGGTCATTGCGGTGTTGATGCTGAAACAGCAGCAGTATTTGGCCCAGGTTTTAAGCATAGCAACACCACTCCATCTGGGTGACGTTGCGCTAAAACCCAAGCAGTCAGAATTATCAGTTCATCGAAAAAATAGGGTGAACCCGTTCATTTGCAAGCAAAGCCAACAAGAATTGGGGCCTTTTGTCACTGGTTTTTTCCGGCCAACATTATTACTGCCGCAAGATTTTCAACACAGGTTTACCCCATTACAGCAACAACTGATCCTGAAGCATGAACTAACCCATTGGCAGCGTGGCGATTTGCATTGGAACTACTTAGCGTTGTTTTTACTGACATTATTCTGGTTTCACCCACTCAGTTGGTTGGCCTACCGTGCTTACCAACAAGATCAGGAGCTTGCCTGTGATGCTTTGGTGTTACAAGACGCCAGTGCTGAGCAAAAAATTGCTTATAGCTATGCGCTACTAAGTAATGCACAACACGGTGCTGCCAATTGGCAGTTACTGACCAACCACTACGGAGATAAAAAAATGATGAAACAACGACTTATCCAAATTAAACACCAACATGGTTTTAGTAAAACTGCGATGGCCATCACCCTAGCGATGGTATTGGGCACAACACTTTGGTTACAACAGCCGGTGCAAGCGGCGGGCGATGTCGTGGCGCCGACCATTCGAGTTGAACCTAAATATCCGGTGCAAGCCGCTCGGCAAAAAATTGAAGGGTATGTGGTTGCAGAGTTCGACATTCAACCGGACGGTCGTGTCGAAAATGTGAAGGTGATCAAAGCAGTACCCGAGCAAGTCTTTGAAAAAGAAGCGGTGCGAGCTTTACAGCAATGGGCTTATTCACCCTCAGCGGCTGGGATGAAAAAGGCCAGTGTCCGGCTGGATTTTATGATGGATCCGGTAGATCAGGAGATTGAAAGGATTGATGTGACGCCAAGCAAATAACCATGCGTGAGCAGTCAACATAGCAAAGGGGCCTTGGGCTCTTTTGCTGTTTTGATTGAACGAGTGTTTTTCTTGAAACATTTGGCATTTGCCGAGACAATTAGTATTGTAGAAAAATCTAATGTACATTCTCCCAAGTAAAGATCATTAGTTAATTATTCATAGCTAGCATAGATAGGAGTCATCCATGTTTTCCTTCAAAAAATGTATTGCAACCGTTTGCTTAGTGGGCACAGCCTTTTTTAGTCAACTCGCTTTGGCTGCTGAGACTATTTGGATTGATGTGCGCAGTGCCGAAGAATTTAATGCCGGTCATTTACCGGGGGCAGTGAATATTGTGCATACCGAAATCGCAGGGAAAATTGCCAGCGTCACCCAAGACAAAAATGCCGAAATCAAACTCTATTGCCGTTCGGGTCGTCGTTCAGGCTTGGCTGAGGCGGAGTTGAAAAAATTAGGCTTTACCAATGTGCATAACGCGGGCGGGTATGAAGA
>CAZIPG010000033.1:0-8979 GCA_964540955.1 uncultured Rheinheimera sp.
TCGGTTTTGAGCAATAGGACCTATTTATGGCTGGCGATAATCAATTACAAGCCACTGTGGCTTGGGCAGGTGACAGTAGCTTTATTGGCCGTTCGGGCACTGGGCATGCGGTCGTATTTGACTCCAACAAGGACTCTGGCGTGGCACCAACGCCGATGGAAATGTTGTTAATGTCTGCAGGAGCTTGTTCTTCGGTTGATGTAGTCAGCATTTTGCAAAAAGCCAAGCAACAAGTGACCGGTTGTCGTGTGGTATTAAGCGGCGAGCGTGTGGATACCATTCCACGCGTCTTTAAAAAAATCCATTTGCATTTTGAAGTCACAGGCTTTGCGGTCAGTGAAAAGCATGTAGAAAGAGCCGTGAATCTGTCTGCTGAAAAGTACTGTTCGGTCTCTATCATGTTGCAGCAAGCGATGGAAGTTAGCCACTCATTTGCAGTTTTAGAATCTGAGGTACAGCCACAAGGCTGATTGATGTTGTATACACTATACTTCGGTGAACGTGCATGCCGAAGAGGAAGGAAAAAGCGTGGTCAAACCTTTTGAAAAATTGAAGCTGCATGGCTTTAACAATTTAACCAAAAGCCTAAGTTTTAGCATTTACGATATTTGTTATGCGCCAACCGAGCAGCACCGCCAAGAGTACATCTCTTATATCGATGAACAATATAACGCCGACCGTTTGACCGATATTCTGAGTGAAGTGGTCAGTATTATTGGTGCCAATATTCTGAATATTGCGCGGCAAGACTATGATCCGCAAGGTGCGAGCGTGACCATTTTAGTGTGTGAAGAACCGATCGAGGGGCCTGCCCCTGAAGCTGTTGTCGCCCATTTAGATAAAAGTCATATTTGTGTCCATACCTACCCCGAACATCACCCGCATGATGGCATTTGTACCTTCCGCGCCGATATTGAAGTTTCAACCTGCGGGGTGATTTCACCGTTGAAAGCGTTGAATTATTTAATCCATAGTTTTGAATCCGATATTGTGACCATCGATTATCGGGTCCGTGGTTTTACGCGCGACGTCAATGGCGTGAAACATTACATTGATCACCCAATCCATTCGATCCAAAATTTTATGGATGATGCGACCAAGCAAGCATTTCAAATGGTCGATGTGAATGTGTATCAAGAAAACTTGTTCCACACCAAAATGATGCTGAAAGAATTTGATTTGAGTAATTATTTATTTGGCGCTGGCGCAGTGACGCAAGATGAACATCAGCAAATCACCAAAAAAGTAAAACGTGAGATGCGTGAAATTTTTTACGGCCGTAATTTACCCGATTTAGCTTAATCACCTAAGGCTATGGGGAGTTTCTCGTTGCGAGATCTCTAAACTCAAGAGGTAGATGCATCCTCTGCATCTACCTTTTTTACAATCGATAACCTTATTCCAACCAATTTGTTTGCCCGCGAGCTTGCCGGCGTTTGAGCATCAAATCTTCAATCAGGGGCGTGAGGATTAATTCCATTGCCAGGCCCATTTTGCCGCCAGGCACCACTAAGGTATTCACCCGCGACATAAAAGAGCCATTAATCATTTGCAAATAATAGGGGAAATCAACGTGTTTGATGCCGCGAAAACGGATCACCACAAAGCTTTCATCCAATGAAGGGATATCTTTGGCACTAAATGGGTTCGAGGTATCGACGGTGGGCACGCGTTGAAAGTTAATGTGCGTTCGTGAAAATTGTGGCGTGATGTGATTGATATAATCGTCCATACTGCGCACGATGCTCGACATAACCGCTTCTCTGGAATGGCCGCGCTCTGAAGTATCACGGAAAATCTTTTGGATCCATTCCAAGTTGACGATAGGCACCATTCCAATCAACAAATCGACATGCCGCGCGACATTGTGCTGGTCGGTGACGACACCGCCATGCAAACCTTCATAAAATAATAAATCGGTATCAGCGCGTAAATCTTGCCACGGCGTAAAAGTGCCGGGCAGCTGGTTGTAAGGGACGGCTTCGTCGAAGGTATGTAAATAACGTCGCACTTTCGCAATACCAGTTTCGGCATAGCTAGCGAAACTAGATTCTAGCGCGCCAAAATCATTGGCTTCGGCGCCAAAATAACTGATGTGCTTGCCTTGCTCTTTGGCTTTTCGCACGGCAACATCCATTTCTGGCCGACTAAAACGATGGAAACAATCTCCTTCGACAAAAGCGGCATCTATATCCAGACTTCGGAAAATATGGGAAAAAGAATTCAGGGTGGTGGTGGTCCCAGCGCCCGAGGATCCCGTCACCGCAATAATTGGATTTTTCAAAGACATATCAGTTCCGCCATCACAATTGCTCTTCTGCTACCTTAAGGATAAAGTGCTGCAGAGGCAAGTCAGCTTTGACGGCGATAGCGTTTAATTTCTAAGGATTTTATGAAAGCACTAGTATTGACTGGGCTGTTATTGGCCCAAACCGCGACTGCGTCGCCCTATACCTTGCTCTATGGCGATTGGCAGCAAAAAGCCGAGGGGCCACAATCGTTTAATTTACAAGGCGCTTTACAGCGCAGCCATTATCTCAATCAGCCTGAATTTAGCGCCGATGGCAAAACCCTGTTATTTACTGAACAAACTGGTTTGAAACCGCTAGAAACTGATATTTTTTCTTTAGAACTAGCCAATGCCGCCAAAGTTGCTCCCAAACCATTGCGGCAAACAGCATTCGGGGAATTTTCTGCAACCCCTTATCAGCAAGGCTATTCGGTCGTGCGAGTGGAGGCTGATGGCACGCAACGGTTGTGGTGGTTATCTGCAACCGCCGAAAAGTTGCTCTTGCCAGAGGTTGTTGGCGTTGGTTATCACGTTTGGGGCAAGCAAGATGATCTCATGCTGTTTTTATTAGCAGATGATACACAGCCGCATCGGGTCGTTTATCGGGATAACACAGGCAATATGCGCTTACTGAATGCCAATCCAGGTCGTTCTTTTGTTTATGATGCGCAGCAAGATTGGTTTTATTTTACAGCGCCCAAAGCAGACGCTGCACCAGAAAGCGCATTACAATTATGGCGTTATCGCGCTGGCGCCGCCAAAGCAGAATGGGTTGCTGCATTGCCAGACGCAGGCAAAGACCTCGCTTTAACGCCGCAAGGGGCGTTGGTCGTCAGTGCCAAACAGCAATTATGGCATTGGCAGCAGGGGCAGTGGCAGTTATGGCTGGATGCGAGCAAGTATTGTGAAGGGGTGGTCACTCGTTTTAAATTTAATCTGACTAATCAACAACTCGCTTTAGTTTGTGAAGAGGTAAAATCCTAATGTTAAGTTTATTGTGGGTGCTCCTCATCACTGTGCTCTTGCCGTATTTCGCGCGAATTCCTGTGCTAAAAGCCATGCAAGAACTGGGGGGCTATGACAATCATCAACCGCGGGTGCAACAGGCGAAATTGGCGGGGTTTGGCGCGCGAGCGAATGCTGCACATTACAATAGTTTTGAAGCTCTGCAAGTTTATTTGGCGGCTTTTGCCGCTTCGGTTGCCGCAGGGGTTATGGATCCGACTCAGCAATTGCTTGCGTGGACTTTTGTGGTTGCACGGGGTTTGTTTATTGTCTGCTATTTACTCGATAAAGCTATGCTGCGTTCAATCGTCTGGACAGTGGCGATCGCTGCAGCGCTGGCAATGATCGTTCGTTGTGTACTGGTCATCGCCTAAATAATATGTGAACTGCAAGTGGCGCAACCTTGAGGTGGAAGCAACCTTGAAGTGGCAGCTTCCTGCATGGTTGCTGCCACTTGCCGCTGTTAGAACTTGAAATCCATGTAAAGTGGGTCGTGATCGGAAGACCGATAAGGATCCGGTTGATACCAGCTTTCTATCTGCGCCTTGCTCTTATGTTCCATATTGTAATCCAGTACTTCAGGTTCATCAGCATTGATGTGCCAATGCGAGAATTGCTGCAATTTTTGCTGCAGAGCCGGGCTTGCCAAGGCATGATCTAAACTGCCAGAACGCCCTTTGAATACATAGGATGTATGGATTTCTCCAGCTTTGGCTAAGTGCAGCCAACCGTCTTGTGCCAACTGTTGTAATGGTTGTTCTTGGCGATAAGCATTCAAATCGCCCATGATCAGTTTTAATTCTGTCGCATGGCCTGTTGGGTTGGTGTTCAGCCATGCTGTCAGTGCCTTGGCTGCAGCCACTCGGGTTGGCGTCCAGCAGCCTTGACCATCGCCCAAATCTGAATCCGCGGTCTGTTGTTTGGGGCAACTGCCTTTTGATTTGAAGTGATTAATACTGATCGTCACCACTTTGCCTGAGGCTTTATGGCTGAAACTTTGCGCCAAAGGTGGGCGAGAACCGCGCTCAAATGGCGCTTTCGTGATGACAGCGGCTTTACCCACTTCGCTGACAGCCGCGGTCCGATAAATCATCGCGACCATGATATCGTCAGTGCCAGGACGTTCGCTCGGTTGCACGGCTTGATAGACGTTGCCACCCACATGCGTATTCAGAGCGTTTACTAAGGTTGCAATTGCACTGCCTTGGTCAAAGCCATTGTTTTCAACTTCCAATAAACCAATCACGTCAGCATCCATTGCAGCCAATGCAGCAATCATCTTCGCTTGCTGCCGGGTTAATTCAGCTGGAGAGCTGGCTCCCCGTTTGGTTGGGAATGCGCTCGCCGAGCCATCGCCGGTAAAGAAATTCAGCACGTTAAAACTGGCAACACGCAGTGCACCTTCGGTTTTAGCAGCAGGCGCAGGCGGGCGTGGATTGCTGCGCGTAAATACTGGATCTTTAGCAACGACCAAACGGAAGCCTTGTTTGGTTTGTAATAGGTGCCCTTCCACTTGCTCGACTGTATCGCCCACCCGGACTGAGTTTTGTGCAGATAAGCCGCCTGCAGGGAAGCGAACTGGATAGACATTTTGGCCAAATTTGCCGTCATCAATCACCAATTCGCCCAGTTTTTGTTGCTGCTCGAAGGCCTTGGCTTTTTCACCTGGGGTGGTCACTTCGGTTGCTACGAGGAGGCGTTTATCAGCTAACGTCAATTCGCCAAAGCGCGCTAGAGTGTAGCTATCATTAACAATTAATGGTTGCGGAAATTTCAACAACATCCCTTCGTACTGTTCCCATTCTGCTAAAGACGTGAGTGGGAGTTTCACTGTTGTGGACGGTTGTAGTGGTCTTTCACCGCAGAGCAGGTTGTTAGCAGGGTTCGTCAGTGTCGTTAAGCCATCAATTTCTCGGACAGTACCGGTTAACTGCCAATGTTGACCGACCTTTGCCAAGCGGGCCATTTCGTGATCAATCAACACGATGGCTTCAGAGGTTTTTGGATTGTTATCAGCTTGCAAACTACCGAGCAGGACCCTAGGTTGCTTGGATTCAGGGTAGAGAACAGCTTGCACCACCCCTTGGGTTGTCAGTGTTTGACCCACTAATGGACTGACTTGCTCAGTGCCTTGGATCTCTGGGATCCCAGTAAAAGTGCTGTTGCACTGCGCGGCTTGCGCCTGGGCAGTCGTTAAAATTGATAAAGCAATCAAACTTGCGATTTTATGTTGCATAGGGCTGCCAAAAGACATTAAAAATTGACGTTAGCATAAGGCTTTACCAAAGTTCTAGCAGCCTTCTGCGATTAAGTTTTTAAAGCTTGCGATGAAACCTCGGGTGTCATCGTTTTAATCCAGCCATTTCAGCGGAAAAAAACGCCAGCGAAGCTGGCGTTGTTTGAAGGCTGGGGTTGTTTGAAGGTGCGATGCAATCGATGTTACTGTTGCTGTTCGCGAGCCACCGCACGGTAACCGATATCACGACGGCAAAATACGCCTGGCCATTGCACTTGGTCAGCCAAGGCATACGCAGCTTTCTGGGCTTCAGTCACCGAATTACCAAGGGCTGTTGCACACAACACGCGTCCACCGTGGGTGAGCACTTGGCCATTTTCCAGCTTAGTGCCCGCATGAAATACTTTGGCTTCACGACTGTCATTGGTCGGCAAGCCAGAAATCACATCACCTTTGCGGTAATCATCTGGATAACCGCCCGCCGCTAGCACAACACCCACAGCAGCGCGGTCATCAAAGGCAATCGCGGTTTCTGCTAAACGGCCAGCCACTGCAGCTTCACAGAGTTCGACCAAATCAGATTGCAAACGCATCATGATCGGCTGAGTCTCTGGATCGCCAAAACGACAGTTAAACTCTAATACTTTCGCTGTGCCATCCGGAGCGACCATTAAGCCTGCATATAAAAAGCCTGTATAAACAGTGCCTTCAGCGGCCATGCCATTGACGGTTGGGTAAATCACATTGGACATCACCCAGTCGTGGACTGCTGGCGTCACTACAGGGGCAGGAGAGTAAGCGCCCATCCCGCCTGTATTAGGGCCTTTATCGCCATCATCGCGCGCTTTGTGGTCTTGCGAAGAGGCAAACGGCAGCGCTGTCTTGCCATCGACCATCACGATAAATGAAGCTTCTTCACCGACTAAGAATTCTTCAATCACCACGCGGCTTCCCGCACTGCCGAACTTATTGCTCGACAACATATCTTCGATGGTCGCAAAAGCTTCTTCTTGCGATTGGGCGATGATCACGCCTTTGCCTGCGGCAAGGCCATCCGCTTTAATCACGATGGGAATTGCTTGAGTCGCGACAAAAGCTTTTGCTGCGGCAATATCAGTAAAAGTGCCGTAATTCGCCGTTGGAATTTGGTGACGCGCGAGAAAGTCTTTGGCAAAAGCTTTGGAGCTTTCTAATTGGGCTGCGGCTTGGGTTGGCCCAAAAATCGCCAGACCGTTTTGCCGGAAGGTGTCAACAACCGCTTTGGCGAGCGGCGCTTCTGGGCCTACAATCGTGAGCTCGATGCCTTGCTCTAAGGCAAAGGCGGTTAAGCCAGCGACATCATCTGCAGCAATATCAACATTTTGCAGGTTAGACTCTAACGCAGTGCCTGCATTGCCTGGCGCCACAAAAACTTGTGTGACTTTCGGCGATTGCGCCGCTTTCCATGCCAGAGCATGTTCGCGGCCACCGCCGCCAATTACCAAAACTTTCATCGCTGTTTCCACTTAATTACGAATTACTGGGCTTTAGGTTTACGGAATTTTAAAGTCATCCGGTCGCTTTCACCAATTGCTAAGTACTTAGCTTTATCGGTTTCTTTGTTAGCGAGGGTTGGCGGCAATGCCCAAACCCCTGACGGATGGTCTGCTGTATCTTTCGGATTGGCATTCACTTCACTGGTTGCCTCCAAGACAAAACCGGCTTGTTCAGCTAATTTGATGGCTAAACTTTGCGGCATGTACCCCGTTTTTTTCCAGTCAGTGCTGAGTTTGTTTTCCGGCAGACGATGTTCAACAACCCCTAAAACACCACCTGGTTTTAACGCGGCATAAAAACTTTTATAGGCATTTAATAAGCTTTCATCGCCTTTTTGTATATACCAGTTGTGTAAGTTACGGAAGGTCACCACGACATCTGCGCTTTCATCTGGGGCAATTTTTTGGCCGGCGACAGGGGCAAATTCGGTTACGACAACTTTGCTAAACACAGGATCGGCAGCAAGTTTGGCTTTGTAGCTGGCAAGGCTTTTTTGGGCGTATTCTGACTTAGAATTGGCAGGCTGATGCGCAGCATAGTACTGGCCTTCCTTTTGCAGTAACGGGGCCAGAATTTCAGAATACCAACCGCCACCCGGTGCGACTTCAACCACGGTACTTTTTGGGGTGACTTCAAAGAAGCTCAAGGTTTCTAGCGGGTGACGATATTGATCGCGTGCTTTATTGGCAGTACTGCGGATCGGATGATCGATTGCTGCTTGAATTGCGCTGGTGTGATCAACGGGTGCAGCCATAGTAAAACTACTAAATACTAACGTAGAAATTGCAAGAAATAACGGTGTTGCTTTCATACGGACAATCCTTAGCGGTTAAAAGACGGCGGTAGTTTAGCAAAGCTGCGCCATGATTGCAGAACCATTTCGTGGAAAAAAACGGCTGGATTCGATTAAGCGTGGTTAATTTGCGAGGAAATCACAGCGCGGTTGCTGCGCTGTGTGTCGCGAACAATATTTAAGGGCGGTCGTGAGTTATCGGCGCTTCACCCATTTGCAGATAGATGGCCAGACTTCCCAATATACTGCGATAAAACCTTGTGCTAACATAGCCGCCCCAAAACGAAGTTAGCACTGGATGACTATGTTAGAGCAAATCCGCATCATTTTAGTTGGCACCACTCATACCGGTAATATGGGGTCTGTTGCTCGCGCGATGAAAACGATGGGACTGAGTCAGTTGTGGTTAGTCGCACCAAAAGAAGCGCCAGATGGCCAAGCTTACGCTTTGGCGGCCGGTGCTAGCGACATTTTAGCCAAGGCACAGATTGTTGAAACTTTGGAAGAGGCGATTGCGGATTGTGGTTTGATTGTTGGCACCAGCGCGCGCTCTCGGACTTTGCCTTGGCCGATGCTCGATCCGAGAACTTGCGCGCAGAAAGCGATACAAGAGTCGCAAGACAAGCCTGTGGCCATCATTTTCGGCCGTGAGAGTAGTGGCCTTTCCAATGAAGAGCTCCAGCTTTGTAATCACCACCTATGTATTGCTGCAAATCCTGAATACAGTTCATTGAATTTAGCGATGGCGGTACAAATATTGACGTATGAAGTACGGATGGCGGCTTTAGCGGTACAAGAGCAACTAGTGCCTGTTTCAGAGACTGTCTATCCAACCGCAGACCAAATGGATAAATTTTATGTACACCTGGAGCAAACGCTCAATGAAACAGGGTTCATCATCCAGCAGCACCCCGGCATCGTAATGACTAAGTTGCGTCGATTATTTACTCGAGCCAGACCTGAAGAGGCAGAGCTCAACATTTTGCGCGGTATTTTGACTTCGATCCAACGTAAATATAAACAAAGCGGCAGCGAGCAATAAATCGCTCTCTTTTTACTGGTTTTTTAACTGTTTTATTCGTAAATCTAAGTGAGATATAGTTCTTAAAAACTTCAGCG
>CAZIPG010000033.1:8989-19124 GCA_964540955.1 uncultured Rheinheimera sp.
CTCTCTTTTTAAAGGGATCTCCTCATGTTTGCAGGCATTAAAGAAGACATTAAAAGCGTATTCGACCGTGACCCAGCGGCGCGGAGCTTTTTTGAAGTGCTCACCAATTACCCAGGTCTTCATGCCATCTGGTGGCATCGTCTGAATCATAAGCTGTGGTGCGCAGGTTGGCAGTGGTTAGCGCGCTTCTTCAGCACCATTGCTCGTTGGTTGACGGGCGTTGAAATCCATCCAGGCGCAAAAATTGGTCGTCGTTTTTTCATCGACCACGGCATGGGCGTGGTGATCGGTGAAACTGCAGAAATTGGGGATGATGTCACTCTTTATCATGGCGTTACCTTGGGGGGCACCAGTTGGAATCCAGGAAAACGCCATCCAACTTTGGGCAATAACGTGGTGATTGGTGCCGGCGCTAAAGTGCTCGGTCCGTTATATGTTGGTGAAAATGCTCGGATTGGCTCGAATGCTGTGGTGGTGAAAGATGTGCCTGCTGGCGCCACAGTGGTAGGAATTCCAGGTCGCATTGTGGCCAAAGCTGATGCTGCTGTGAATGAACAACGGCAACATCTGGCGAAAAAGTTTGGCTTTGATGCTTATGCCGTGTCGAGCGACAATCCAGATCCAGTTTCTAATGCCATTGGGCGTATGTTGGATCATATTCAATTGCTTGATAATAAAGTGGCCGAACTTTGCAAGAGCGTCAATCAACTTGGCGGCAATGTTTGTTCAGAAGTGCCCAGCATGGAAATTGACGATGAGGCATTTCGTGAAGCGGAGCGGCTCGCGGCACAGCAACGAAAAAAAATGTTGGATGAGTTCGACCCAACCATCTAACAGCCTGAAGAACGAATAGTTGACTAATTTAGTCGGATTAATACTTGACTAAATCAGTCGGGAATGTACAATTTGCGCCATTCTAATTCTTTTGCTTCGGAGCTCAGATGAGACTTACTTCCAAAGGTCGATATGCCGTTACTGCGATGCTCGATGTGGCACTGCATGCAAGTGCAGGCCCAGTGCCATTAGCCGACATTTCTATCCGTCAGGAAATTTCCTTGTCTTATCTTGAACAATTATTCGCTCGCTTGCGTAAACATGGGCTAGTGAGCAGTGTTCGCGGTCCTGGCGGTGGTTATCAGCTGGGGAAAGATGCGCATAAAATTTCTGTGTCTGAAGTGATCAGTGCCGTAGACGAATCTGTCGATGCGACTCGTTGCCAAGGCAAATCTGATTGCCAAGGCGGCGCAAAATGCTTAACCCACAGCTTGTGGAGTGATTTAAGCAATAGGATTGAAGACTTCTTAACCCAAATTACTTTGGGTGAGTTAGTCAGCCAGCATGAAATTCAAAGTGTGGCGAAACGGCAGGACAGCCGTCATTTAAAAAACCTTGTAACTGAAATTGAAGTCAGTTGCCAGTTGTAAGCAACAGACGGAGCAGACCATGAAGCTACCAATTTATTTAGATTATGCCGCCACAACGCCAGTCGACCCTCGCGTTGCTGAAAAGATGATGCAATATCTGACAATGGATGGAGAGTTTGGCAATCCAGCTTCTCGTTCACATCGTTTTGGCTGGCATGCCGAAGAAGCGGTCGAAATTGCTCGTAGTCAGATTGCTGATTTAGTGAATGCAGATCCACGCGAAATCGTTTTCACCTCAGGCGCGACCGAATCAAACAATTTGGCTATTAAAGGTGCAGCCCAGTTTTATCATAAAAAAGGCAAGCACTTAATCACGCTCAAAACTGAGCATAAAGCTGTGCTCGATACTATGCGTGCTCTGGAGCGTGAAGGTTTTGAAGTCACTTACCTTGACGTGGAAGCTAATGGCTTGGTTGATTTAGCGAAGCTGCAAGCGGCGATGCGACCAGATACTGTGGTTGTCAGCATCATGATGGTGAACAACGAGATTGGCGTTGTGCAAGATATCGCTGCCATCGGTGAGATGTGCCGTGCCAATGGCACCATTTTCCATGTCGACTCCGCACAAGCTGCAGGCAAAGTTGACATCGACTTACAGACACTTAAAGTCGACTTAATGTCGTTTTCTGCGCACAAAATTTATGGCCCTAAAGGGATTGGCGCTTTGTATGTTCGCCGTAAACCGCGGATCCGCTTAGAAGCTCAGACTCACGGCGGTGGCCATGAACGTGGCATGCGTTCAGGCACATTACCCACTCATCAAATTGTTGGCATGGGTGAGGCTTTCCGCATTGCGAAGCTGGAAATGGCTGAAGAAAATCAACGTTTTGCCACATTACGTCAGCGGTTGTGGGATGGCATCAAAGACATTGAACAAGTGTTTTTAAATGGTGACGCTTCAAATCGCGTGCCAGGCATCACCAATATCAGCTTCAACTATGTTGAAGGTGAGTCATTGATTATGGCATTAAAAGATATCGCCGTGTCATCAGGTTCAGCCTGTACTTCTGCGAGCTTAGAGCCATCTTACGTGTTACGCGCTTTGGGCCTTAGCGATGAATTAGCGCACAGTTCAATTCGTTTCAGCATTGGCCGTTTTACGACGGAAGAGCAAATTGATCATACGATTAAGATCGTGCATGAAGCGATTGCCAAATTACGTGAAATGTCGCCACTTTGGGATATGTACAAAGACGGTATTGATTTGAATTCAGTGGCTTGGGTTGCTCATTAATAGAGTCCTAAACCGATGATGTCGATGTGTCATCGACAAACCAGTTAAATGAGGTAAATTTTCATGGCATACAGCGAAAAAGTCATTGATCACTACGAAAATCCACGCAACGTTGGTGCTTTTGCCAAAGACGACCCAACAGTTGCAACTGGCATGGTAGGCGCCCCAGCATGTGGCGACGTGATGAAGCTGCAAATCAAAGTGAACGACCAAGGTATTATTGAAGATGCCAAGTTTAAAACTTATGGTTGCGGCAGTGCGATTGCATCGAGCTCTTTAGTGACTGAATGGGTGAAAGGCAAAAGCTTAGACGAAGCTGCGCAAATCAAAAATACCGATATCGCGCAAGAACTTGCGTTACCACCTGTTAAAATTCACTGTTCAATTTTGGCAGAAGACGCGATTAAAGCGGCAATTGCAGATTATAAACAACGCCACGGGAGCTAACAGTTATGGCTATTTCGATGACCCCAGCGGCAGCTGAACGAGTTCGTACCTTTTTGCATAATCGAGGCAAAGGTCTGGGTTTGCGCGTTGGTGTGAAAACTACCGGTTGTTCGGGGTTGGCCTATGTTCTCGAATTCGTTGATGAATTAAACGAAGATGATCAAGTATTTGACCACGATGATTTAAAACTCATTGTTGATGGCAAAAGTTTGGTCTACATCGATGGCACCCAATTGGATTTTGTGAAAGAAGGCTTGAATGAAGGCTTTCAATTCAATAATCCGAATGTCGCCGGCGAATGTGGTTGTGGCGAAAGTTTTACCGTATAACTTGGCGGTCGAATGAACTATTTTCAGCTGTTTCAGCTGCCAGTCGGGTTTGATATCGATTTAACCGAACTCGGCACTCGTTACCTCGAACTGCAGCGCAATTTTCATCCAGATAATTTTGCTGCAGCGTCCGAGCGTGACCGCATGATGGCGGTGCAACAAGCTGCGAACATCAATGATGCGTATCATTCTTTAAAACAGCCGTTACTGCGAGCCGAGCATCTGCTCGCGTTGCGCGGGGTAAAACTCAGTCACGAACAGCGCAGTTTTACCGATACTCATTTCTTGATGCAACAGATGGAACTGCGGGAACAACTTGCTGAGATCACTGAAGCCTCAGATCCTTTCAGTTTGATCGATGATATCGAACAGCAAATTAGTGCCAATCGTAAAAACTTATTGCAACGTTTAGCGACCGCTTTAAGCGCCAACAACCCTGAGCAAGATTTAGCAGCAGCTGATATAATCCGCAAACTTAAATTTTTCTTTAAACTTCAGCATGAGCTGGAGTTAATCGAACAGCAACTACAAGACTGATCCCAATTATGGCTTTATTACAAATCGCTGAACCTGGTCAAAGCGCTGCGCCACACCAACATCGATTGGCAGCAGGTATTGATTTAGGCACTACGAATTCATTGGTTGCGACTGTGCGCAGTGGCGAAGCAAAAACCTTGGCCAATGCGCAAGGTGAAGATATGGTGCCTTCAGTTGTCCGATACACGCAAGACGGCGTTGTTGTGGGTAAACAAGCGCAAGCAGATGCTGCACTCGACCCTGAAAATACCATCGTCTCAGTGAAGCGATTGATGGGGCGTGGTTACCAAGAGACCGTGAATAACCGCCAACATCTGCCTTACCATCTGGTTGATCAACAAGGTCTTGTTGCTATTAATACTGTGCGTGGCATTAAAAATCCAGTCGAAGTGTCGGCGGAAATTTTGGCAACGCTTGCTGATACTGCAAGCCAGACTCTGGGCGGCGAATTGAATGGCGTGGTCATCACAGTTCCCGCTTATTTCGATGACTCGCAACGTCAAGCCACCAAAGATGCAGCCAGCCTCGCAGGTTTAAAAGTCTTACGTTTATTGAACGAACCAACGGCAGCAGCGCTTGCCTATGGTTTAGATTCAGGACAAGAAGGCGTTGTTGCTGTTTACGATTTGGGCGGTGGCACTTTTGATATCTCTATTTTACGCCTCAAGCGCGGTGTATTTGAAGTATTAGCTACAGGTGGCGACTCTGCGCTCGGTGGCGATGACTTCGACCATTTGATAGTCGATTGGCTCAAGCAACAAACCGGAATTACTGAAGTTTCGCACCAAACACTGCGCCAATTTTTGCAATTAGCACGCCAAATCAAAGAGCAATTAAGTCAGTTGGCAGAAGTGCAAGTAAGTGTAGAGCTGGCCAACGGCCCTGTATCCCTTACCTTGACTCGCACGCAATTTGATGAGCTGATTAGTCCTTTAATTCGCAAAACTATTCGAGCCTGTAAACAGACGCTGCGTGATGCAAATGTTGAAACCGATGAAATCAGCCAAGTGGTTTTAGTGGGTGGTTCTACCCGGGTGCCATTAGTCAGAACTTTAGTGGGTGAATTTTTCGGTAAAGAGCCATTAACGTCGATTGATCCTGACAAAGTGGTCGCAATCGGTGCGGCAATCCAAGCCAATGTGTTGGTTGGCAATAAATCGGATACCGACACCTTGTTGCTAGATGTGATCCCATTGTCGTTAGGGTTGGAAACGATGGGCGGGTTGGTCGAAAAAATCATTCCGCGCAATACCATTATTCCTGTTGCCAGAGCGCAAGAGTTTACCACCTTTAAAGATGGCCAAACCGCGATGTCGATCCATGTTTTGCAAGGCGAACGTGAATTAGTCAGTGATTGCCGTTCGCTCGCGCAATTTAATCTCACGGGTATTCCGCCGATGCCAGCCGGTGGTGCGCATATTCGCGTGACCTTTCAAGTGGATGCGGATGGTTTGTTAAGCGTGACGGCTCAAGAAAAATCAACCCAAGTCAGTGCAAGCATTCAAGTGAAGCCTTCTTATGGCTTGAGTGATAACCAAATTGCCGACATGATCCAAAGCTCAATGCAATTTGCCCGGCAAGATATGCAACAACGCTTGTTGCGGGAGCAGCAAGTCGAAGCTAAACGCGTTTGGGAAGCCGTGAGTGCTGCGATTGCCGTTGATGCGCATTTATTAGATGCCACTGAACTCGCAGAAATTGAGCAAGCTTTGCAACAATTACACACATTAAGTGAAGGCACTGAAACGCACGCTATCAAAGCAGCGATTGAACATACTAACCATTTAACTGATGAATTTGCCGCGCGGCGGATGGATCAATCCATTCGCAAAGCATTGCAAGGCCACAAAGTCGACGAGGTGTAAGATGCCACAAATTATTTTCCTCCCCCATCCTGAGTTATGCCCAGAAGGGGCTGCTTTATCAGCGAAGTCAGGTGAAACCATTTTAGATGTGGCACTGCGTAACGGCATTTCCATTGAGCATGCCTGTGAGAAATCTTGTGCTTGTACGACTTGCCATGTCGTGGTGCGTGAGGGGTTTTATTCACTGAACGAAAGTGATGAACTGGAAGAAGACATGTTGGATAAAGCATGGGGTCTTGAACCTGAATCACGCTTAGGTTGCCAAGCGAGAGTCAGTGACGAAGATTTAGTGGTGGAGATCCCTAAATATACCGTCAATATGGTCAGTGAAGGCCACTGATTTGAAGGATCACGGAGTCTGCAGCAAAGGCTCCGTGATAACTATGTATTGCTGCAGCCTTGTTATCAAAGGGTGATTTCTTGCTAAGTCTTTGCCACGATTAATAAAAAAACCTTCTGTCTCAATTTTCCTCTAGTTCATTTCCACTGACTCCGCTAAAATTCGCCGGAAATTTATTTCTGATCAAAAGGAACTAAATTTTAGACTTCTGAATTTGTTGGTTATTTTTGATTATTCAACTAGGCTTATTGAGAAATTACCTGGTCATGTGAGGAGTACTTGGGATGAGATTAACCTGTATTGCAGCCATGGTTGCGTTAGGTTTAGCGGCAGGTTCAGTATCTGCTGAAGTGAAGATTAACGGATTTGCTTCAATTAAAGCAGGGATGACAACATCAGCGGACGATACTTTGTATGGTTATGACGATAGTATCGATTTAAAAAATGAAAGTTTGTTCGCTCTGCAAGCCCAAAGTGATTTAGGTAATGACTTATCGGTCACTGCACAATTGGTCTCCCGGGGTAGCGATGATTTCTCATTTGATTTTGAATGGGCATTTTTAACTTACCAAATTAATGATGAATGGCGGGTCAATGCTGGTCGCCTGCGGACACCGTTTTATAAATACTCTGACTTCCGTGACGTGGGTTATGCCTATGATTGGTTAAGAACACCACAAAGTGTTTATGATCTGGGTTTTGATCGGATTTCAGGGGTGTCGGTCTATTACAACACCTCCTTCAAAGACATGCAGTCCAGCATGCAGTTTGTCTATGGTTCTTATGATGGGGATGTGACTCTACAAGGGGCTGAATCACCCACTAAAATCGATGATATTATGGGGATGACTTGGGAGTTGAGCCAAGATTGGTTCGGCATGCGTATGGCCTATTTACGCGGCGATGTCACCATCCAAGCGGATGCATTAAATCCGTTATTTGCTGGTTTAGCTGCAACCGGCCAAGCGTCAGTGATCAAAGCCATCGATTTTGATAAAGATCGCGGGAGTTTCTTTGGTTTTGGCATGAACTATGACCGAAATGATTGGGTTTCAGTATTTGAATATACCTTTGTTAAAGTGGATGATAGTTTCTACGCTAATCAGGAATCATCTTATATTTCTTTAGGTCATCGTTTTGGTCATTTTACTCCTTATGTCTCGTTAGAGTGGGATGATGATGAAATCAAACCTGAGATTTATGAGGCGATGCCAAACGGCCATCCGTTAAAAAGCACCGTGACCGGCTTAGTCGCTTCGCGCTTTGTGGATACCAATACTACGAATTTAGGGCTGCGCTATGATTTTCACTCTGCTGCTGCCTTTAAATTCCAGCTTACCAAAGCGAAGGATCGGGTGACGGATGCGACCACTAATC
Source organism: uncultured Rheinheimera sp. (assembly GCA_964540955.1). Classification (GTDB taxonomy): domain Bacteria; phylum Pseudomonadota; class Gammaproteobacteria; order Enterobacterales; family Alteromonadaceae; genus Pararheinheimera. The sequence continues at coordinate 16,543 of CAZIPG010000033.1, forward strand.
TAGTGTCTCTTGGGGTTGATGTGGTTTTCTAAAACCACAATTGGATGTGCTTGTTGCTGAGATCTGCGTTTTATTAGGCTTAATGGTTGCTAAATCTAATGCGCGGATCTTCGAACAAATACGTCTATTAAGCATTGAATTGAATGAGTTTATAACTGGAGATAACCATGAGTTGGTTCAAAATTTTATTAGTGCCTCTGGCGTTAACCAGTCAGTTAGTCACCGCTGAAGTTGCTGTGATTGTCCACCCATCCAACGCAGCTGCTGTGGATCAAGCGGAAATCACTCGCCTGTTTACCGGCCGTGGAACCTCTTTTAGCAATGGTTCAAAAGCGACGCCGATGAATCTGGCTGAATCAGCAGCCACTCGTGCTGATTTTGATAGCAAAGTGCTTGGGAAGTCATCGAGCCAAATGAAAGCCTATTGGTCGAAGTTAGTATTTACCGGCAAGGGCACACCACCTAAAGAAGTCGCTGATGATGCGGCGATGAAAGCTGCGGTGGCGGCTGATCCAACCGCAATTGGGTATATTGATGCTGCTGCGGTCGATGCGAGTGTGAAGGTGATTGGCAAATTCTAAACAAGAATGGCATCAGCATCGAAGGAACAATTCTGTTCTTTCGATGTTTATTTTTATGTTGTTGTTATTGGCCTTGTTCTGTTCGCGAAATTTACCGCTCTTTTAGTCCCTTCTTGCCGCAAGAATCTTGCAAAAAAATAGTCAACACGAAAGCAATAGCGTATAATTCGCGACCGCTGAATTTTCAACATTTATCTAATCGGAGACCTTCATGGCCTTAGAACGTACCTTCTCAATCGTGAAACCAGACGCAGTTGCTAAAAATCTGATCGGTGCAATCTACCACCGTTTCGAATCAGCTGGTTTGAAAATCGTTGCTGCAAAGATGTTGCACTTAACTCGTGAACAAGCTGAAGGCTTCTACGCTGAGCACAAAGAGCGTCCATTCTTTAACGCATTAGTTTCTTTCATGACTTCAGGTCCAGTCATGGTTCAAGTATTAGAAGGCGAAGACGCAGTTCGCAAAAACCGTGAAATCATGGGTGCAACCAATCCAAAAGACGCTGCTGCTGGTACTTTACGTGCTGACTACGCTGCAAGCATCGATGAAAACGCAGTTCACGGTTCAGATGCTGCTGCTTCTGCTGCTCGTGAAATTGCGTTCTTCTTCACTGACGCAGAACTTTGTGCTCGTACTCGTTAATCGAGAGTAGCACTTGAGATGTTTCGACATCTCAATAGCAATAAAACTAGCAAAGGGGGCCGAGCCCCCTTTCTGTCTATAAAAACTATGGTTAATTCCATAGCGATGCTAAGGCTATTTAGGCTCTAAATCGCTAAATAGACCATAACCCAAATATTGGGGATGATTTTGTCTGTCTACGTTGACACGCACACAGACAAAATCGGCCCGTGGCGAGGAACTTGTTGATGAATACTGCAGTTGAAAAAGTCAATTTATTAGATTTGACCCGTGATGAAATGAAAGCCTTTTTAGTGTCATTGGGTGAAAAAGCGTTCCGCGCCGATCAATTAATGAAATGGATTTACCATTTCTGCATTGATGATTTCGATAAAATGACCAATATTAACAAAGAGTTGCGAGAGAAATTAAAGCAAAAAGCGGTCATTGAAGCGCCAGTTGTGGTCACCCGACAAGACAGTGCGGATGGGACAATCAAATTTGTCATGGGTTTAAAAGGTGGACAAGAAGTTGAAACCGTTTGGATCCCAGAGCGTGACCGTCGGACACTCTGCGTTTCCTCGCAAGTTGGCTGTGCATTAGATTGTTCGTTTTGTTCTACTGCGCAACAAGGCTTTAACCGTAATCTCAGTGTCTCTGAAATCATTGGCCAAGTCTGGCGCGTGAGCCAAATTATCGGTAGCTATGGTGACACCGGTGAAAAACCAGTCACCAATGTGGTGATGATGGGAATGGGCGAGCCCTTATTAAATTTAAATAACCTTGTGCCTGCACTGGAATTAATGATGGAAGACTTTGGATTTGGATTATCCAAACGTCGTGTCACTGTCAGTACTTCTGGCGTGGTTCCAGCGCTTGATTTATTAAAAGAAAAAATTGATGTCGCACTGGCAATTTCATTGCATGCCCCGAACAATCAGCTGCGTGATGAATTAGTCCCCGTGAACAAAAAATATCCGATGGAAGAGTTTTTGGCGGCTTCTAAACGTTATGTTGATGGTTCACGCGCCAATGACAAAGTCACCGTGGAATATGTCATGCTGGAAGGCATCAATGACAGTATGGAACAGGCGCATGAACTGGCGAAAGCATTAAAAGATACGCCTTCGAAAATTAATTTAATCCCATTTAATCCGTACCCAGGTTCGCCTTATAAACGCTCGAGCAATTCTCGCATCGACAGATTTAATAAAGTATTGCAGGAATATGGTTTTACCGTCATAGTCCGAAAAACTCGTGGTGATGATATCGATGCCGCCTGCGGTCAGTTAGTCGGCGACGTGGTTGACCGGACAAAACGTCAGGTTAAAAAGCAGCTGAAAGGCGAGGCTATTTCAGTCAAGATAGTCTAATCACCC